>CANQXH010000021.1 GCA_947627745.1 uncultured Oscillospiraceae bacterium
CCAGGGCGGCGGGGACGTAGCGCACCTCGTCCACCTGGGCCTTCTCCGCCTGGGTCATCCGCCGCCGGGTATAGGTGGACAGGGATTCTAAGTACCGCCGGGAGCCCTCCGCGTACAAAATGCCCAGGGCCAGGGAGGACTTGCCCGAGCCGGACACCCCGGCGATGCCCACGATCTTGTGCAGGGGCACGTCCACGTCGATATTCTTGAGATTATGGACTCTGCCGCCCCGAATCTCGATTCCCTCGGGGGGCGTCTGCCGTTCGCTCATTTTTCGTTCCGTCCTTAAATAGGTGATTTTTTCTCATTCATTATGCCAATTTCCCAGATATTTGTCAAGGGAAAATGCCCGAGGGAGCAAGGCCGTAAAGCAGCTGACAGCAGCAAAAAAACTTCTAAAGTATTCCGACTGCACTTGCGAATGCGGAAGGTTATATGCTATAATTTTAGCGCCATCATTCGCGTTATTTTCAAGGGCTATAATGAACATACCCTATAAAAGCAGGAGGTAACACTATGGGACTCAAAGACGCATGGAACGCGCTGATTGGGAAAAGTGATTCCGCTGAAATCACCTCGAATGAGGAAACCTCAGTTGGCGCCGTTGCCAGTGACGCATTTCCGGTCGTGAAAATCCCGGAAAATCAGTTGTCCGCCTATCAGCAAATTCCCCTTGCCGGCCTCGCAGCCGTGGGTACCGCATTTGCGCAGATTCCGGAGGGCGCACGAACGATCGTACATTCTGTTACAAAAACCGTCGCGACCAAAGAGACCCTGTTTGTAGGCATCAATCCCAAGGGCGTTGATGGATTTTTGCGCGCGAATGAATACGGAACCGTCGGCAACATTATACAGTTCAACGATCAGGGCAAGCAGGTGATCGCCGGAAGGCTGCGCTTTAAACCAATCGACGGATTGCCCGTCAATGAAACTTCAACGACCGTGATGCCGGTGGACCCAATGCTGATGGTTGTAGCCGTCGCATTGATGACTATTGAGAAAAAACTGGACGGGATTCAGCAGAGCGTGGATGAAGTGCTTCAGTTCTTAAAACTTGAAAAGCAGACCACACAGCGCGGCAACCTGAATATGCTGTCAGAAATCATGGAGGAATACAAACTTAACTGCCAAAAGGAGCAGTTCTGTTTATCCAGGCTTCAGACGGTCCTGTCAGTGAAAAAGGACGCCCACAGGGACATCCTTTTCTATCAGGAGGAGATATCTTCCGAATTACAAAAGCAAAAGGGCATTCATGGAGCGAAGGATTCTGAAAAACTGCTCAATGCCCTTGCCTATCAGTTTGCGGAATATCAGTTGGCCTGCCATCTATATGCGTTCAGCTCTTTCCTGGATGTTCTGCTTCAAGGAGATTTTGAAACAGCCGTTCTTGAGAACATTACAGATAAATTGCTTGCGGTTGCAAAGCGTTACAACGCATTGTACGCCGATTGTCATTCCCAGATCGCAAAATACCAGCATTCCGCGATTGAAGCTCAAGTGATCGGCGGCATCGGCGCTGCCGCAAAAGGGCTCGGCAAGGCGATTGCCTCTATTCCCGTGATCCGAGAGGGCCCGGTGGATGAAGCCCTCATTCGTGCCGGAGACGCGATTGGAAATTACAACCGCGATGCCGCAGCGCAAAAGCTGGGGGTCTTTGAAGCTTTGGAAGATTGCCGGATGCGGCCCTTTATTGAGAATCTGCAATCTGTTGATCTATTGTACAATACCAAAAACGCAATGATCACAGACGGCAAAACACTTTATTTGATGCAGCCGCAATCCGTGTAATATCCCATTGCCCTCTCCCCAGCGGTGCGGTTTCTATTTTGCGGGCGGACTCTTGAGAGTCCGCCCGCTGGTTTGTTTCGCTATTCTTATATTGGTTGGTCCGTCTGGGCCTGCCGCTTGATCAGGCGGAACACCACAATGTATATCACAATGACGAACACCGTGAAAATTACGGTGGACAAGGTGGTACCGGTCATGCAGCAGGAATCGTAAATTCCGTGGAGCAGCACGGCGGCCAGGTAGCCCAAAATCAGACTCCACCGGCTGCCAAAGGGATCCCCCTGGTTTTCCAGCAGCTTGGCCCGACCGTAGAACACCCCCATAAACACGGCGAAGCCCATGTGGCCGGGAATCGCCAGCACGGCCCTGGGCAGGGCCACGGACAGGCCGTAACTAAACACATATTTCACGTTTTCAAAGGCGGCGAAGCCCAGGGAGACAAAGACGGCGTAGACAATGCCGTCAAACCGGTAATTGAAGTTGGGGTCCCGCCAGGTGCGGCGGTAGAGGAAGAAGAATTTGGTCCCCTCCTCCACAACGGCCACGGTCAGAAACGCCAGGTAGTAGATATAGTTGGGATCGTCGGCGGCGACGTTATAATCCAAAATCATCTGCCCGATCTGCTCCAGGACGATGGCCGCCAGGGCCGCCAGAATGCCGCTCCCCACCAGGCTCAGCAGCAGCCTGGGCGGCTCCTTCTCCATCAGGTCCTGGTGGTAGACATAACGCATCAGAAAATACGCCGGCAGCACCGAGGCCAGAAAATAAATCGCGGTCTGGTAGAACATCGGCAGGGCAAAGTACGGGAAAAAGAAAAACATGGCGCTCCCTCCCTTTTCATTCTGGGTCCATCATACCACAGACCGGGAAGAAATACAAGAGCGGATCTTTTCCCGGAGCCTCCGGCCCTCTATTTTCGCAGATAGCGGGGCTGCCAGCGGGGACGCCTGCCGAAAAGGCGGCCTGGCGTTTTCGCCCCGCTGCCGGCGGAGCGGAACAGTAGATAGCCGCTTCCCGTCCCCAGGGCCGCCACCGCCCCGCCCCAAAATAGCGCCGCGGAAACCGCGCCGTTTTCCGGGAGCAGTAGCGGCACGGCCTCCACCGGCAGGATCAGGGCCAGGGGGCGGAACAGCCCGACCCCCAAATAGGCGTACAGCAGGGATGGCAGCAGCAGCCCCACCGTGGCGGCGAGATACGCCCGTTCCATGCGTCCGGCCAGCTTGGAAATCAGAAGCGTCAGCACCCCGGCGCAGAACAGAAGGAGCCACCGGTAGGCGTTCAGCAGCGCCAGCCAGCCGGCGACGGAGCAGTTGAGGGGAAATTCCGGGAGCATGGACAGATTCCGCACCGGGGCGGCCCAGGCGGTGGCGGAAAAGCGGGTCGCCAGGGCGTACACCTCCCGGCCATAGACGGCCCCGGTGACAAACCCCGAGGCCATCGCCGCCAGCAGCAGCTTCCGGCACAGAAGCGCGCCCCTGCCCCGGGCCGTGGAATGGAGCAGGGCGGTCATGCCGGACTGGCCCTCATAGGCCATGCTTCCGGCCAGGAGCAGGGTCAGCGCCAGCAGCGCCGCCGTCGCCGCCCGGTGCTGGTTGTTTTGGGCCCCGGGGCCGTACACGCTTTCAAAGGGGATCTCGTCCAGGAGCCAGGGGGTAAAGCCCTTCTCGGACCCAAGGGTGGTCAGTTCTTGGGCCCGAGTCCGCACCAGCTCCAGTCCCTCCAGGCTGGTCTTTGCCGCGGAGGAGTCCTGGGCGTATTCGGCGAATTGGGCGTAGTCCATCTCTCCGGCCTCATAGGCGGCTTTGGCGGTTTCATATGCCGCCAGCTTTTCCTCCAGCTCCGCCTGTGCCGCGTCCATCCGGGAAAAGGTGTCCGGGGTAATCTCCCCCGCAAACAGGGCGGTATATTGCCGGGCCACCCGCTCCGCCGCGGTAGCGATGGGGACGCTGACGGTATATTGAAGCGTCCCAGTCCCATAGATCAGAAGCGCCACGATCACGATCCCCTTCTGGATCCACAACGACTTGTGGAGCTCCATGCCCAGAAGTCCCAGGCGGGTCAGCCCCTTGTCCGTGATCCGGTTGATCCCCATGGCCAGCCGGCCTAGCAGGTCCCGCCCGGCGGCGGGCTTTTTCCGGCACTGAACGGCGACGCATCCCGCCGCCGCCCCCAGGCAAAGGGGCAGCAGCGCCAGCTGGGAGATGCCCCGAATCCCCAGAGGGAAACCGAAAACATCGATATTTAAGTAGTTGGTGTACAGGTCGGACAGGCTGATGTAGGTGAAGAGGTTGAAGTATTTCAGCAGATTCCAAACGCTTTGCACCGGCAAAAGGGTATATAATCCGTACTCCGCCGCCAGCGCCCCCGCCGCCACCACGATGGCGTATTTGGCGTTGCTCACCGCTGAGAGCAGCAGCCACAGCAGCAGCCCCGTAAAATAGGCGGCGGCGATCCGCAGCAGCAGGAAGCGGACCAGGAAGCCCCCCACCGTCCAGAGGGCCGGAAGCCTGCCCAGGGCCTCCACCGACTGGGCCGCCCGGCCCAGGTCCCCCAGTCCCCCATAGAGGGAAAAACCCAGAACCAGGTCGGCGCCGTAGAACAAAACCACGGCCCAGGCCGCCGACAGCAGCAAAATCCCCGCCCGGTTAATTGCCAGCCGCAGCCGCCCCCAGGCAGTGGCGTGGATCACGCTCCACAGCCCCGTCTTTCGCTCCTCTAAAAAGGCCAGGCAGATCAGGAGCAGCGCCGTCAGGAGCAAATAATCGGTGAGCCGGAAGGACAGCAGCGCCTCCACCGCCCCGTCGGCCCCCAGGGTCAGCTCCACCCCCTCCAGCTTTTCAAATTCCTCCGCTGTTTTCAGAATGTTGCGGCCGCTGAAGCTCCCCGCGTCGTTAAAAAGGGAAAAGCTCAGCATTTTCTCCTTGTTCTCCTGGATGGTTGCCAGGTACGCCCCATACCCTTGCAAATACTCGACCCGCGGCAGCAGATTGTTCACCGCCACATAGTCCAGGCGCTCGTCCTCCGTGGCGTCATCGCCGCTGACCCGATGGGAAAGCGCCTCTTTCCGCTCCTCTAACCCCGCGGCCGCCTCGCCCAGGGGCAGGTCCTTCACCTGTTCCAGCCATTCCAAGTACCGCCCGTAAGCCGCTTTTCCATCCACCTTCTCCTCCGGCAGGGAGAAGGTGCCGTCAAATACCACCACGCCCCCGCTGGGAAGGGTCAGATCCAGTCCATAGTCCTTTTCCCCCTGCTCCCGGAGGAACAGAAACCCGTTTGCCGCCAGGAGCAGCGCCAGAGCCAGAAGCAGCCGGCGGTTGGAGAAAATCCGGAACAGTTCTCCCATGTCACTCCCCCAAATAGTACAGGTACACGTCCTCCAGCGTCAGGTGATCCGGCACAAACTCGCCGATGGGCGGGAGCTTGTCCCCCACCACCCGGATCCAGGTCTCTCCGTACCGCTGGAACACGTTGCCCACCTTATACCGCTCCTGCATCCACTCCAATTCGTAAGGCTCACAGGGCAGCTCCTTGACCTTGCTTGCCACACTCTCCAGCAGGCCCGCTGGGGTGTCCAGCCCCACCACTCTTCCCCGCTTCATCATCAGTATTTCGTCGGAGATGGATTCAATATCGCTGACGATATGGGTGGCCAGAAGAATGATCCGCCGGCGGGACATGGAGGAGATAAAATTTCGGATGCGGATCCGCTCCTTGGGGTCCAGGCCGGCGGTGGGCTCGTCCAGGATCACCACCTTGGGGTTGCCCAGCAGGGCCTGGGCCAGCAGCACCCGCTGCTTCATGCCCCCGGAGAAGCCCCCCAGCTTCTTGTGTCGCACGTCGGTCAGGTTGGTGACTTCCAGAAGCCGCTCGATCTCCCGGCTGGCCCGGCGCTTGGGGATGGCTTTCAGGTCGGCCATGTAGGACAGGAAGGTTTGGGCGGTCATGTGGTCGTAGCAGCCCTGCTGCTGGGGCATATAGCCCAGGACCCGGCGGAAGCGGGGACCCAGCCGCAGAATGTCCACCCCATTGAACAGGATCTGCCCCCCGGTGCGGGCAATGTTGTCGGTCAGCAGGTTCATCATGGTACTTTTTCCCGCCCCGTTGGCCCCCAGGATGCCGTAGACGCCCTCGGTGAAGGTAATGCTGACCCGGTCCAGGGCGGTGAAATTCCCGTATTTTTTGGTCAGGTTCCGCAGCTCCAGCTTCATGAGGCCGCCTCAGTGGTCAAATTCCATGATCTGGGTGATTGACCCCGTCTCCAGATCCAGGCAGCACAGAAGATTGTGCTCCTCCTTCTGCTCGCCGCTGACGGTGTAATTGCCCTGGGTGATGGGGCCGTTGTCCGTGACGATCCCCGCGTCCGCCAGGAAATACAGCTGGCTCCCGGACTGGAACAGGAGGAAATACCCCAGGGCCTCCCGGTCCTCCAGCAGACCCGTCAGAGGAAGGGTCTTCTGGAGCTTCCCCGTCAGATCATAGACAAAGATGGTGTCCCCGCCGGCGCGCTGGGGGGAGCCCACCGCCAGCTCCTTGGTAAAGTAGTCCAGGGCCGGACCGTCGTTGAGCAGGCACATATAGTCGTCGGAGAAGATGGCGGTGCCATAGGTGGCCTGGGCGGTGGTGTCCGCCAGCTTTTCATATTCCCCGGTTTCCAGGCTGCACCGCCACATGCCGTTCTGGGAGAGGAAAAAGTAGATGTACCCGTCCAGGACGTACCACTGGTCCACATCCTCCGAAGAACTCAGGGTGAAGGAGGTGACGTTCGACTGCTCCTTCCCGAACTCCCAAGGGCCCACCACGTCGGTGGTGGGGGTGACCCAGACCTGCTTGACTTCTTTGGTATTCACATTATAGGAAAACAGGGTGTCCCGCTGGGCCCCGTCGTCCTGCTCTGTGTTCACCATGAAGTACACAAAGTCCCCGTCAGCCCAGAGGGTGTAGCTGGGCTCCTTGCCCGTCATGGTGATGACGTGGCCCGTGAAGCCTCCGAGGCCTTCAAAGCCCTCCGGCGTCTCCTGGGGCTTGGCCTCCTCGCCCCAGATGGCCTCCGCCTTCTGGATGTCCTCCCCCAGGGGCACCCGGTAGAGCACGTCGCTGTACACAAAGTACACCGAGCCCCGGTGGCAGATGGGCGTGGTAGTATGAACGGAGTTGTCGCCGTCCACCTCGAAGTCCAGCTCCTGGACCTTGTTTCGACCGGTGCAGTCCCGATTCACGGAAAAGACCCGCCTGCCGTAGTCCTCCCGGATGCCGTTCACGATGGCGTAGTCGTCGGTGGTGTAGAAGAGCTTGTCCCCGGAGGGCCAGAGGGTATCGGCATTGATGGCGGCGTTGCAGGTGCTGTCATTGTGCTGACAGTCCGGCTTGGCGCAGACCACGGTGGCGGTCATGGTGGCCTTCTCCAGGTAGTACAGCGGGCCGTACTCAAAGTAGAACCCGTCCTCCGTCTCGCAGAAGGTGGTCAACCAGAGGCCGAAGCCCTGGGCCTGGTGCATATTTTTCTGAAATTCCTCTCCGCCGCTTGTCTGGGCGGCGGGGCTGCCGTTACAGGCCGCCAGAGTCAGGGTCAGCAGGGCCGCCAGCAGGGCGGCGATCATCCTCTTTTTCATATTATTCCCTCCAAAAAAATGATCGTGTCGGCTTTAGGTGACGGGAATCGAACCCACGTCACCTTTAATCCGCCAGCACGATCATTTTATTGGGGGAATCTAACTTTTTTCTAACAATTCTCCCGGTTCACAGGAAAAATTCGCGATAACCTCCGCCCCGCCGTCGGGGCCGTTGCGCAAAAGCAGGCTGCCCCCGTGCTTTTCGCAGAGGGTGCGGCAGATGTGGAGCCCCAGGCCGAAGTGGTAGCTCCCCGGCTCCTGCTCCCCGCAGTAATAGGGCTTGGTGGCGGAGAGCAGCTCCTTGGGGGAGAAGCCCTTGCCGTCGTCGGCCACCCGGAGGGTCAGCAGCGGCCCCTCCAGGGTCAGTTCCAAGGTGATTTTGGACCTGGCAAAGCGCAGGGCGTTGCCCAGCAGATTTTCAAACACCTGATTCACGGCGGCAGGGTCGATGGTCAGGGTGTCGGCGGAAGTGGGGGCGCTGAACGTATATTCCAGGCCCTTCCCGCCGCTCAGGAGCTTCGCCGTCTCCTCCATGCCGGAGACCACGTCCTTCGTGGGGACCCGCTCCCGCCGGATGGTCAGGTCCGCGATCCCCTGGGCCGTGTTCATGCTGCTCACAAACTGCTCCAGCCGGGCGACCTGGGCGGACATGGTCCGGACGGTCTCCAACACCTCCTGATCCGACAGTTTTCCGGCGGGCAGGTATTTTTCCAGCAGCTCCGTGTACCCCTTCAGCACGGCAATGGGGGTCCGGAGGTCGTGGGTGTAGGCGTCGTTGAGCTGCCGCCGCTCGTCCAGCAGATGGAGCAGCTTCCGATTGTTCCCATCCAAGGCGGAGCGCATCTTCTCAAAGGCGCCGCAGAGCCGGGCCATTTCGTCCTGGCCTTCATAATTCAGGGAGAAGTCCAGCTCATTTTGGGCGATCTTGTCCGAGGCGGCCTCCAGCATGGTCAGGGGCTTTTTCACCTTGGAGCGGTAGAACACCATCACCGCCAACAGCAGCAGCGCCGAATAAATGGCCACCGGCCCGAACCGGGCCAGCAGCGACCAGGAGCGGTACAGCCGGTAGGCGCCGGTAGAGAGCTTGGTCTGCTCCCCCCAGCCCTGCCAGATCACCACATCCACGGTGTCCAGGGTCTCACTGGCCACCATATCCCCGAAGTCCAAAGGCTCGATATTGTCATACCGGAGCTGGATCTGGGCCATCTCTCCGTAGGTGAAGCTGGTCACATGGTTGGCTAAATACGCCGCCCCCAGCAGCCCCGCCGCCGCGAGCAGCAGAAACGCCAGCCAAATGGGGATGCTGCGGTACCACCGCCGGATCCTGCTTACGATTTTACCCATTTATATCCGCTCCCCCAGACCGTCTGAATATAGGGCTTGCAGCCCGCCTGGGCCAGCTTGGCCCGGATGCGGCTGATGTGCTCCATGATCACATTCTCGTCGGTGTCGCTGTCCAGCTCCCAGATATGCTCAAAAATGCGCTCCTTGCTGAAAAGCTGGCCCGGATAGGCCGACAGCAGCTCCACAATGGCAAATTCCTTGGGCTTCAGGGGAATCGGCTTTCCCTGGAAGCGGACCTCCCGGGCGGTATAGTCGATGGCGAAGCTCCCGTCGAACCAGACCCGGTGGGACGTGCCCGCCCGCCGCTCCTCCCGCCGCAGATGGGCCTCCACCCGGGCGCCCAGCTCGTCGATGGAGAAGGGCTTGAGGATATAGTCGTCGCCCCCGGCGGCGAAGCCCGCCAGCTTGTCCGGGTCCTCCACCCGGGCGGTGAGGAACAAAATCGGGCAGGAGACGTACTCCCGGATCCGGCGGCAGACCTCGATCCCGTCTAAGTCCGGCATATTCACGTCCAGCAGGATCAGATCCGGCTGTTTTCCCGCCTTTTCGATGCCGGACCGGCCGTTTTCCGCCAGCATGACGCTGTACCCGTTCAGCTCGAAATACCGGCGGAGCATCACGCCCATGTCCCGCTCGTCGTCGATGATTAAAATCGTTTTGCCCACGCGGCATCCCTCCCCATTGTGATTGTAAAGGGAAATTCTAACTTTTTTCTAACATGGCCCTTTCAGAATGGGCATTTTTCTCAAAAAATAATCCGCCGCCGCAATCTTCGGCGGCTCGCGTCCATTGTACGAGATTTTAGGGCGGATTGCAATGCCTTGCGGGGGGGTTCCCGCCGATTCCACCGGCAAACGCCCCCGGAAGCGTGTAGCTCCGGGGGCGCGAAGGGTATAGGGAATTATTTTTTCTTTTTGCGGTAGAAGACGCAGCCGGCGACCACACCGGCGATCACCGCCGCCGCGCCCAGGATGCCGGCGATCAGGCCGCCATTGATCCCGGAGCCCTGCTCCTGCTGGGGCTGGGTGGTGGGCGGTACGGTGGGCGTCTGGGTGGGCTCGGACTGGGTGGGCTCAGGGTCGCCGCCCTCGCCCTTCACCAGGATCAGGGCGGAGATGGGCTCCACGGACACCTTGCCGCTGACCGTCTCCAGGGTCTCCTTCCCCGCCTTCTCGGCGTTGACGCACACATCCCAGTTGCCGGCGGGCAGCTGGATGTCCACCGCCTCCGGGTTGGCGTTGAAGATCAGGTACAGTCCGTCGGACTCCTCGCCGCCGGCGCCGCCCTTAATCTGGAAGGCCACCACATTGTCCGGCAGACCCTCCACGGCGGTGACGTTGGCCTTCACGTCCTCGGCGGTGGTGAGCCGCAGGCCGGCGTGGGCCTTCCGGAAGGCGATTAGGCCCTTGTAATACTCAAAGACACTGGCGTACTCCGGGTCCTCCAGGGTGGCCCACTTCAGGCTGTTCACCTCATCGGAGGCGTTGTAGCTGTTCTCGTTGAAGCTGCCGTCCTCGTTGACCTTGGTGCGGAGCATTTCCTCACCGGCCTGCATGAAGGGGATGCCCTGGGCCGTCATGTAGATGGCCGCCGTCAGATTGTTCATCCGAATGTAGTCGGCTCTGCTGGCGTCGGGCCGGGACAGGGCCAGCCGGTCCATCAGGGTGTTGTTGTCATGGCAGGAGGCGTAGTTGACGATCTGGGACGGGTTGGTACACCAGCTGGTGATGGCCTGGAAGCACTGGCGGATGGTCCCCGTCTGGGTAGTGGCGCCGGAGACAAAGCCGGGTTCATGGCTGAACACGCTGCCCTTCAGGGCGTCCCGGATGGTGTCGGAGAAGAAGGCGAAGCCCGGGGTCTTCTCGGAATTGGTCTGAGTGGCCAGGGCAACGCCCTGCTTGGTCACGGTGGTGGTCATGGTCCAGCCCTCGCCGTAGAAGATCACGTCGGGATGGTCCTTGTGGACCTCCTCCACGATCTGGTTGATGGTCTCGGTATCCAGCAGACCCACCAGGTCAAACCGGAAACCGTCGATGTGGTACTCATCGGCCCAGTATTTCACGGACTCCACGATGTACTTGCGGACCATGCTCCGCTCGGAGGCGGTGTCATTGCCGCAGCCGGAGCCGCTGGAATAGTTGCCGTTGTCGTCGATCCGGGAGAAGTAGCCCGGCACGATCTTGTTGAAGCAGAAGTCGCTGCCGCTCTGCACATGGTTATAGACCACGTCCATAATGACGCTGACGCCGTTTTCATGGAGGGACTTAACCATCTGCTTCATTTCCTGCACCCGCGCCTCGCCGTGGTAGGGGTCGGTGGAGTAGGAGCCCTCGGGGACGTTGTAGTTCACCGGGTCGTAGCCCCAGTTGAACTGCGGCTGATCCAGCTTGGTCTCGTCCACGGAGCCGTAGTCATAGCTGGGCAGCAGGTGGACATGGGTGACGCCCAGCTCCTTGATGTGATCCAGGCCGGTGGCCACGCCGCCGGGGGTCTTGGTGCCGGTCTCCGTCAGGCCCAGGAATTTGCCCACGTTGGTGATGCCGGAATTTTCGTCGGTGGACAGGTCCCGAACGTGAAGCTCATAGATGATGGCGTCGGTGTAGCCCTCCCCGGCGTGGGGGTTGGCGTCGGTGTCCCAGCCCTCGGGGTCGGTGGAATCCAGGTCGATGACCATGGCCCGCTGGCCGTTGACGCCGGTGGTCCGGGCATAGGGGTCGCAGGCCTCCACGGTCTCCCCGCCTACGGTAACGGAATAGGTGTAGTAGGTGCCGTTCAGGTCGCCTTCCTTCTCCGCCACCCAGGTGCCGGCCTCATCGGCGGTCATGGGGAGGGTCTCGATCAGATCATTCTCTCCTGCCGTGCCGCCGGCATAGAGGTTGACGGACACCGCCTGGGCCGTGGGCGCCCATACCCGGAAGGTGGTCTTTTCCTTGGTCCAGACCGCGCCGAGATCGGTACCTTCGTAGGTGTACGCTTCCTCAAAGCCCGGGGTGGAATAGATGTTGGGCATGGTGATCTTGAACTCCGTTCCGTCGTAGATGATTTGGTAGGTCTGCTCGGTGTCCAGAGGCGCGGCCAGCGCCACGATGTAGGAGCCCCGGCCGTTCTGGACCACGGACTGAATCTCAACAGAGCCGTCGGGGCCCTGGATCTGGAACGCGGAAGTCAGGTCCTCGCTCTTGACGTCGGCGGTGGTGGTAACCCGGACGCTGACCTTGTCAATGTCGTACTTGGCCCCGGTCACTTGCACGCCGGTGATCACGTCGGGGCCGTTCTCCTGGGTGTAGCCCTCTACGCCGGACTCCACATAGATGTGGACCGTTCCCGCGACGATCTCGCCCAGCTCGATGAACTGGTCGGCGTCCACGTCCTTGGCGCTCCAGGAGTCGCCGCCCTGGCGGACGATAAAGCCCACCTTGGTGGTCCCGGCAGGCACCGGGATGGTGGCGACCATCTCGCCGTCCACCTCCTCAAAGGGGATGGCGTCGCCGCCCTGGCCATCGGGCCAGGCCCACACGTCCCAGCCCTCGTAGTTGTCGTCGGGCCGGTGGTAGTGGAGCATGATGGTCAGTTCCCCGGCGGCAAAGGCCAGGACGGGGCACACCGCCAGCACCAGGACCAGGACCATCAGGGCGCACAGCGCCCGCTTCCAGGTTTTTTTCATGAATTATCCTCCTCTAAATTCTTTTCACCGCATCCTTGGGCGGTAGAATACGATTATTCCCGCTCCTCGACTTGGAAGCGGACCGTGACCGGCTCGGTCTGGGGGGCGGTCAGGGTCAGAATGGCCTCCCCGGGCCTGCCCACGGTGCGGACATAGGCGCCGGTGCAGCCGCCCTCCAGAACGGCCACGTCCGGCCCAATCAGCGCCGCCGCACCGGTGACCGTCAGCTTCACCGGCAGCTGGGCGTAGGGGGCCACATTGCCAAATTCGTCCAGCACCCGGATCCGCACGGCGGCGGCGTCATAGCCGCTGCCCTCGGTGAGCAGGGTGGCGCAGGCCGTGGCCTCCAAATGGAGCCGGGTAGACGGGCCCCGGGTCACGGAGGCGGTCACTTGTCCGTTCTCCACGGCGTCGAAGCGCCAAACCGGTGTTTTGCCGCCCCAGTTGCCCACATATTTTCCGTAGAGGCCGTAAAGTTGGTCAAAGGTCATGTGATACCGCTCCAGGGTCCGGTCCATGGCCGCCCGGTCCTCCTCGGGCATGCCCTCAAAGCCGTACCGCCCGGCAGACAGCAGGGAGGCACGGAGGGCGGCGGCCTTCTCCGGATCGAAGCCCTCGATGGTCTCCAACTGGGCGCCCACGGTGTCGTCAATGCGGATGGGGCCGTGGGCCAGCGCCTTGTAGCCCTTGGGGCGGAAGGATGCCACAAATTCCCCGTTTTTGTAGAGTCGGACCTCCTGGGCGTTGGTGAAGGCGTAGACCTGGTCCACCCGGCCCTGGGAATAGTCTCCGATGTCCATGCAGGAGCCCACCTCCAGCACCGGCCGCTCCTCCCCCTGGGAGGCGTAGACGGCGGCGGCGGGCTTGGGGTTGCGGAAGGCGTCCAGCACCCCGTGGTAACACACCCGGTCCCCGGAGCCGAAGTCCTGATGGGTGGGGTAGTCGAACATACACCAGGCCAGCAGTCCGGCGTGCTCCCCGTCGGCCATGGCGTCGTCCAGGACCCGGGCATGGCGCAGGGCATGGTCCTGCCGCTTCTGCCAGGGGTCGAAGGATTTGGTGGGGAACATGTGGCCGTTGCACTCGGTGATGAAGAAGGGCTTCTCCATCTCCTCGGTCACCTCCCGCTTGGGACGGACCCCGGGGTTGTTCCCCACATGGGAAAAGTCGTTGTAGGCGTACACATCCTCCAGCAGGTGGCTGTGCAGGATATAGCGGACGCCGGAGGTCTGGCGGCTGGGGTCCAGGGCGTGGGCCAGGGCATTGGTGCGGCGGTAGAGGGGATCGTTGTCCTGGCTCTCGTTGATCCGCACCCCCCAGAGAATGACGCTGGGGTGGTTGCGGTACTGCATCACCATTTCCCGGACGTTCTCCACCGCCTGGTCCTGCCAGGCGTCGTCTCCAATGTGCTGCCAGCCGGGGATCTCGGTAAACACCAGCAGCCCCAGGCGGTCGCACTCGTCGATAAAGTGGGGACTCTGGGGATAGTGGCTGGTGCGAACGATGGTACAGCACAGCTCTTGCTTCAAAATGCGGGCGTCCTCCCGCTGGAGCCGCTCCGGCGCGGCGTAGCCCATGTAGGGGTAGGCCTGGTGCCGGTTTAAGCCCCGGAGGAACACCTTTTCCCCGTTCAGGTAGAACCCGTCGGCCTGGAAGCGGGCGGTGCGGAAGCCGAAGGTGGTCCGCTGCTCGTCTCCCGCTTTCCCGTTTTCCAGCAGAACGGCCCGGCAGGTATAGAGGTTGGGTGTTTGCAAATTCCAGGGCAGGGCGTCAGGAACCTCCAAGGCCAGCGCCCCCGCGCCGGGGGCCGCCGTCCCGGCGGCGGAAAGGCTGCCGTCAGGGGCGTAAAGCTCCACCCGGACGGGATATTCCGGCCCGGCCGTCCAGGAAATATGGGCATGCGTCCGATCGGGGGTGTAGACGAACAGGTCCGTCAGCATTTCCTGGGGCCGGACATCCAGCCAGGCGTCCCGGTACAGCCCGCCGTAGGTCAGGTAGTCAATGAGAAAGCCAAAGGGGGGAATGGACGGATTTTCGGTGGAATCCAGCTTCACCGCCACCAGGTTTTCTGTCCCCAGCCGGACCGCCTGGGTGATCTCCACCCGGAAGGCGGTGTAGCCGCACCGATGGGTGGCCAGCTCTTGTCCGTTGACGTACACCGTGGCAATATGGGCGGCGCCGTCGAACTGGAGGAACAGCCGCTTTCCCGCCGCTTCCTTGGGAAGATGGAGGCGGCGGCGGTAGCCGCTGACGGTCTCGTAATCCTCCGGGGCGGCATAGTGTTGGGGCGCCTCCCGGACGGTGTGGGGCAGGCGGACCGGTTCCCCCGATCCCCGGCCAAGCTCATAGCCCTCGGCCCAGGAATAGACAAATTCCCAGTCGTTGTTAATTCGGATCATGACGGTCTCCTCAGGTTTTTAAAATTAGGCAAGCCCGATCACCACGCTGGTCTGGCCGTCCAGGGTCAGCGTGGTCTGGTCCAAGGTGGCGCCGCCCACGCCGATGACGGCATTGAGCTGGGTGATCTCCAGGCCCGTAATGTCGGCCAGCTCTATGGTGATGGGATCCGTGGTGGTGTTGTGCAGCACCATGACCATGGTCCCGTCATAGCTGGCGGTGAAGCCGCCCAGCTTGGTGTCCTCCAGCTCCAGCGCCACAAAGTCCCCCCGGCAGATGGCGGGGTTGGCCTTGCGGATCATGATGAGCTTTTTATAGTAGTTGTACAGGCTGTCCCCGTTGCCCAGCTGCTCCGCGGCGGTGAAGTCCACCCGGGCGGAGGAGTAGGTGCTGCCCTCCGGGTCGGCGATGGTGTCCCCGTCGCCCCATTCCATTTTCAGGCGGCGGTTGGCGTCGGTATTGGCGCCGCCCCGGGAGCCCCGCAGGCCGATCTCCTCCCCGTAGTACAGGAAGGGGGAGCCGGGCGCCAGAAGGTACAGATTCGCCGCCACCTTCATCTGCCCGCTGGCCTCCGTCAGGAACCCGGCGGCCCGGTCGGTGTCGTGGTTGGCGATAAAGGGCACGATCATGGCGTCCTCGTTCAGGGCATGGATGGAATCCAGGTAGGACTGGAGATAGCCCATGTACTTGTTCACGTCCCCAGCCTTGGCGGTGGTGGCGATCAGGCCGGAGGACTGGGAAATGGTGAAGTTGAAGCAGTTCAGGGCCGGGAAGTACCGCTCCGTGACCCCGTCGCTGTCCCAAACCTCCGCCACGGTGTAGATGTCGGGCTTGATGGCACGGAGTTCGTCCATGTACCATTTCCAAAATTCGCCGCTCTGGGTATCGTCGCCAAAGTAAATGTACTTAGCGGCGTCGAAGCGGAACCCGTCCACCCCCAGGTCCAGATAGTATTTCGCCACATCCAGCACCGCCTGGCGGACGGCCTCATTGTCGTAATTCAGCTCCGGCATTTGGCTGGAGAAGTTGCCCTCGTAGGTATCGTCGCAGCCGGGGATCTTATAGAAGGTCCGTCCGGCGGGGGCGGGCTCTCCCGCGGGGCAGTAGGTGTAAAAATCGTAGTAGGGGTCCTCCGTGTCGCCGCTGCGATGGGCGGCGATAAAGGAACTGAACCAGGGGTTATTGAAGCCGGTGTGGTTGATCACCAGGTCCAAAATCACCTTCACGTTCCGCTGATGGCACAGCTCCAGCAGCTCCTTCAAATCGTCCTCGGTGCCGAAGGCCGGGTCGATGGTGTAATAATCGTCCACATCGTACTTGTGATAGCTGACGGACTTAAAAATGGGGGACAGCCACAGTCCCTCCACCCCCAGGCTCAGGCCGGAGGCGTCGTCGCCGTCGTTCAGGTAGTCCATCCGGTTGATGATGCCCCGCAGATCGCCCACCCCGTCGCCGTTGGAATCGGAGAAGGAGCCTACGAAGATCTCATAGAACACCCGGTAGTTGTCCTGGGTGGCCACGGCGGCCTGGCAGGCCGGGTCGTCCACGATGGCCTCGCCCCGGTCGCTGAGCTGGTATTTCCCGCTGGGGTCCTGGGGCGGTTGGGGGCCGGTGCTGTCCCCGGTGGGGGCGGCCTGGGTGGTGGGGGCGGCGGTGGACTGGGTCTGGGCCGGGGGCGTGACCACGCATCCGGCAAGCAGCAGAACCAGCACCAGAAGGATCGCCAGCAAGCGTTTCATCATAGGAACCTCCATTCCGTAAACGCAAAGGCTGTGACCGTGAACGGTCACAGCCCAAGCCGCATGTCACGCTTCGCCGAGACGAAGCGGATTCTATTGGATATTGCCGGGGTGGATCACACCAGCAGATTGTCCTCCGTGGTGGGATCGAAGAAGTGCATGGCCTTGCCCTCGAAGGAGATGTGCATCTCGTGGCCGCTGACCAGGGCGTTCCGCTCGGCGCTGTCCAGATCCAGGGTGGGAATCCGGACGATGAGCCGGGTGCCGTCGTTGGTGTCCACGTGCAGGTGCAGCTCGGAGCCCATCATTTCGTTGACCACCAGCTTGCAGGGGATGGCCGTCTCGCCGGGATGGGCCAGATGGATATGCTCCGGACGAACGCCCAGGAGGATCTCGCCGGGCTTGGCGTGCTTCTCCGATAGCATCCGGCCCTTCTCGCCCTCCACCGGCAGCTTGGCGCCGAAGGGGGTGACGTAGTACTTGCCGTCCTCCAGCAGGAGGTTGGTCTTGATGATGTTCATCTTGGGCGCGCCGATAAACTCGGCCACGAACAGATTCTTGGGCATCTCAAAGACCTCGGCGGGGGTCCCCACCTGCTTGATGTAGCCGTCCTTCATGATCACGATCCGATCGCCCAGGGTCATGGCCTCGGTCTGGTCATGGGTGACGTAGATGAAGGTGGTGTTCAGCTTCTGCCGCAGGAGGATGATCTCGGCACGCATCTGGTTGCGGAGCTTGGCGTCCAGGTTGGAAAGGGGCTCATCCATCAGGAACACCTTGGAATCCCGCACCATGGCCCGGCCGATGGCAACCCGCTGCCGCTGGCCGCCGGACAGGGCCCGGGGCTTGCGCATCAGGTACTCGGTGATGCCCAGGATCTGGGCGGCGTTGGTGACCTTCTCGTAGATCACGTCCTCCTTCATCTTCTGCAGCCGCAGAGAGAAGGCGATGTTGTCATAGACGGACATATGGGGGTAGAGGGCGTAGTTCTGGAACACCATGGCGATGCCCCGGTCCTTGGGCTGGAGGTCGTTGACCACTTCGCCGTCGATCTCCACGGTGCCCTCGCTGATGTCCTCCAGGCCGGCGATCATCCGCAATGTGGTGGACTTGCCGCAGCCGGAGGGGCCTACGAAGACCACGAACTCCTTGTCCTTGATCTCCAGGTTGAAGTCGTGGACGGCCACGACCTTATTGTCGTATATTTTCTTGACATCGGTTAATTTCACACTTGCCATTATCCCTGATCTCCTTTCTAATTAGCCCTTCACGGCGCCGCCGGTAACGCCCTCGACGTAGTACTTCTGCAAGCACAGGAACAGGATCGTCACCGGGATCGCCACGATCACACCGCCGGCACAGAAGGTGGTGTACATTCTGGCGATCTGATCGTTGGTCAGCCAGCTATACATACCTACCGCCACGTTGTAGCCCGAGGAGGTGCCGAAAGCAACGTACCGGGCAAACACATAGTCGCCCCAGGGCCCCATGAAGGCGGTCAGGATGGTGTAGATGACGATGGGCTTCGCCAACGGAAGAATGATCTTATAGAGTACCTGGAATCGGGTCGCCCCGTCCACCCGGGCCGCCTCGTCCAAAGACTTGGGGATGGTGTCGAAGAAGCCCTTGGACACATAGTAGCCCATGCCGGAGGACGCCACGCCCACCAGGATCAGGCCGGGGACGGCGTTGGCCTGGGTCAGGCCCAGGTCGCTCAGGACCCGGTACAGAATGATCATGGTCAGCATCCCGGGGAACATGCCCAGGATCAGCATGAACCGCATCAGGGGGCCCCGCATCTTGAAGCGGAACCGGGAGAGGGTGTAGCTCATGCAGAGCTGGATCACCGTGATCAGCACGGCCGAGGCCAGGGCGATGATAAAGGTGTTCAGATACCAGACCTTAAAGTCGGAATTCCACAGCTTCAGGTAGTTGTCGAAACCCCACTGCTGGGGAATGACGTAGCCGACCTGGTAGGTGGACTCCACCCGGAAGGACTGCAAAACGATGAAGATAAAGGGGATCAGCCAAACCACGCTGATGATGATCAGCAGCAGGTAGACGAAGAAGTTGCTGATCCGGTTGGCCGCCTTCAGACCCATATGGCGCTTGAGGGTGTTCTCGTTCTTACTCATCACTGGTAATCCTCCTCATTCTTGATGGAGGGCAGCACGTTGTAGACCACCAGGGAAATGACCGCCACCACAACGAACACCATGATACCGACGACCGAGGCCAAATAGTACTGGGATTCCGCGCCGGTGGTGATCTTGAAGAGCCAGGTGATCAGCAGGTCCGTGTAGCCCACCGAGCCCGCCGCGCCCGATGCCGCCGGGTTGGTCGGCGCGCCGCCGGTGAGCAGGTAGATCACGTTGAAGTTGTTCATGTTCCCGGTGAAGCTGGTGAGCAGATAGGGACCGGTGATGAACAGCATATACGGCAGGGTGATCTTGGTGTACTGCTGCCAGCCGTTGGCGCCGTCGATCCGGGCGGACTCGTAAAGGTCGGCCGGGATGTTCATCAGGATGCCGGTGGTGATCAGCATCAGGTAGGGGATGCCGATCCAGATATTGATGGCAATGACCGACACCCGGGCCCAGGTGGCGTCCTCCCAGAAGGGCAGCGGCTGGGAGATCCATCCCAGATCCATCAGCGCCAGGTTAATCAGGCCGTTCCGGGCGAACATCTTGGAGACGTACAGCAGGGAGATAAACTGGGGAATGGCCACGGTCAGCACCAGAATGGTCCGCCAGAGCTTTTTCAGCTTGATGCCCTTCTTGTTGATCATCATGGCCACGAACATGCCCAGGAAATAGTTGGTGAAGGTGGCAAGGAAGGCCCAGATCAGGGTCCAGGTCAGAATCTCGCCGAAGGTCGCGGAGTAGGACTGGCCGCCGCCGTTGCCGCCCTGCCAGGACAGCAGGGTGTTGAAGTTGTCCAGACCCACCCAGGTGAAGAGGTTGTTGGAATAGCCGTTATGGGCGCCGTCATAATTGGTGAAGGCCACCAGGATCATGAAGACGATGGGCATAACGGTGAAGATCAAAATGCCCGTCAGGGGCAGGGCCAGCAGGGTCTTGTGGAACTGATCGTCCACCAGGCTCCGCAGGTCGTCTTTGCCGCTCTTGAGCTTCTTGCCGGAGCGGAGGATCTGCTCGGAGAGCTTATTCTGCTTCACATTCGTCCGCCAGGTGTAGATAAAGGCAATGATGAAGAAGATGGTCAGCACGCCGTAAAGCAGAATTTTAAAGGAGTTGTCGTGATAGTGGGTGGTGTAGGCGTCCAGAAGGGGATCGTAATCCTGGGTCGGTCCCTGGACGCCCAGGGTGCCCAGCATGGACAGCCAGTACCCGCCGCCGGCAAACATATAGACAATGAACACCGCTTCAAAGGCCAGGAACAGCAGGCCCCGGAGGATCTGCCCCCGGGCGATATTTCCGAAGCCCATCACCACGAAGGAGACCTTGGTCTTCCAGTCCCCCTTGGTAAAGGTGGTGACAATGTCCATAAATTCGTCCGCGACTTTTTTGCAGCCGGTCTTGATGAGGTTCACCACGGTCCAGAACAGGGAGGCAATGGCCTTGGGGATCCCGCAGAAGAAGGCCGCGATTTTGTAGGTGAAGCGCTGCCATTTGGAAAGGCGAAGAAATTCCAGATCAGAGTATTGTTTCATCAAATCACCCCTTAAATCAAATTGGCCGGAGCCAGTTACGGCTCCGGCCAATCGCATTACCATGTCAGGCTAAGCCAAAAGACTATTCTCTTCTCTTAGTCTCTTATTCGGCGGGGACCAGCGTGATCTCGCCGGTGGCCGCGTTGAGCTGCACATAGTAGGTGCCAGCCTCCGCGACAACATAGTTGCCGCTTTCAGTGGAGGGATCGCCATAGGACACGTCCCAGCTCTTGCCCTGGCGGCACTTCAGCTCGGTGCCGGCTTCCATCTCAAAGGCGTCCTTGGAGGTCCAGATGTCGCCATCGTTGGTCATCTCGAAGTCCACGTCCCAGCTGGAGCCGTTCACAGCGCCGATGACGGTGAAGGCGTTCCGCACTTCGTCGGACATTTCAAACACGGCCTCGAGGGACGCATGATACTTCTCCAGAGCGGCCTTCAGGGCCTCGTCGGAACCGTCGGAAGCCTTGATATCGGTGGTGATGACCTTGGCGATATCCCACCAGGAGCCGTGGATGTTGGGCTGCGCGACGGAGTACTCATTCTGAGCCCACAGAGCGTTCAGGGTAGGATCAGCCTGCACATCGGGGTCGGCGATGGCATCCTTGTTGGAGGGACCCCAGCCGAGGTTGGTGAACCGCTCCAGCTGGCAATCCTTGCCGGTCAGATACTGGGCCAGCTGATTCAGCACGGCGCCCTTGACGGCGTCGGACTGGGGCTTCACGCCCAGCAGCTTATAGCCACGGTAGGAGCCCAGGTGGTAGCTCTGGCCGTCCACGGTGAAGGAGGGCAGGTCGGCAACGCCGAAGTTGTCGCCCAGCTGATCCTTAATGGTGGAATAGTTCCAGGTGCCGGTGACCACGACAGCGGAGCCGCTGGCGAAGTCAGCATTGGCGGAGTTCACAAAGATGGGAGAGCTGACCAGCTTGTAGATGCCCTTGGCGGCGATCAGGCCCTTATCGGAGTTGAAGTCGTCGTCAATGGAGATAAAGTTGCCGTCATCGTCGGTCTTCCAGTCGGAGTGGCAGCCCACGCCAAAGAAGACGCCGGCGCTGTACCAAGCGTTCTCCAGCTCATAGGAGAATTGCTTGTTGGCGGCCTCGCAGTCGGCAATGATGTCCTCGAAGGAGTCCACATGCTCCTCGGGGATGACGCTCTTGTCGTAGTACATGAAGTAGCCGTTGTCAGCGGTCAGGGGGTAGCCGTACAGGTCGGAACCGGACTGCACAGCCTGAATGGAGCCAGCCTCGTTGTTGGTCCGCACATAGTCCGCGGCGCCCTGGCCCAGCTTCATCAGCGCGCCGGCCTGGATCAGACGGGACAGCTGGTCCTGGGCGAAGAAGTACAGGTCGCCACCGGCGGAGACGTCGGTGATCATGTTGGTGGCCGCGTCCGCCTCGGAGACGGGCTCGACAGTGGCGTTGATGGTGATGCCCAGGGTGTTGGAGCTGTTAAAGTTCGCAACCTGGGTCTTGGTCAGCTCCACGGCCGCCTCGGGGCACCAGATGGTGACGTCATAGGTGCCGGACAGATCCGCGCCGCCCTGAGAGGGGGGATTGGTCTGCTCACCGCCGCCCTGAGAGGGGGGATTGGTCTGCTCACCGCCGCTCTGGGGGGGCTGGGACTCCTGGTTACCAGCGGGGCCGCAGGCGACCAGCATCAGCATCATCGCCAGAGCCATCACAAGCGCTAAGATTTTCTTCATTTTCGTTCCTCCATAAGTATAGAATTTCGGATTTTCAAGAACCATTATCCCCGCTTTCAGCGGGGATACGAAAAGGGGTACCCCTTTTCGGCTCCAAATCCTGGTCTATTATAGCAAAATTTCTGGCGGTTTTCAACAGGAATCCCGGAATTTTGAACCGGTCTATTGGTAAAAAATCAGCGACGAAATTTGTGCAGATTTGCTATTGACTTTTTGGAATTTTTTGGGGGTGGATATTTATACCCCATTATCCCGCCGGGAAGAGCATGGCGTCGTCGATCTTGCCCCAGGCGCCGGCGCCCTCGCCCGCGCACTGGACATAGACGCCCACGGTGACGGTCTGGCCCTCCTGGACCTGGAAGCCCTCGATCAGGCCCGTGTCCCAGGAGCCGTAGCCGCTGACGGTCATGGGGGCGGTGGCCACCGTCTCCCCGTCCACCTTCACATAGGCGTAGATATCCGTCTCGCCGCAGTCGCCGCCCATGATGGAAATGGAGTAGCTGTAGCTCCCCGCCAGGCCCTCCACGGTCTGCTCCACGGTAAATTCCACGCTGTTGGCAGCTTGGCTCCAGAAGTGGACGTGCTTATTGCCCGTGCGGGAGTCCCCGGCCTTATCCTCCACATAGAGTTCCTGGGTGGCCTTGAGATCGGTCAGGACCCAGCCGGCGTCCCCATCCTCGAAGCTGTCGTTTTGCAGCAGATTGGAGGGCTTCACGGTGACATAGCACTTCACCGGCAACTCCCCGGCGGTACCGGAAATTTCAAAGGTGCCGCTGCCCTGGCTCATTTTGGCCAGCTCGCCGTCGGTGACGTTCCAGGTCACCGCCACCTCCTGGCGGGAATTGTCGGACATCCAGGCGTTCACCGTCTCCGGGAGGGAAATGGTCTCCCCGGCATTGACGGTGAAGCGGGCGTCCTCCAGCTCCTGGGGCACGATCTCGGCGTCGTTGCCGTAGCGGACCAGGTTGAACACCTGCAGCGACGGCAGGGGGTGGCCCGTGGCGTCGAACAGGGCCTGATTGTCCACGGCGCAGCCGCCATAGTACTTGCCCGCGTCGTCGGGATCGTAGTCGGTGGAAAAGCTGCTGGCCCAGCCGGAGCCGAACTGCTCCCATTTTTTCTCATTTTCCGCCCGGGAGGCCCCGCCCACGGTGATCCAGGCGCCCTCCCAGTAGGCCACGCCGATGCCGTTGCGCATATGGGCCACGGCGTCGATCACGTCCCGCAGGGAATTGGCCTGGCCCTGGACGGTGTAGGGGTAATTTTTGGTCACGGCTCTGTCCTGGCTGATGGTGTTGCCGTTGAAATCGGTGTCCTCGGGGGTGTAGGCGTAGGAAGTCTCCACCACCATCACCTTTTTATCATAGGTATCCGCCACGGAGGACAGGACCATGCTCAGATTCTCCAGGGTGCCGTGCCAATAGGGATAGTAGGAGCTGGCGAACACGTCGTAATCCACATTGTACCGGGCCAGCTCCAGGGCGTAGGAATCGTAGGCCCCGGCCCGCTCGGGATTGGCGAAGTGGACCGCCACCATGGCATCCGGGCAGACCTCCCGCACGGCCCGGCTGCCGGCGTTCATGAGCTGGGTGATGTTGGCCCAGGTCGTCTCGCCGCAGAGGGCGCCATTGGTCTCGTTGCCCACCTGGACCATGCCCACCACGGCCCCGGCGGCGTTGAGCCGGTTCAGGCAGTCCCAGGTGAAGCGGTAGAGGGCGTCGGCCTTGGCGTCGATGTCCAGATCCTTCCACTCCAGGGGCACCATCTGCTTGCCCGGATCGGCCCAGAAGTCGGAATAGTGGAAGTCTACCAGCAGCTTGATCCCCACCGCCGCGCAGCGCTGGCCGATGAGAATGGCCTTTTCAATATCGTTGTTGCCGCCGCCGTAGCCGTTGCCCTGGGCGTCGTAGGGATGGTTCCACACCCGGACCCGGACGTAGTTGACCCCGCTCTCGGCCAGGGTGGCGAACACGTCCTGCTCCTCCCCGGCGAAATTATAGTACTTGACGCCGCTCTCCTCCTCGGCAATGACGGAGGAGGCGTCCACGCCCATGATGAAGTCCTCGGGCAGGTACTCTACCTTCTCCACATACAGGGGGTTGCCCTCCAGCTTCTCCGTGGGCACCAGGCTTTCTCCCAGCTCGGGCTGGGGCACCGGCGGCTCGGTGGGGGCAGGCGCGGTGGTCTCCGGCGGGGCGGTGGTCCCGGCGGTGGTGGGAGGTACGGAGGACTCCGGGGGCGCGGAAGTCGTCGGAGTCTGGGTCTCCCCGGCGCAGCCGGTCAGCAGGCCCGTCAGGCCCAGCAGCAGCGCCAAAAGCAGAGAAATACGCTTTTTCATTTTCATATTCATGTCTTTTTCCTCCTCATTATTTGCAAGCCGGCTCCCCGGCTGGGGGTACTTAGGGAAGCGTCAGTAAAAGCTGGGCGATTTGCTGGGCCAGGCCGTCCTCCAAGTGGACAGACCCCGCGCCTAAGAACAGGTAATACGGTTCGTCTCCATAGATGATGTAGCTCATGGCCGCGCCCTGGCCGGTCTCCGGGTCGTAGATCAGCGTCCCCTCCTGCCCGGCGATGGGGCTAAACTGGCCGTCATAGTCCTCGATGGCCGACTGGGGGAGGATGAAAATGTCCCCCTGGTCGATGGTGCCGGTGTCGAACATCACATAGTCAAAGGAGTGGACCTGGATCATTTTCAGCCCCTCGGGAAGATGCTCCTCCAGCTTCACCGCCAGGGCCGTGTCCTCAATGGCGGGCACGTTGCAGTAGACCGTCACCTTTTGGGCGGCGGGGGCGTCGTTTACAAAGGTAAAGATCCAGCTCCAGACCAGGAAGCTGACCAGCGCCCACAGCAGGAAGGTGTGGAGCTGGGAAAAGACGTTTTTGATGAATTTCATGGCGCCACCTCATAGGCGGCCACATAGCCGTGGACGGTGTACACCGCCGTGGCTCCCGCCTTCTCCAGGGCCTTGGCCCGGTTCTCGCTCACCATGGCGGTGCGGACGGGCCCCGCCCCCCGCAGCTCGATCCGGCGGGCGACGATGCTTTTCCGGATCCGCACCCGCTGGCCGGTCAGGGCGGGCTTGCCCTCCTGCCGGGTCCGCTCCTCCTCCCGGAGCATCTGGGCGTGGGCAAGCTCCCGCCGCCCGGCGGTCACGATGAAGATACCGCCGTAGATCACGATCCAGCCCGCCAGGGTGCTGACTCCGATGGCGGCAAGCTCCATCTGCTTGGCCGTCCCGGTGCTTGCCGTGGCCGCCAGGACGATGCAGGCGATCAGCGCGGCGGCGGCCAGAACCAGAAGGCCCACGCGCCAGCGCCGGATTCGCCGCTCCAGCCTGGCCAGATCGGCGTCGCTGTACAGCTCTACAATTTTGCCTGTCATAGGCGTTTCCCACCTTTCTTTTCCCATCATAGCACAAAACCGGCGGCGTTACAAGCGGTAAATTTGGCGAATATTGCCATGCCCGGCGGCAAAAGAGGTTAACAGAGGCCGGTTTTTCGGCGGATTTTCCGGTCAAACCGCCGCCTTTGCCCCGAAAAGCGGGAGAAAAACAGTCGAATTTTGATCGTGGGGAAATTTTCAAGTCTCCCTTGACGGGGAAAAGGGGCGGGATTATAATAAAAATATCCAAGGGAAGGAGGCCCGCGCCATGCTTTACCGGCTCAACAGCAGCAATTACCACACCTTTTCGGTTTTTGAGGTCCACAAGCTCCCCGCCCGCTCCTACTTCATCCCCTACCCCAACCGGGCCGGGGCCGACGCCGTAAAGCTCAAGGAGAAGCGCTACGCCTCGCCCAAGGTCCTCTGTCTCAACGGGGAGTGGGATTTTAAATTCTACCCCCGCCCGGCGGAGCTGCCAGAGATTTTTGACACGGATCGGACCGTTTTCGACACCATCGACGTTCCCGCCTGCTGGCAGTTCCGGGGCTACGACCGGCCCTTCTACGTCAACATCCGCTACCAGTTCCCCTATAAGCCCCCCGTCATCCCCACCACCGAAAAGGTGGGCAAGGTCTTCTCCTGGCTGGGGGTGGATCAAAAAATCATGCCCCGGTTCAAGGACCCAGGGGAGGAATACAACTTTGTGGGGGTGTACCGCCGGTTTTTGACCGTTGCCGACCCCTCGAAACGGTTTACCATCTCCTTCCTGGGGGTGGCCAGCTGCCTGGACCTGTACCTCAACGGGGAGTTTGTGGGCTACTCCGAGGGGGCCCACAATATCGCCGAATTTGACCTCACCGGCAAGCTCCGGGGCGGTCAGAACGAGCTGGTGGCGGTGGTCCGCCGGTGGTGTACCGGGACCTACCTGGAGGACCAGGATATGTTCCGGAACAACGGCATTTTCCGGGACGTGCTGCTCTTTGAGTCCGAGCGGACCGACCTGTGGGACATCGACGCCAAGACGGAAAAGAAGGAGGACGGCTACCGCCTGACCCTCTCCGCCCAGGCCCTGGCGGAGACGGACATCACCTTCACCCTCTCCGGTCCCGGCGTCCAGCGGAGGCAGACCGTCCACGGTAAAACCGGCTCCGTCACCTTCTCCGGGCTGGAGGTGCGGGAGTGGAGCGCCGAGGACCCGGTCCTCTATGATGTATACTATGAGACCCCCACCGCCTGCGTCAAGGAGCGGATCGGCTTCCGCACCGTGGAGATCCAGGGCGATGTGTTCCTGGTCAACGGGAAGAAAATCAAATTCAAGGGCGTGAACCATCACGACACCAGCCCCACCAACGGCTATTTTCTGACCCCCGGGGAGATCGAGCGGGACGTGAAGCTGTGCAAGCAGTTTAACATCGACACCATCCGCACCTCCCACTATCCTCCGGACCCCCTGCTCATCGAGCTGGCCCAGGAGCTGGGGATCTATATTATAGACGAGAATGATCTGGAGACCCACGGCACCTTCGCCTGCCAGCTTCCCCCCACCTACAATTCCATCAGCAACGACCCCAATTGGCAGGATCGCTATTTAGACCGGATCACCCGGCTCTACCAGCGGGACAAGGTCAAGGGCAACACCGCCATCGTCATGTGGAGCCTGGGAAACGAGGCCGGGGGCTACCGGAATACCGACGCCATGTATGACTACCTGAAGGCCCGCTCCACCCTGCCCGTTCACTATGAAAGCGCCGTCCACTGCAAGCGGGTGGCCTACGACGTGGGCAGCGAAATGTACCCCAGCGCTCAGATGGTCCACGACGTGGGCGAAAAGAAGCGCAAACAACAGCGGCTCAACGACAGGCCTTACTTCATGTGCGAGTACGCCCACGCCATGGGGGTGGGTCCCGGCAATACCGAGGCCTACTGGCAGGAGATCTACAAATACGACAGCCTGATGGGCGGCTGCGTCTGGGAAATGGTGGACCACGCCGTCCTCCATCCCGACGGGACCTACACCTACGGCGGGGACCATGGGGAATGGGAGCACGACGGGAATTTCTGCGTGGACGGGCTGTTCTATCCCGACCGGCAGCCCTCGGCGGGAGCCAAGATCATCCGTTTTATCTACCGGCCTATCCGGGTGCGCCACCTGGGGGATGACCGTTTTGAGATTTTCAACACCACCGCCTTCTCCCCCGGCAGCCGCTACCGGCTGACCTTCCGCTGGAACGACGGCACCGAAACTGCCGTCACCCCCACCGCCGGGCCTCTGGAAAAGGAAATCGTGCGTCTCCCCCTGGGCCAGGAATTGAATGGGGCCCAGATCGTCACCGTCACCGCCCTCGACACGGTCACAGGCCGGGAGGTATCCCAAGAGCAGTGCGTCCTGGCACTGACGGTCCCCGCCGCGCCCAAGACCCAGGCGCTGCCGGCGGGGTGCGAGATCCAAGCGGGCCGGCTCCAATGGCAGGCCCTGGAGACCGCGCCCGAGGGGACCCTGCTCTACCGAGCTCCCACGGACAACGACACCGACGTCTTCTTCCACAGCACCATGGCCCCCTACCAGGCCCAGACGGAGGAGGTCGTCTCCACGGAATATATCCCCAACGGGATCAAAGTGGTCACGAAGGTCAGCAATCAGAAAAACAAATTCACCGTGACGGACACCTACGAGGGTACCTCGGACGGCATCCTGGTGACGAGCCAGCTCCACTGCGCTTCCGGCGGCGGGATCGTGCCCCGGTTTGGCAAGTCCTTCCGGCTGGACGCCGCTTTTGACCTGGTGGAGTATACCGGCCGGAGCGGGGAGAGCTACCGCGATATGTATGAGCAGTTCCCCATCGAAAAGGTCTCCTGCCACGTCAAAGACATGACGGAACCCAACCTCCGGCCCCAAGAGAGCGGCAACCGGATGGACTGCACCGTGGCCGCCGTCAGCGACGGGAAAACCAAAGTGATCTTTGAGGCGGTGGACAAGCCCTTTGAGCTGGGGATCAAGCCCTACACCGACCGGGCGCTGCTGGGCATGAAGCACCGCCAGGACGAAGCGCGGACGGGCACCTATGTGACCATCCAGGCTTTCCAGCAGGGCATCGGCACCGGCGCCTGCGGCCCGGCCATCATGCCGGAATACCAGTATAGCGCCGGGAAGGACTATTGTCTCCAATTCCGCGTCCGCATGGAGGACGTGCCGGAATAAAGCGGTTTTAAAAAGAAAAGGCGGCCGAAAGGCAGGAAAAATCCTGCTTTTCGGCCGCTTTCTTATGCTTTTGAGGTCATGCCTCCAGGTTGATGCCGGTCTCCCGGCTGAAGACGTGGCAGACGTTGCCCTGGAATTGGAAGTGGACTGTGGAGCCGGAGGTAAGAGCGTCGATCTCCGCGCCGGTCATGTTCATGGTAGACACCACCAGAACCACATCCTGCCCCATAGCCGTGACGTGCAGGTGCACGGAGGAGCCCATCATCTCATGGACGTCCACCTTGGCCTCGATGCCCGTCTCCGCCAGAGAGATATGCTCCGGACGGAC
>CANQXH010000022.1 GCA_947627745.1 uncultured Oscillospiraceae bacterium
AGTACACCACCGTATCGATCTGCATGGTCACGTTATCCTTTGTGATAACAGGCTGGGGCGGATAGTCCAGCACCTGCTCTTTCAGACTCACCCGCCGGGCGATCCGGTCCAGGAAGGGGAGCTTGATGTGCAGGCCCACGCCCCAGACCTCGTGGAACGCCCCCAGGCGCTCAATGACATAGGCCCGGGACTGCTGCACCACGGAGATGTTGGACACCGCCAGGATCAGCACCACGGCGATAATGACCGCGACTGTAATTAACCATTCCATACATTTTTCCTCCTTAAATTTTTATACCCCAGCGGGAACCTCCGCCGGAACGACGAATAGCTTGACCCCCTCGATCCGTTCCACCCGGACCTGGACCCCCTGGGGGATGGGGTCCCCGCCGGCGCTTCTGGCGGACCAGCTCATGGCCCCCAGCTTTACCCGGCCCTGGGCGGATACATTGTCGATGGCCTCCGTGACCACACCCACGCTGCCGATCAGGGCCTCCGTGTTGGTGGGGACGATCTTGGGCTTCAGGTGCCTGCGGACCAGGGGCCGCAGCAGCGCTACCAGCGCTCCGCTGACCACCAGGAATACCAGCACCTGGACGCCCATGGGCGCGCCCAACAGGGCGGCCACCGCCGCCGCCAGGGCGCCAACCGCGAACCAGACCGACACCAGCCGGACCGTCGCGGCCTCCAACAGCAGGGCAAGGACCATCGCGGCCAGCCAGTACAGCCAATAATAGGAATTCATCTTTCTCACGGCCTCCCTGTGATTTAGGATGGTTATAGCATACCAGAAAAAACGGCTCCGGTCAATTGGCGGAATACTCAAATTTACGCATTTTTAAATCTCTAATTCAAAAATTTACCTTTAAAATCAGAGAAAACCGGATTATTTTTCCGATTTTGCGGTGCCGGGCAGAAAATCTGGGAAATTTACCTTTTTTGTAGTCATATAATTGTTATAAATGGTCAAATAACTATTAAAAATCACAACAGCGCGTATTCTTTTTCGCGGATATTTTTCCACGGATTCAGTATAAAACCAGTCAAAAATACCAGCATTTGTGTAATATTTTCGGAACTAATCGAATTATTTTACAATATTTCCGTTTCGGAAAAAATGGGTTGCGCCCAGGACCGGGCTGGTGTATAATGGAAGCGTAAATTACGGGCGAAAACGCCCTAAAAACGGAGGAATAACCATGTTTGAGGCAATGATCGAAACTTTGAAGGCAAATCCCCGGAAGATCGTCTTTACCGAAGGCCCCGACGCCCGGATCCTGGAGGCCGCCGACCGGCTGAAAAAGGGCGGCTTTTTGACCCCCATCCTCATCGGCAACGTGGAGGAAGTCACCGCCGCCGCCAAGGCCGGCAATTTTGACATCGAGGGCCTGGAGATCATCGACCCCGCCACCTACCCCGAGATGGACGCCATGGTGGAGAGAATGGTGGAGCTGCGCAAGGGCAAGATGACCGCCGAGGACTGCCGCAAGGCCCTTTCCAAGGGCAACTATTTCGGTACCATGCTGGTGAAGCTGGGCTATGCCGACGCGCTGCTGGGCGGCGCCACCTACTCCACCGCCGACACTGTCCGCCCCGCGCTGCAGCTGGTAAAGACCCGGAAGGGAGCCCATCTGGTGTCCTCCTGCTTCATCCTGGTCCGGGGGGAGGAAAAGATCGCCATGGGCGACTGCGCCATCAACATCGACTATCAGGACACCGTGGACAAGGACGGCAACGTGGTGGTCTCCGCCGCCCAGAAGCTGGCGGAGGTGGCCATTGAGACCGCCAAGACCGCCAAGGTCTTCGGCATCGACCCCAAGGTGGCCATGTTGAGCTTCTCCACCAAGGGCTCCGGCAAGGGCGGCACCGTGGCGCTGAGCCAGGCGGCCACCAAGATTGCCAAGGAAATGGCTCCCGATCTGGCTCTGGACGGGGAGATGCAGTTCGACGCCGCCGTGTCTCCCGTGGTGGGCCAGCTGAAATTCCCCGGCTCCACCGTGGCGGGCTACGCCAACACCTTCATCTTCCCCTGCATCGAGGCCGGCAACATCGGCTACAAGATCGCCCAGCGGCTGGGCGGCTACGAGGCCTACGGCCCCATTCTCCAGGGCCTGAACGCCCCCATCAACGACCTGTCCCGGGGCTGCAACGCCGATGAGGTCTATAAAATGGCCATCATTACCGCCGCCCTGGTGTAAGCGCTCCAGAAAATCAAATGTGGCAGGCTCCCGGTTTTTCGGGAGCCTGTTTTTGTTAAAGCAAAAAATGAAGTCAAAATCTTAATTATTATCCGCAAAATCGATACCGGGCAGAGTAACAAGGGTAACGATCCGCACCTGACCCTGTGCGCATTGGGTCTGGGCCCTGCCCAGCGCCCGCATTGCACAAAAATGGGTCGAAAATTGGCAATTCTTTATATAGATGTATATGACAAAAAACGCTTGTTTTTTACAGAGATGTATGGTACAATATTTGTGGAAAAATGCGCCCTTTTTCGGGGCTTTTTTTGCCTATTCTTCACCTGAAAGGAGCCATCTATGTATTCGTCCGCCTATGTTTGGGCCAAGGTCCTGAGCCATATGGAAGAGCGTCTGGGAGCCGTCACCGTTTCGGCCTGGTTCGACGACGCGGAGGTGGTGGAGCTCAACGAGGAGCATCTGATTTTGTACTCCTCCTCGGACTTTCGCCGGGAGATTATCCGCCGCCGCTGCACCGAATACATCCAGGACGCCCTCAAGGAGATCTTTAATTCCGACGCCAAGCTCATCGTCTACGGCGACGAGGAGCTGTCCGCTTTCAAGTCCAAGGGAAAGACCCTCACCGCCATGGACTTCAATCCCCAATTTTCCTTCGATAACTTCGTGGTGGGTCCCTCCAACCGGTTTGCCCACGGCGCCGCCATGGCGGTGACCAACCATCCGGGTCAGGTCTACAATCCCCTGTTTATCTACGGTCCCGCCGGGGTGGGGAAGACCCATCTGCTCTACGCCATTGCCAACGGGGTCCGGCGCCAGAAATCCGACGCCAACATCGTCTACATCAAAGGGGACGAATTTACCAACGAGCTGATCTCCGCCATCCGCAGCGGTAAAAACGTGGAGTTCCGCAGCAAATACCGGGAGGCGGATCTGTTTCTCATCGACGATATTCAGTTTATCGCCGGCAAAGAGTCCACCCAGGAGGAGTTTTTCCACACCTTTAACAAGCTCTACGAGGAGCACAAGCAGATCGTCATGACCTCCGACCGGAAGCCCAGCGACATGCTGACCCTGGAAAATCGGTTGAAGACCCGGTTCGAGTGGGGCCTGCTGGCGGACATCCAGCCCCCGGACTACGAGACCCGAATGGCGATTCTGAAAAACAAGGCCAGCTCCCTAGGCTTGCAGCTTTCTGACGACGTGTGCAACTACATTGCCATCAACGTGACCAACAATGTCCGGCAGATCGAGGGCACGGTTAAAAAGATCCTGGCCTACCGGGACTTAAACGACATGCCCCTGGACCTGCCCAACATTTCCCGGGCCATTGATGATATGTTCAAGAGCGAGGGCAGCGCCCTGCCCACCCCCAGCCTGATCATCAGCCAGGTCTGCAAGTTCTACTCCATCGACGAGGCGGTGCTACGGGGTACCCTGAAAAACAAGGGCACCACCGAAGCCCGGCAGGTGGCCATCTATTTGATCCGGAAGCTGACCAATCTCAGCCTGCCGGACATCGGCAAGGAGTTCTCCCGGGACCATTCCACCATCCTCTACGCCATCCGCAAGGTGGAGGTATCCTTGCAGAGCGGCAACGCCACCCTGCAAAACAATATCCGGGATATTACGGCCAATATCAATTCCTGCCTGTGATGTAAAGCGCTTCCACAGCTTTTCCTTTTGTGGAAAAACAGACTGTGGAAAAATCAGTGTGAAAAAGATGGGTCTTGGGCCTGTTGAAAACCTGGGCGCTAATTCTCTTTCCCTGTGGAAAAAAAGAACTTGGTAACGCTGGACTTTTCCCGGTTTTCCACATAACTTTTCCCTACTGAGGCTATTACTTCCTAAACCTATGATCAATATATATATCTATATTTATATTACAGAAAGAGGGATTCCAAAATGCAATTTACCTGTGAAAAAAGCGCCCTGTCTCTGGCCTTCAGCGTGGCCGGACGGACGGCTGCTCAGAAAAGCGCCCTGACCGCTCTGGAGGGGATCCTTTGCCGGGCGGAAAACAACGAGCTGCGCTTCACCGGCTTTAACATGGAAACCGCCATCACCTACGCCGTGGAGGCGGAGGTGGATCGGGAGGGCTCCTGCATTCTCCCCGCCCGGCTCTTTGGCGATATCGTCCGCCGCCTGCCGGAAGGGCCGGTGACGGTGAATGTGGACGATCGCTTTAAAGTCTCTATCAAGGGCGGCTACGCCGCCTTCCAGATCTCGGCCCAGTCCTCCGAGGACTACCCGGAGCTTCCCGACGTGGGAGAGGGCCGGGGGGTCCGGATCCCCCAGGGGGCTATGAAGGAGCTGATCAACGGCACCATCTTCGCCGTGTCCGACAATCAGAGCCGGCCGGTCCTCACCGGCGTAAAATTCGAGGTGGAGCCGGACGCGGTCTCCGCCATCGCCGTGGACGGCTTCCGGCTGGCCCGGCGGCGCTACGCCACCGAGAGCAGTCTGGACCGGCGGATGAGCTTTGTTGTCCCTGCCCAGGGTCTGCGGGAGGTGGAAAAGATCCTCCAGGATTCCGAGGAGGAGCTGACCTTCCAGCCGGGGCAGAAGCACATTCTCTTCCAGATCGGCAGCGCCACCCTGATCTGCCGGCTGCTGGAAGGAGAATTTCTGGACTGGCGGCGGGTAGTTCCGACGGAGAGCCCCATCAAGCTCACCGCCAACATCGCCGACCTGACCGCCTCTATCGAGCGGGTGGGGCTCATTGTGTCGGAGAAGTATAAAAGCCCGGTGCGCTGCCTGTTTTCCAACCAAGAGGTGTACTTCAAGACCAATACCGCCATCGGCGCGGCGGAGGACCAGTGCGCCATTGCCGGAGACGGCAAGGAGCTGGAGATCGGCTTCAACGGCAGCTATCTGACCGACGCTCTCCGGGCGGCCCCCGGGGAGGAAGTGACCCTGGAGCTGACCAACGGTATCAGTCCCATGGTGCTGACCCCCGTGGAGGATAAGTACGATTACTCCTATATGATTCTGCCTGTACGGCTGCGCAATTCCTGAGTAGACCCAAAGGAGGGGCCCCATGAAAGTAATCGTCAAGAAAAAACGGCCCGGCGGGGAGATCGAGATCCCCATTTCCACCGAATATATCAAGCTGGACGCCGCCTTGAAGCTCTGCGGCGCGGCTCCCACCGGCGGCGCCGCCAAATATGAGATCCAGGAGGGCGGTGTGCTGGTCAACGGGCTGGTCTGTACCATGCGGGGCAAGAAGCTCTATCCCGGGGACAGTCTGGTGTTTTTGGACCAGCGCTACCGAATCTGTCGGAATGCGGCTGAATAGTCTGACCCTCCGGAATTTCCGGAACTACCGGGAATCCGCCCTGACCTTTTCCCCAGGGGTGAATCTGATCCTGGGGGACAACGCCCAGGGAAAGACCAATCTTTTAGAGGCCATCGCTTTTTTGGGCTCGGGAAAGAGCTTTCGGACCCAGAAGGGGGCGGAGCTGATTCGCTTTGACCAGGAATTTGGGGAATTGGAGGGCAGCGTCTTTTCCCAGGAGCGGGCGCAGAGCCTGCGCTGGATTCTTTTCCCCGGGAACCGGCCCAGGCAGTGCTTCCGAAACGGGGCCAAAAAGAAGTCCGCCGCCGAGCTGGCGGGGGTGCTGCAAACCGTCCTGTTCTGCCCGGAGGATCTGATGGTACTCCGGGCCGGCGCCGCGGCCAGGCGGCGCTTAGGAGATGGGGCGCTGTGTCAGCTCCGGCCCAACTATGAGGCGGCGCTTGCGGAATATAGTCGGGTTTTGGAGCGGAAAAGCCGGATTTTAAAGGACCGGTTCGAGGACCCGCGGCTTCTGGACCTGCTCCCGGAGTACGACGCCCAGCTGTGCCGGGTGGGGGCTATGCTCATCGCCTACCGGGCCCGGTTTTACGATTCCCTGGGAAAAGCCGCCGGGGTGTACCACGGCCATTTTTCCGGCGGGGGAGAGGAGTTTCGCCTGGAATATAAGACCGTCTCTACCGTATTAGACCCCTTCGCCCCGGTAAGCGTCCTGGAAGGGCAGCTTCGGGCGCATTTGGAGTCCCACCGCCGGGGGGAGTTGGAATCAGCCCAGTGCCTTACCGGCCCCCACCGGGACGACTTCGAGGTGTCCCTTTCCGGGCGAAATCTGAAGCAGTTTGGTTCCCAGGGCCAGGTCCGCACCGCCGCCATCAGCCTGAAGCTGGCCCAGCGGGAGCTAATGGGCAAGGCCAGCGGGGAGACGCCGGTATTACTGTTGGACGACGTGCTGTCCGAGCTGGACCCCGGACGGCAGGATTTTGTACTCAATCAAATTTCCGGCGGCCAGGTGTTCATCACCTGCTGCGAGCCGGGGCGGTTTTCCAAATTGGGCAAAACCGTGTTGATCAAGGGCGGCCAGGCCGTGGATGGCCCGGAGCCCGGATAGCATTGTAAGGAGGAATTTATGTCTGACCAGGAAAAAAACGCTCTGGAAACCTACGACGGTTCCCAGATCCAGGTTTTGGAGGGGCTGGAGGCGGTCCGGAAGCGCCCGGGCATGTATATCGGCTCCACCTCCGCCTCGGGACTGCACCATCTGGTCTATGAGATCGTGGACAACGCCATCGACGAGGCCCTGGCGGGGTTCTGCAAGCACATCACCGTGACCATCAATCCGGGCAACTCCATCACCGTGACCGACGATGGCCGGGGCATCCCCGTGGACATCCAGCCCCAGACCGGAAGGCCGGCGCTGGAAGTGGTGTACACCGTGCTCCACGCCGGCGGTAAATTCGGCGGCGGGGGGTACAAGGTCTCCGGCGGATTACACGGCGTGGGCGCGTCGGTAGTCAACGCCCTGTCCGAATGGCTCCAGGTCCGGGTCCACAAAAACGGCCAGATCTACCAGATGCGCTTTTCCCGGGGAGATATCACCCAGGAAATGACCGTGGTGGGCAAAACCGACCACACCGGCACGGAAGTCACCTTCCAGCCGGATCCGGAGATGTTCGACACCCTGGAATACGACTATGAGGTTCTCCGCACTCGGATGCGGGAGGAGGCGTTTTTAAACGCTGGGCTCACCATCACCATTACCGACCGCCGGGAGGAGGAGCCGGTGAGCCACACCATGTGCTACGAGGGCGGCATCCGGGAGTTTGCCGCCTGGTGGAACCGGAACAAGACCCCCCTACACGACGACGTGATCTACATGAGCGGCAGCAAGGGCGACGCCTCCGCCGAGATCGCCATCCAGTACAACGACGGCTACAACGAGCTGATCCAGAGCTTTGCCAACGACGTGCACACCCCCGAGGGCGGCATGCACGAGACGGGCTTTAAAGCGGCCCTGACCCGGGTGCTCAACGCCTACGGGGTGAAGTACGGGATCATCAAGGGGGAGGACAAGGTCTCCGGCGAGGACTGCCGGGAGGGCATCACCGCCATCATTTCGGTGAAGCTCACCGACGCCCAGTTCGAGGGCCAGACCAAGGCCAAGCTGGGCAACGCCTATATTAGGACTCTGGTGGATTCCATCGTCAACGACCAGCTCTCCACCTATTTGGAGGAGCATCCCCAAACCGCCAAGATTCTCCTGGACAAGGCCATGACCGCCAACCGGGCCCGGGAGGCCGCCCGGAAGGCCCGGGACTCTATCCGCCGAAAGACGGCCCTGGGGGGCGCCGCCATGCCCGACAAGCTCCGGGACTGCAACGAGTCGGACCCTGCCTTGACGGAAATTTACATCGTCGAGGGCGACTCCGCCGGCGGCTCCGCCACCCAGGGGCGGGACTCCCGGTTCCAGGCCATTCTGCCCCTGTGGGGCAAGATGCTCAACGTGGAGAAGGCCCGGGAGGACAAGGTCATCGGCAACGACAAGCTCCAGCCCGTGATCACCGCCCTGGGGGCGGGGATCGGGGAGGACTTTGACCTGAACAAGCTGCGCTACCACAAGGTGGTCATTATGGCGGATGCCGATGTGGACGGCAGCCACATTCGGACATTGCTTCTGACCTTCTTCTTCCGGTTCATGCGGCCTCTGATCGAAAACGGCTACGTCTACGCCGCCATGCCGCCTCTATTCAAGCTGGTCCGGGGCAAGACCACCAGATACGCCTTCTCCGAGCCGGAGCGGGATAAAATTTCCGCCGAGCTCCGGGGGGATAACGCCAACGCCAAGGTGGATATCAGCCGGAACAAGGGCCTGGGCGAGATGGATCCCCACGAGCTGTGGGAGACCACCATGGACCCGGAGAGAAGGACCTTAAAGCGAATCACCCTGGACGACGCCAGCCGGGCCGACGAAATCTTCACCCTCCTGATGGGGGAGAAGGTGGAGCCCCGGCGGGAATATATCGAGGTCAACGCCAGAAAAGCCCAGAATCTGGACTATTAAGGAGGTTTTCCTTTGGCACAGCATAAGAAGGACTACCGCCCGGAGGATATTCTGTACCCCGATCAGGAGATCATCACCTCCGAGCTGGTCCATGAAATGGAAAAAAGCTACCTGGAATACGCCATGTCCGTCATCGTGGGCCGGGCCCTGCCCGACGTGCGGGACGGCTTGAAGCCGGTCCACCGGCGGATCCTCTACGCCATGTACGAGGACAATTTGACCTCGGACAAGCCCTTCCGCAAGTCTGCCACCTGCGTGGGCGACGTGCTGGGCCGGTATCATCCCCATGGAGACGCGTCGGTGTACGACGCCCTGGTTCGCCTGGCCCAGGATTTCTCCATGCGCTACATGCTGGTGGACGGCCACGGCAACTTCGGCTCCGTGGACGGCGATCCCCCGGCGGCCTACCGGTACACCGAGGCCCGGATGTCCAAGATCGCCAACGAAATGCTCCGGGACATCGAAAAGGAGACCGTGGACTGGGACCCCAACTTCGACGAGACCCGTAAAGAGCCCAAGGTGCTGCCCAGTAGGTTTCCCAATCTGCTGGTCAACGGTTCCTCGGGCATTGCCGTGGGCATGGCCACCAACATCCCGCCCCACAATTTGACGGAGACCATCAACGCCTGCCTGCACATTTTGCGGGACCCGGAGATCACCCTGGCGGATCTGATGGAGGACATCACCGGCCCGGACTTCCCCACCAAGGGCATCATTTTGGGCCGGGCCGGCATCCGGGCGGCCTACGCCACCGGCAAGGGGCGGCTGACCCTCCGGGCCCGGACCCATTTTGAGGAGTTTGGCCAGAACCGGACCAGGATCATCGTCACGGAGATTCCCTACCAGGTCAACAAGCGGATGATGATCAAAAACATGGCCGACCAGGTCAACGACAAGCGCCTGGAGGGCATTTCCGACATCCGGGACGAGTCCGACCGGACCGGCATGCGGGTGGTCATCGAGCTAAAGCGGGAGGCCAATCCCCAGGTGGTTTTGAACCGCCTCTTTGCCCAGACCCAGCTGCAAACCACCTTCGCCATCAATATGCTGGCCCTGGTGAAAAATCAGACCCAGCCCAAAATTCTGACCCTGCGGGAGATGCTGGACGAGTATCTGGCCTTCCAGGAGGATGTGATCGTCCGCAGGACGAAATACGACCTGAAAAAAGCCCAGGAGCGGGCCCATCTGTTGGAGGGACTCCTGATCGCCCAGGACAACATCGACGAGGTCATTCACATTATCCGCAACAGCTACGACAACGCCAGGGAAAATCTGATGGCCCGGTTTGGGCTGTCGGAGGTGCAGGCCCAGGCCATTTTGGACATGCAGCTCAAGCGACTCCAGGGCCTGGACCGGGAGAAGCTGGAGGCGGAGTACAAGGAGATCGAGGAAAAGATCGCCTACTACCAGCGGGTCCTCCAGGACCCGGAGCTGGTCAAGGACATTCTCCGGGAGGAGCTCACAGCCCTGCGGGACAAGTACGGCGACGGCCGCCTGACGGAAATCCAGGACGTGGAGGGCGAGCTGGACGTGGAGGACCTGATCCAGGAGGAGAGCTGCGTCTTCACCATCTCCCACCAGGGCTACGTCAAGCGGATGCCCGTGGACGTGTACCGCACCCAGGGCCGGGGCGGCCGGGGGATCAATGGGCAGAATCTCAAGGAAGAGGACTACGTCAAGACCCTGACGGTGGCCTCCACCCATGACCATATGCTGTTCTTCACGGACCGGGGCCGGGTCCATCACCGAAAGGGCTATCAGATCCCCGAGGCGGGCCGTACCGCCCGGGGCACCGCCATGGTGAACGTCCTGCCCCTGGAGCAGGGGGAGACGGTGACGGCCATGGTCATCACCCGGGAGTTCCATGAAAACGAATACTTGATCATGGCCACCCGGAACGGAACGGTGAAGCGGATTCCCTTCATCGCCCTGTCCACCAACCGGAAAACGGGCATCCGGGCCATCACGTTGGAGGAGGGGGACCACCTGATCAACGTCCTGCGCACCGATGGGAACGACAATATCCTCCTTGCCACCGCCAACGGCATGGCCATCTGCTTTAACGAGAACGACGTGCGGCCCATGGGCCGGGACGCCGGCGGCGTGAAGGGCATCGCCCTGGAGGACGGGGACTATGTGGTGGGCGCCGAGAAGGCAGTTCCCAGCCGGACCCTCCTCACCGTCACGGAAAAGGGCTACGGCAAGCGCACCGAGCTTCATGAGTACCTCCGCACCGGCCCCAACGGGGAGAAGACCCCCCAGAATCGGGGCGGCAAGGGCTTGAAGAACTACAACATTACGGCGAAAACCGGTCTGGTGGCCGGCTGCCGGGTGGTGGAGGACAGCGACGATGTGATGCTCATCGAGTCCGGCGGCGTGATCATCCGGATCCCCGCCAGGGACATCAATATCTACAAGCGGGACGTCCAGGGCGTTATCGTCATGCGCATCGAAGGAGAAAGCAAGCTGGTGGCCATTGAGCGGGTGGCCCAGGAGGAGCCGGCGGAATGAAGACCGTGACCCTCTACACCGACGGGGCCTGCTCCGGAAACCCGGGCCCCGGCGGCTGGGGCGCCATCCTGGAGTACGGCCCCCACAGCGTGGAGCTCTCCGGCGGGGAGCGCAGCACTACCAACAACCGCATGGAGCTGACGGCGGTGATCCGGGGCCTGGAACGGCTCAAGGAGCCCTGCCGGGTGGAGCTGTATTCGGACAGCAAGTACGTTCTGGACGCCCTGGAAAAGGGCTGGGCAGCCTCCTGGCAGCGGCGGGGCTGGATTAAATCCGACAAAAAGCCCGCCCTGAACCCTGACCTGTGGGCGCGGCTGCTGGAGCTGGCGAAAGTCCATGAGCTAAAGTGCCACTGGGTCAAGGGCCACGCCGACAATCCCAAAAACAACCGCTGCGACGCCCTGGCGGTGGCGGAGTGGAAGAAGCAAAAGGGGGAGTAAATATGTTTTACCCCATAGGCGGCGATATGTCCGTGCGGGAGCGGGCCGTGGTGGCCGTTTTCGACCTGGACAACGCCAGCACCTCCAAGCGCACCCGGGAATTTCTGGCCCGGGCGGAGAAGGAGGGCCAGGTGGTTCCCTGCGACGAGCTGCCGAAGAGCTTCCTGCTCACCGAGGAATTTGCCCTGGACCGGGTGTACCTCTCCGGGCTGACCTATCAGACCTTGGAAAAACGAATGAAATAAAAAAGCTCCTGGCCGCTGCGAAAAGCAGCGGCCAGGCCTTTTAATATTGGACCCGGGCGGCGAAGACCCGCTCCGGATGCCCGTCCAGGGCTTCCCGGTGGGCGTCTACCTGGAGCAGGCCCTCCGGACTCAGCTCCCAGCTCAGGTCCAGCGTCTGCCCCTCCCGGGCCTCCGCCAGATAGCACACCGTAAACTCCTTCGCCGGGTGGTTCTGATGGAAGGCGCTGGGCAGCAGATCGTCCATCCAGTCTAAATACCGGGTGTTGTTCATATGCCCATTCCGGTCCAGGTCGGTGAAGCACACCTTCCTCTGAAAGTGGCTCCCCAGAGGCCGGGGGATCAGGGACCCCGGCGGCGGCAGCTCCCCGCCAAGGGTGGCGCCCCGCACCGTGATGCCGCTCTTGCCCGGCAGAATCATGGCCCGGGTGTCCAGATCCATCAGCACCCACAGCCCAATGGCCCGGAACAGCTCCCGGCCTTCCTCATCATAGGCCACGGTGGACCGGGGGAAGGACACCTTGGTGGTGGGCATGGCCCAGGTCTCCACGGAAATGGTCTCCCCCGCCATGGGCAGCCGGGTGATCTGGACCTTCTGCCGGATGATGGCCCAGAAAAGCCGCTTTTGGGCCAGAATTTCCCAGCCCAAGCCCTCGCTGGTGCAGTGGGCGCCGGCGATATCCTGGCAGTAGAACAGCAGGTTGGCTGGCCGGAGCCGGCCATAGCGGTCCACGGCGGAGAAATTGACCTCGAATTGCTGACGGTATACGCTGTCCAAGAGAATCCTTCCTTTAATCCTTCGTGGCCTCCGCCACGGTGATGGTTACTTCGTACTGCCGGCCCTCCCGGTAGATGACCAGGATGATCTCCTCCCCGATCTCGGTGGTGTACAGGGCGGAGGTGTAGTCGCTGGCGTCGGTGATCCGCTGGCCGTTGAGGTACACCAGAATATCCCCGGCCCGCAGGCCCGCTTCCTCGGCGGCGCCGCCGGGCACCACCTGGGTGACGTAGGCCCCCTGGGGGAGGCGGTAGAACATCTGATACATGGTGGATACGTCCGTCACCTCAATGCCCAGGGTGGGCCGCCCGGAGACGTAGCCCTGGGACATGAGCTGATCCACCACCTCTTTAACGGTGGCGCTGGGGATGGCGAAGCCCAGGCCCTCCACCCCGGCGGCGCTCATATAGTCGCCGATCTTCAGGGTGTTGATGCCGATGACCTGGCCGTGGCAGTTGATCAGGGGACCGCCGGAGTTGCCCTCGTTCAGGGCGGCGTTGGTCTGGATCAGGGCCATGGTGCGGCCGCCGGTGGTCACGTCCCGGTTGATGGCGGAGACGATCCCGTTGGTCAGGGTGCCCCGGAAGGCCGCGCCCAGGGGGTCGCCGATGGCGGCCACCGTGTCCCCCACCCGCAAGGTGGTGGAATCTCCAAATTCCGCCGGGGTCAGATCCTGGGCGTCCACATACAGCACCGCCAGATCCGAGGCCGGGTCCGTGCCCACAATGGCTGCGGGCAGCTCCCGCCCGTCGGTAAAGAGGACGGTCACCATCCGGGCGTCGGAGACCACATGGCAGTTGGTCACCAAGTATCCGTCCTTGGTCAGCACCACGCCGGTGCCGCTGACGGTTCCCCCGTCCACCTGGCAGGTGATGGAGACCACCGAGGGAATGACCTGTTCATAGATCTCCTGGAGGGACAGCCCCCCCTCCTGGGTCACGTTGGGCGTGCCCTGGGGGGACTGATTCAGGGGCAGCTGATGATCTCCGCCGGAGGGCTGCTCCGGGGCGGTAACGACGGTGGGCGCTGTCTGGGTAGGAACGGTGCCGTCGGTGCCGGAGAAGGACACCGCTTCCTGGGCTTGGAGGGCTTGAAACATCCGAATATTCAGCAGTCCCAGGGCGCTGGCGATCCCCGCCAGGAGGATCACCACGATCAAAAGCACGGTAATCAGGCCGCCGTGGCTCTTAGGCGGCCGGGTGGAGCCGGTTTGATAGGTGCCGGCGTCGTCCCAGGGCTCCCAGGGTTCCTTTTGGGAGCGGTCGGCAGGCTCCTGATGAAAATCTTCCCGCATAGCAATTCCCCTCGATCCGGGCGCGTCAGTTTACAAGGGGCAGAGTGAAGGTAAATTCCGTCCGCCCGTCCTTGCTGGATACGGAGATATCCTCCCCGTGGCTGCATACAATGGTCTTGACGATGTAGAGCCCCAGGCCCCAGCCCTCTCGGTTCTGGGAGCGGCTCTTGTCGATTTTGTGGAACCGGTCGAACACCAGGGGCAGCTCCTCCGGCGGGATGGTCTCCCCCTCGTTGGCGATGGTGACGTAGATCTTGTTTCCACCCTCCCGGATGGTCAGCCCCAGGCGGCCCTCTTCGGGGCAGAATTTCACCCCGTTGTCTAATAGGTTGTAGATCACCTGGGTGATATAGTCCTGGTTGGCGTGGGTGAACACCGGATGCTCCGGCATTTCCACCTCCACGTTCAGACGCTTGGCGTTGATCTTCTGCTCGAAGGTGATCAGCACCTGCCCGGCGCACTCCTCCAGGTCGAAGCGGGTCTTCTTTTCCTCGGGGATGCCCCCCTGGTCCTGGAGCCGGGAGATGTCCAGCATACTCCGCACCAGCCGGTTGAGCCGCTTGGTCTCGTCGGAGACGATGCGCATATAGTGCTTCTGCCGCTGGGGCGGGATGGTGCCGTCCAGCATGCCGTCGATATAGCCGCTGATGGTGGTCATGGGGGTTTTCAGCTCGTGGGACACGTTGGCCACAAATTCCTGCCGCTGGTACTCGCTCTTTTCCAGGAAGGAGGCCATGTTGTTGAAGGCCAGGGCCAGCTCCTCGATCTCCTGGGAGTAGTTGCCGTCCAGATGGACCCGGGCGGTCAGATCCCCGTGGCCGAAGGCGTTGGCGGTGCGGGCCAGCTCCTGCAAAGGCTTACTCTGCCGTCTGGCGAAGAAATAGGTCACCGCCACGCAGATCACCACCATCAGCACCGAAATGCCCAGGTAAATGTCCAGCAGGCTCTGCATGAGAGGAGAGGTGGCGGACTGGGGCTGGGAGACCATGACGAGACCGGTGACAGAGCCAAAAACGTCCGTCACCGGCACGCAGACCACATAGCGCACGTCCTCGTACAGCCCCGCCACCACGCCGGTATCCCTTGCCTCCCCCTGGGTCAGCACCCGGTCCAGATAGTCCCGGTCCTGGATCACCGAGCCCTGATGCCGGCAGCCCAAGGGAGCGTCGGAGCAGAGCAGCAGTTCCCCGCTGGGGGAGCAGAGCACCGCGTCGGTTTGAGAGAGCCGGGCGGCCACGGTGAAATTCCCCAGAAATTCGGGATAGGTGATGCTGCCGTCTAAGTAGATGCCCGCCAGGTCCGCGATGCTCTTGGCGTCCTGAGACAGCCGGTCCAGCACCTGGTTTTCCAGGAAGGACCGGGACAGACCCCGAAAACAGAGGCTCATCAGCAGCAGGATCACCAGCAAAATGATGGCGACGGGAATGAAGAGCCGCCCGAAGGTGGTTTTCATGCTTTCAGCACCTCGAATTTATACCCAACGCTCCAGACCGTCTCCAAGCTCCACTCGGGGGAGACGCCCTTCAGCTTTTCCCGGAGGCGCTTCACGTGAACGTCCACGGTGCGGGAGTCGCCGAAATAGTCGAAGCCCCAGACCTCGTCCAGGAGCTGGTTGCGGGTATAGACCCGGTTGGGGGAGGAGGCCAGATAGTAAAGAAGCTCCATCTCCTTGGGCGGGGTGTCGATCTTCTTGCCGTCCACTGTCAGCTCAAAGGCGTCCATGTCGATGACCAGCTTGTCGAAGACCAGGCGGCGGGGCTTTTTCTCCACGGCCTGGGGGGCGGAGCGGCGCATGACCGCCTCGATCCGGGCCAGAACCTCCTTCATTTCAAAGGGCTTGGTGATGTAATCGTCGGCGCCGGCCTTCAGGCCGCCCACCTTGTCGTCGGTCTCGCCCTTGGCGGTGAGCATGATCACCGGCACCTGGCTCTCGGACCGGATGGCCTTGCAAACGCTCCACCCGTCCATCACCGGCATCATCACATCCAGCAGCACGATGTCCGGATGGACCGCCCGGAACTGGCGCAGGCCCTCGCCCCCGTCCCCGGCCACAGTGACGGTGCAGCCCTCCTTCTCCAGATACATTTGCAAAAGCTCAGCGATGTTGTGATCGTCCTCCACGATCAAAACGTTGTAATCCATATCTTTCATCCTTTCTTGGACTTTGTTTTTCTTTCTTACCATTATAGCGGAAAATGCCGGGAGGGAATGAACTTTTTGTAAAGGATTCCACCACAATTTGTGAACGGGAACTTTTTCCTTGCAAAACCCGGGGAAAAGCGGTATAGTAGGAAAATGAAATCTAACAGGAGCGTGACGCGATGGAAATTTTAAAGGCGATTGTGTTCGGTATCGTGGAGGGGGTCACGGAGTGGCTGCCCATCTCCTCCACCGGGCACCTGATTTTACTCAACGAATTTTTGAGGCTGGACGTGTCGTCGGAATTTCAGACCATGTTCGACGTAGTGATCCAGCTGGGGGCCATCTTGGCGGTGATCGTGCTGTTCTTCCACAAGCTCAACCCCTTCTCCCCCAGCAAGGACCGGAAGCAGCGGCACAACACCGTCGTTCTGTGGCTGAAGATTGTGGTGGCCATCCTGCCCTCCGGGATCGTGGGGGTGCTGCTGGACGACTGGATGGACGCCCACCTGTACAACGGCGTGGTGGTGGCCATCGCCCTGATCGTCTACGGCTTTGCCTTCCTCTATGTGGAGCGGCGGAACGCCGGGAAGCAGCCCCGGATCGGAAAAGTAGATGCCATCGACTACAAGACCGCCATTTACATTGGCTGCTTTCAGGCCCTGTCCCTGATCCCCGGCACCTCCCGCTCCGGCTCCACCATATTGGGGGCCATACTGCTGGGGGTGAGCCGGAGCGCGGCGGCGGAATTTTCCTTCTTCATGGCCATTCCCACCATGCTGGGGGCCAGCGCCATCAAGATCCTCAAGTTTATCCTCACCGGGGTAGCGATCACCGGCCAGGAGCTGGGGGTGCTGCTGGTGGGCTGCGCCGTCAGCTTCGCTGTGAGCCTGCTGGTGATCCGGGGACTGATGGCCTACGTCCGCAAGCGCAGCTTCTCCGCCTTCGGGGTGTACCGTATTGCCCTGGGCGCGGTGGTGCTTATCTACTTCGCCTGGAAGACCTTCCTGGCGGTATAATTCGATATACGGCGGCGCACGGAATCCTCCGTGCGCCGTTTTTTGGGTTTGCGCGTTTCCGCCCGGTTTTTAGCCCCGGGTGTACACCGCCATGGCGGTGCCGGTGTCCCGGATCAGGGCGCTTTCCGGCAGGCCCCGGAACTTCCAGGTAACGTAGTAGTCTCCCACGGCGCCAGAGAGGTTGCAGATCTGGATCCAGTACACCACCCAGAACCATTCCGGCGAGGTGAAGAAATTCAGGATCAGCAACACGATCCCCCAGACCACCACCGGCGCCAGGGCGATGATGATGTAGTGATTTTTGGAATAATAGCCGTCGCTGCCGGCGTAGGCGTAGGTTCCCCGGAAGCCGAAGCGGACCTTGGCCTCCCCGTACCTAAGCATAAAGACGCCGTGGACCGCCTCGTGGAGAATGATGTACAGGATCATCCCCGCCACCAGCACGCCGAACCGAAGGAAATAGGCCCCCAGCCCGGCCTCCATGTCGAACAGCGCCGTGATGGGGACGAAGGCACCCCCGATCAAAAATAAAATCAGCGTGAGAACGGCGCTCAGGCCGTTGATCAACCAAAAGAGCTTCCGGTCCTTGGCCAGATCCACCTGGCACCGCTCCACATATCCCTCGGGCAATACAGCAGGATCCTTCATGGCGTTTTCCCCTCCTTTTTTGTTGAAACTATTATACCATAAATCCCGGTTCTTTTCAAGACTTGTTCTTTTCAGGGTTTCTGGTAAGATAGGAGGGGAAAAGGAGGGAAAAACCATGGAAAACGCTTTGGAACTTTACCACGAGCAGCTGGCCCGGCGGGAGCTGGGGAATCTTACCGGGGTTTTGGCCAGCCATGGCCTGGCGCTGACGGAGGAGGACGTGTCCTCCCTGCTGGAGCTGCGCCACGCCGCGCTGGGGAATGCCGGGCGGGTGGAGCTGGGGGGCGGGGCGCTGCCCAAGCTGGCCCAGGCCTTCTGCGACTCGCCCTATGTGGACCGGCAGAATTTCCCCACGGTTCTGGGGGAGCTGCAGGACGCCTTCTACTACTACAAAACCGAGTGCTGCGACCAGTTTTCCGACGAGGAGCTGATCGAGTACATGGTACGGGTCTTTAACGGCCCGGCGGAGGGCTCGGCGGAGCTGCTGTGTGGGCTGTCCCTGGAGGAGCTGTGCCGCTGGGCCCGGAACGACGGGGAGATTTCCTTTGAGGAGGGGCTCTATTGACCGGGGAGTTGGCCGCCGCCGGGGCCTACACCCTGCTGGCGGGGCGGATCCGGGCCTATCTCCAGGCCCGGGGCCGGCCGGAGGACACCTCCATAAGGACCGAGACGGCCCGGGAGCTGCTTGCGTCCCTGGAATACACCATGAACCTGGCCCCCGGCCCCGACCCGGCCCGGAGCTTTGAAAACGGCCTGGCGATCCTAAAGAAAAAGGAGCGGGCCGCCTGGGACCTGCTCCGCCTGGTCCGGGCCACGGCCCCGGAGGACGGGCGATTATTTGAGGCCCTGGAGGAACTGGAAGCGTTTCTGCGGGGGTATGAACCGGCGCTATTCGCCCACTTTCGCCCCTCCCCGCCGGACTACGGCCCTCTGCTGCCGGTCCCCGGAGAATTGCGGGGAATAGACTACTGCCTGTCGTTCCTGGACCGGCTGTGGCTGGAAAATCAGCTCCTGGCGGCTTTTACCCCGGAAGAGCTGGACGCCTGCTGGGCCACCTCCCTGGACCTGGGGGGCCTGCCGGAAAATTTGGCGGAAAAGCCCCTGCTCCACGGCCTGGGCAGCTGTTTGCTTCCCCCGGGGGACCTGCCACTGGGGGCGGGGGAGCTTGAACAATTGGAGGGGGTATTTTCCCGGCCGGAGGCCCTGGCCCAGGGCTTGGAGGTCCTGTGCCGCAGTCGGGGACTTCCGGGCCGGGTGCAAGAGTATTTCGCGGGGGTCTTGCCCGGGATCGCCGCCCGGGCGGCGGGTCTTACGGCGGCAAACCGGGGCCTGGGGCCCCTGTTTTACTGACCGCCCAGGGCCGCCAGGGTCAAAATCCCCCGGCAGTCCCGGTAAATTTCGTCGAACTGCTCTATGGGCAGCGGGTTGACGCCCCGGCCCACCTCGACGGTGTAGCCGGGCTTTCGGAAATTCTGGATGAACCAGTCCTTGTAGCCCGCGAAGCTGGAGGCGTAGGGGGTGTCCGCCAGGGTATAGCCGCTGGCGGCGGCCATCTGCTCCCCCAGCTCCCGAGCCCCGGGCACCTGGAAATCTCCGAACTGCCAGTAAATCTCCTGGCCCTGGCTGTGGAGGGCCAGCACCAGCGCCGGGTCGATGTACTCGGTGTAGCCCGCCATGGCCTTGGTCTCCAGCTGATCCAGAGGGGCCCGGCCCACATAGTCCCGGGGCCCGGGGCGGGTGAAGCCCTGGGAAAATTTGATCTCCCGAGCCTGGAGCCACCCGGCGGGGTAGTTGAGATTCAGGTCCACCCCCAGCAGATTGGCCTTCCAGCCATCCGGGAAGGGAATGGCGGGGTAATTCTGGGCCATGCTGCGGGCGTTCTCATAGGGCACCGAACCCATGGGAATGGCCCCGGTCACCAGGTCCACCCCGTCGGGGTCCACCATGGGCACCATGTAGATGGTGGCGGTCTGACCGATGGTCTCCCCCGGCACCCCAAAGACGCCGCCCCCTTCTACGATGGACCGGGCCAGATCCTCCCCGTATTTCAGCAGCACCAGGGACGTGATCCACTCGTTGGCGTGGTGGGCGGCGGAGAAAATCACCTTTCTGGGGCCGCCCCCCACCACCAGGGTGCGCAGAGGCCGCTGGAACGCGGTGTAGCCCATGACTTCGGTGCGGCAGATGGGGTAGGTCTCCACGATCTCCTGGATCATCCGGTCGCAGCTTTCCGAGGTGATGGGAACGTCGGTTTGTACGATAGCCATAAAATCGCCTCCGACTATACTATGCGGGGAGAAAGCGCTGGTTCCTCTGCTCCCCCCTGCGGGGGAGCAGAGGCCATGCGGGAGGAAAAATATTGCTCATTGCTCCCCCTTGCGGGGGAGCAGAGAGCAATGCGGGGAGAAAGCGCCGGTTCCCTTGCTCCCCTTGCGGGGAGCAAAGGTTATGCGGAAAGTGGGCTTTTCGGCGCAATATTTTGGCCGCTCCCCTTCAGGGAGCGGCCCAGTGCTTATTTGGACGCCCGTTTTTTCTTCAGGACCACCGCGGTCCGGCTGGGCAGATAGATCTGGAAGCCGATCCGGCCGTCGGGCTGCTTTTTCGCCTGGTAGGTCTGGGTGGTGGAGATCCGGCCCTGGCCGCCGTAGCGGGGCTCGTCGCTGGACAAAATCACCCGGTATTCCCCCTCCTCGGGAACGGGGACAAAGTAGCCGGTATAGGAGGCGGAGGGGTGGAGGTTGAAGGCGAACACCGCCCCGCCCCGCTGATAGATCAGCACCTTGTCCCCCTGATGGGTCCAGAGGTTCCTGGTCTTGCCGGTCAACACCCGGGCCCGCTTGGCGGCGGCCACCATGTCCACCTCGAACCGGTTCAGGAACTGGTATTTGAGGTTCGGGTCATCCGCCAGGTGCCACTGGCGGCGGCAGTAGAGATAGCTCCAGCCGTTGCCCTCCCGGGGAAAGTCGATCCACTCGGGATGGCCGAATTCGTTACCCATGAAGGTCAAATACCCCTCGCCGCCCAGGCTCATGGTCAGAAGCCGGATCAGCTTGTGCAGGGCCATGCCCCGCTCCACCAGCAGATTGGGGTTGCTGACCTCCATGCCAAAGTACATTTCCTTGTCGCAGAGGCGGAACATGATGGTCTTGTCCCCCACCAGGGCCTGGTCGTGGGACTCGCAGTAGCCGATGACCTTTTCCTTGGGCCGGCGGCCGGTGAGCTCGCCGTAGATGCCCCACAGGTCCCAGTTTTCGTCGGAAACTTCTTTCAGGATCTTGATCCACATATCCGGCTCCCCCATGGCCAGCCGGTAGTCGAAGCCGATGCCCCCCGCCTCGATGGGCAGGCACAGGCCCGGCATGGCGGAGGTGTCCTCGGCGATGGTGATGGCGTTGGGGTTGACCTGGCGCACCAGCTCGTTGGCCAGCTGGAGATAGGTGACGGCCTCGGTGTCGGTGTTCAGGGAGAAATACCGGTCATAGGGCCCGAAGCTCTGGCCCAGGCCGTGGTTCCGGTAGAGCATGGAGGTGACCCCGTCGAACCGGAAGCCGTCGAAGTGGTACTCCGTCTGCCAGAATTTCAGGTTGGACAGCAGGAAGTGGAGGACCTCGTTTTTCCAATAGTTAAAGCACTTGGTGTTCCAGGCCGGATGCTCTCCCCGGTCCCCGGCGTGGAAAAACTGGGTGGCGGTGCCGTCAAATTCGTTGATGCCCTCCCGGGTGTTCTTGGCGGCGTGGGAGTGGACCACGTCCAGCAGCACGGCGATGCCCATGCCGTGGGCGGCGTCGATCAGCTCCTTCAGCTCCTCCGGGGTGCCGAAGCGGGAGGCGGCGGCGAAGAAATTGGTGACCTGGTAGCCGAAGGAGGCGTAGTAGGGGTGCTCCATGACGGCCATGATTTGCAGGGTGTTGTACCCCAGGGCCTTGACCCGGGGCAGCACGTTCTCCCGGAACTCTCGGTAGGTGCCCACGCAGGGCTTGTCCTGGGCCATGCCGATATGACATTCGTAAATAAAGAGGGGCTTTTGGGGCGTGAAGCCCTGGTCCGTCCAGGGGAAGGGCTCCTCCGGGGCCCAGATTTGGGCGTTCCAGCCGGTGGTGGCCGGGTCCTGGACCACCCGGGTGGCGTAGAGGGGGATCCGGTCCAGCTCCTGGCCCCGGTGGACCACCACGGCCATGACCTTCTGGCCGGTTTTCAGGGCGTCCCGGCCGGGCAGCCGCAGCTCGAACACGCCGTTCCCCTTAAAGGTCAGCCGGTGGGCGTGGCGGTCCCAGCCGTTGAAATCCCCAGTGAGATACACCGCCTCCGCCGCCGGGGCCCACTCCCGGTAGACCCAGGAGTCCGCCTCCCGGTGGAATCCGAAATAGAGGGCGCCGTTGGCAAAATCCGACAGACTGCCCCCCTTTGGGAGCAGCTCGGCCTTCTTCTGGGCATAGTTGTTCATGCGAAGCTCGATGTCCCTGCGGTAGGGCCGGAGCTGCTTGTCGATGTTCAGAAGCGCGTATTCCATAAATGGACCGTCCTTTCCAAAATTGGCGTGGTTTTGGGACACCGCTGGATTTATGGCTATTGTACACCACAGTGGCCATTTCGTCAACAGCCCGTTCTCCGAACCGGAAAACCAAAAAGTTTTAAATTTTTGATGCTGTTTTGATGCATTCCCGATGTATGCTGGAGAAAACAGAGGAAGGGAGAATCCGGGTATGCGTCATTGGATCCGATTGCTGCTCCTGGCGGGGGCCATCGCTGCGGCGGCGTGCCTGCTGCCGGTTTTGGGGGAAATGGTGCCCAACGTCCGGGCAAATACGCCATGGGTGGAGGAAAATTCTAATAAAACAGCGCAAACCGCACCGCCGGTGGAGCAAACCGTGTATTCCGGGGAGGAAACGACGGCGCCGGTGTCGGCGCGGTTTTCCAATCTGAACACCATGGAGGTGGCCGTGGGCGGGGAGCCGGACTATCTGCTGGGCGTGGAGGCTACCGACGAAGAGGGCCGGGCGCTGACCATCTCCTATGACGCGGGCGCGGTGGACACCGCCCAGCCGGGCGTCTACACGGTGACCTACACCGCCACGGACACCCAGGGCAACACGATCCGGGCGGAGCGGACGGTGGAGGTCAATCACACCCTGGAGGACACCGAGGGGTCGGTGGCCTGGCTGGCGGGGGAGTGCGGGGACGATCCGCTGTCCGTCAAGTGCTACATCCGGGACAGTATCAATTACAACTCCAACTACGGCGCCGGGGACCCGGTGTGGTACGGTATCAACCATGGGATCGGCAACTGCTATGTCCATGCCCTGGTGCTCCAGGAAGTGCTGGAATACAAGGGCTACGACACCCGGCTCATCTGGACCACGGACAAAAGCCACTATTGGGTCCTTGTGGACATGGGCGGGTACTGGCGGCACATCGACGCCACCCCCGGTGGGGCCCACGGCTGGACAGAGCTGATGACCGACGAGGAGCGGCGTGCCTCCCTGGACGGGCGGACCTGGGACCAAAGCGCTTGGCCTGCCTGTGATTGAGGGGCCGCTTTACATAGAAACAGCCGGGAAGGCGTTTGCCTTCCCGGCCAGCTTTTTAGCCCATCGTCAGCCGCCCAGCAGCAGCTGCGCCAGAGGCGAATCGGCGTCCAGGATTACCGTCTTTTCCCCACCGGTCAGGCTCTGCTTCAAAGCGTCCAGCTCCAGGGTGAATTCGTAGAAATCCCGTTTGTCCTCGCTGTCGTAGGCCTCCGCCAGCAGCCGCATATACTCGGCCTCGCCCTCAGCCTCCAGCTTGGCGGCGTCGGCCCGGGCGTTGGAGACCAGGATGTTCACTTCCTTATCCACGTTGTTGCGGATGATGGAGGCCTCGTACTCTCCGTCGGCGGTGTACTTTTCCGCCATCTGGTTCCGCTCGGAGATCATCCGGGCGTACACCGCGTTCAGATTGGATTCCGGCAGGTCAAATTGCTTGATCTTCACGTCGATCACGTCGATGCCGTAATCCTGGGCCTTCTCGTTGACGGTGTCGGTGATACTATCATAAATTTCGTTCCGCTTGGCCCCGTCCTCCATGTTGATGATGTCCGCCTGGGCCAGGGTGTTCATCAGGTTCTTCATGGCGGTGTAGGTCTGGGCGTCCAGACGCTGCTCGGCCACGGTGGTGGAGCCCAGGGTCTGATAGAACAGCAGGGGGTCCTGAATCCGCCAGAGAACGTAGCAGTCCACGGTCATGTTCTGCTTGTCGTAGGTCAGCACCTCCGACGGGGGAATGTCGTAGAGCATGGTGGCCTTGGGGAAATACTTCACGCTGTCCAGGAAGGGGACCTTGAAGTGGAGCCCCGCCTGGTCGGTGGTGGCGATGATCTGGGAGAAGCGGACGGTGCAGGCGTACTCATTTTCCCGGACGGTGTACATGGAGCTGGCCAGGCACACTGCGCCGATCAGCACCGCCAGGGCCAAAACAACGCTTAAAACAGTCTTTTTAACCATCATTCATTCTCTCCTTCCTGGGTGGCGGGCTGGGTCGCCGGCGGGGTGGTGGTTTGGCCGCCCACCAGATTCTCCAGGGGCAGCAGCATCTGCACGTCCCCGCCGGAGCCGGTGTTGATGTACAGCCGCACCCCGGGCAGCACCTGGGAAATGGCCTCATAGTACATCCGGGACCGGGTGATCTCCGGATTCAGGGCGTACTGCTCGTACATGGCCTGGAACATGGCCACCTGCTCCACGGCCTCGTTGATCCGGGCCTGCTTTAGATACTCGGCGTTCTGGGTCAGCTGGTCCGCCTGGGCCTGGGCGGCGGGAAGCTGGGCGTTCTGATAAGCCCGGGCGTCGTTGACCACGGTCTCCGCCCGCTGCTTGGCGGTCTCCACCGCCTTGAAGGCCTCGATGACCTCCTGGGTGGGGGGCTCGGAGTCCTGGATCTTCACATCCACCAGGGTCAGGCCGATGTCATACTGCTCCAAAATCTGGCTCACCAGCTCCCGGACCTGCATCTGGATGTTTTCCTTCCCGTCGGTCAGCACCGCGTCCACGGAGGAGGAGCCCACCACGTTGCGCACCTGGCTCTGGATCAGGTTCCGCAGGATCAGCTCCGGATCGGTGGAGCCGAAGAGATAGCGCACCGGGTCGGAAATTTTATACTCCACGAAAAACTCCACGTTGACGATGTTGTAGTCCCCGGTGATCATGGTGCTTTCCTTGTCCACCACGTCATAATTCTCGGGGCTGTTGCTGTTGGTGCGGTAGCCCAGCTCAATGGACTGGTAGACGTTGACGTTGACTTTCTCCACCTGCTGGATGCCGAAGGGCAGCTTGAAATGCACCCCGGCGCCGGCGACCTCCGTCACCTTCCCGAAGGTGGTGACCACGGCCTGCTGCTTATCGTCCACGGTGTAAAAGCAGGTAGCCGCGCCCACCAGGATCACCAGCAGGGCGATCACGGCCAGGGCGATCCCCAGGATCTTGCCGAAGGTGGGTTTTTTCCTTTGGGGGCCGGTGCTGGCCCACTGATTGTTTTCATACATGGCAATTCTCTCCTTTATCCGCGTATTCCTGTTCCCGCCGGGCAAGCATTTCCTCCGCCTGCTCGCCCAGCCTGGCGGCGGCCCAGGCGGTGAGCATGATCTCCAGAGCTGCCCGGACCCGCTGGGCGGCCTGGGGGGAGGGGGCCTGATAGGCCGCCATCACCTCGTCTAAGCGCCGGGCCCGCTGATCCGGGTCTGTCAGCTCCTGGATCCGGGCGGCCAGCCGGACAAAGAGGAAATACAGCTCCGAGTCGGCGATGATGTCGTCGCTGGGGTCATCCAGTCGGCCGTTGACGTAGGACAGGAGCCCACAGATCCGCTCCATGGGCAGCACCCGTTTGAGCATCTGGATGCTGATGATCCGACAGACCTGGTCCAGGGAGTATTTCTTCCGCGCCGGCGGCGGCAGGAACCCCCGCTTCACCCAGTTCTGGACCGTATAGCCCTCCAGGCCGGTGATGCTGGTCACCTGGCTCAAGACCATGCCCCCCGCCAGAAACATGGCGGAAAAGCGGCTCTCCAGCCGGTCCGCCTCCTCCCGGGGTAGCCGCAGCACCGTTCCCGGTACGACCCAATCCATGGGAACACACCTCCTTGTGATTGATGAGGTGATTATATCACGTGGTTATATGATTGTCAATAGGGATTTTATAACTTTTTAAGAAAATGCCGGAATTTTTCGTTTTGGGCTTTACGAACGGCGGGAAATGGTGTAGAATAGACCCCAGAAAGACAGTACCCGCCTTTTTCGGCGGGCGGACAGGGGAGAAACCATGAATCGTTGCCTGAAATGCGGCCGGCCCGCCGGGGAGGACCAGGTTTTCTGCGAGGCCTGCCTAAAGGATATGGAGCGCTACCCGGTGAAGCCCGGCACGCCGGTGGTGCTGCCCGTCCGGCCGGTCCGGGAGGCGGAGCGCCGTCCGGAGAAACGGAAGGTGCCGCCCGCCGTGGAGATCGCCCGGCTGCGCCGTCAGCGGCAGAGCCTTTGGATCGCGGTGGCGGCCCTGGCGGCGGCACTGTGCCTGTGCGTGGGGCTGCTCCTGTTCCGCTGGCTGAACCCGGGGACCCCGGAGGAGACCCTGCCCCCGGGCAGGGACTACATCACCGACGCCACCCCCGCGCCCCAGGAGATTGTTTCACGTGAAACATCCCGCTCCGCAGGTTAAAAGGAGAGAGATATGGGAAAAATCATCGCCGTGGTGAACCAGAAGGGCGGGGTGGGGAAGACCACCACCGCCGTCAACCTGACCGCGGCCCTCACAGTCCTGGGAAAACGGATGCTGCTGTGCGATTTTGACCCCCAGGCCAACGCCACCTCGGGCCTGGGCCTGGATAAGCGGCGGCTGGCAAAGACCGTTTACAACGCCGTGATCGACGGCATCCCCGCCCGGGAGGCGGTGGTCTCCACCCCCTATGGGGACGTGCTGCCCGCCTCGCCGGATCTGGCGGGAGCCGGGGTGGAGCTGCTGGCCATGGAGGGCCCTCAGCACGTCCTGGGAAAGGCCCTTTTTCCCCTGAAAGAGGGCTACGACGGCATTTTCATCGACTGTCCTCCCTCCCTGGAGACCCTGACCGTCAACGCCCTGGCGGCGGCGGACAGCATCCTGGTGCCGGTACAGTGCGAATACTTTGCTCTGGAGGGGCTGTCCGATCTCATGTCCACCCTGCGCCTGGTAAAGAAGCGGATCAATCCCAGGCTGGAAATTTTCGGCGTGGCCCTGACCATGTACGACGGCCGGACCCACTTCTCCGCCCAGGTGGCCCAGGAGGTCCGGCGGTTCTTCCCGGGGAAGGTGTTCGCCACCGTGATCCCCCGAAACATTCGGCTGGCGGAGGCCCCGAGTCACGGCCTCCCCGTCACCGTCTACGACAAGAACAGCCGGGGCGCGGCGGCCTACCGGGACCTGGCCCAGGAAGTGGCGAAAAGACTATAAGGAAAGGAAGATGATCCCATTGCCGACCCAGAAGGGCCTGGGCAAGGGCCTGGCCTCGCTGCTGGGGGACCTTGACCAGCCGGGGGACAGCGAAAAATACCAAGTGCTACCCCTATACAAAATCGAACCCAACCCGGACCAGCCCCGGAAGGACTTTGACCCGGAGGAGCAGCAGGCCCTGGCGGACTCCATCGCCCTCCACGGCCTGGTGCAGCCCATCACCGTGCGGAAGGCCGACAACGGCTACTACCAGATCATCGCCGGGGAACGGCGCTGGCGGGCCGCCCGGATGGCGGGGCTGGAGGAGCTGCCCGCCCTGGTGGTGGAGGCCGACGACCGGAAGGCCAAGGAGCTGGCGCTGATCGAGAACCTGCAGCGGCAGGACCTGAATCCGGTGGAGGAGGCCCTGGGCTACCAGACGCTGATTCGGGACCACGGCCTGACCCAGGAGGAGGCGGCCCGGCAGGTGGGCAAATCCCGGCCCGCCGTGACCAACGCCCTGCGGCTCCTTTCCCTGTGTCCGGAGGTGCTGGAGCTGCTCCGGAAGGGCCAGCTCTCCGCCGGCCACGCCCGGGCTCTTCTGACGCTGCCGGAAAAAAAGCAGGCTCAGGCCGCGAAAGAGGTGGTCTCCCAGGGCCTGTCCGTGCGGCAGACCGAGCAGCTGTGCAAGGCCCTGGCCCGGCCGCCCAAGGAAAAAAAGGAGACGCCTCTGCGGGTGGACTACCTGGTCGAGTGCGAAAAGACCCTGTCCAAGCACCTGGGCCGGGGAGTCAAGATCGTCAGCGGCAAGCGGAAGGGCCGCTTTGAATTGGAGTTTTATGGGCAGGAGGACTTGCAGAATTTGCTGGACGCCCTGCTGACCCTGGAACAGAAAAGGAAGGATTCATAATGCTGGATATCAAACGGATCAAAGAAGACCCGGCGGGCGTCAAGGCAGCCCTGCGGGCCAAGGAAGTGGACTGCGACGAGGCCGTGGACAAGATCCTGGCCCTGGACGAGGAGCGCCGCCGCTTAATCGCGGACACGGAGGCCCGGAAGGCCCGGCAGAACAAGGTGAGCAAGGAGATCCCCGCCCTCAAGAAGCAGGGCAAGGACGTGGCCCCCATCCTGAAGGAAATGGCGGAGCTGAAGGCGGGCCTTGCCGAGGACGCCGCCAAGCTGGACCAGGTCCTGGCGGAGTACCGCACCTGGATGCTCAGCCTGCCCAATCTGCCGGACCCGGACCTGGTCCCCGGCGGGAAGGAGAACAACCAGCCCCTGCGCTACTTTGGGGAGCCCCACAAATTCGACTTCCCTCCCAAGCACCATGTGGACCTGTGCCTGGATTTGGGGCTCATCGACTATGAGCGGGGCACCAAGCTGGCCGGTTCCGGCTTCTGGATGTACACCGGCCTGGGGGCCCGGCTGGAATGGGCGCTGCTCAATTACTTTATCGATACCCATGTGGCCGACGGGTACGAGTTTATCCTGCCGCCCCACATGCTGGAGTACCAGTGCGGCGAGACGGCGGGCCAGTTCCCCAAGTTCGCCGACGAGGTCTACAAGATCGCCAACCCCACCGACGACCGGATCCACTATATGCTCCCCACCGCCGAGGCGGCCCTGGCCAGCGTGTACC
>CANQXH010000023.1 GCA_947627745.1 uncultured Oscillospiraceae bacterium
TTGTTTCCGCTGCTGTCCTCGCTGGCCAGGGACAGACCCATCATTTCCAGCTTCTTCTGGACCTCGTCCAGGGACTTTATACAAGGTTGAGACTTTAATTGTTTCCGCTGCTGTCCTCGCTGGCCAGGGACAGACCCATCATTTCCAGCTTCTTCTGGACCTCGTCCAGGGACTTCTTGCCCATATTCCGAACCTTCATCATGTCCTCCCCGGTCTTGTTGATCAGGTCGGCCACGGTGTTGATGTTGGCCCGCTTCAGGCAGTTGAAGCTGCGCACGGACAGGTCCAGCTCGTCAATGGTCATGGACAGCTTGGTATCCGGCCGGTCGGAGGTCTTCTCCACCACCGTCGAACCGGTGCTGACATTGTCGGACAGGTTGGTGAACACCGTCAGGTGGTCGGACAGGATCCGGGCCCCCAGAGAGACCGCGTCCTTGGCGGTGATGGTGGCGTCGGTCCAGACCTCCAGCGTCAGCTTATCGTAATCGGTCCGATCCCCCACCCGGGTGGGCTCCACGGTGTAGTTCACCTTTTTCACCGGGGAGTAGATGGAATCCACAGGGATCACGCCGATGGGTGTCTGGGGCGTCTTATTCTGCTCCGCGGGGACATAGCCCCGGCCCTGAGAAAGTGTGATCTCCATATTCAGCGAAGCGTCCGGGCCCAGGGTGCACAGCCGAAGCTCCGGATTGAGGATCTCCACATCGCTGTCCACCTTGATATCGCCGGCGGTCACCACACAGGGGCCAATCGTATCCAGATACACGGTCTTGGGGCCCTGGCTGTGGAGCTTGACGATCATCCGCTTCACGTTGAGAACGATTTCGGTGACGTCCTCCTTCACCCCTGGGATGGTGGAAAACTCATGCTGCACCCCCGCGATCTTGATGGCGGTGGCGGCATATCCCGGCAGACTGGACAGCAGGATGCGGCGCAGGGAGTTGCCCAAAGTCATTCCGTAGCCCCGCTCCAGCGGCTCCACAACGTACTTGCCGTAGGACGGATCGTCTACATTGTCCAAGCAGTTGATGCGGGGCTTTTCAATTTCTACCATGAATCATAACCCTCCTTCTCATGCGCGGCCATACTGGCCGCTGATACGAACACGGACAGTGGAAGGCCGATTACTTGGAGTACAGCTCGACGATCAGATGCTCGGCGATCTCGAAGTCGATGTCCGCCTTGGTCGGCATTGCGATGACCTTCCCGGTGAGGGTATTTTTATCACGGTCAAGCCACTTGGGGGCGGCCACAAAGGCGTCGTCCTCCTTGAGCTTCTTAAAGAAGGCGTTGGAAGTGCTCTTCTCACACACAGCCACCACGTCTCCGTCCTTCACCAGGAAGCTGGGGATGTTGACCCGCTTGCCGTTGACAGTGAAATGGCCATGGTTCACCAGCTGCCGGGCCTGCCGGCGGGTGTTGCCGAAGCCCAGGCGATAGACCACGTTGTCCAGGCGGCGCTCCACGAAGCTCAGCAGCACCTCGCCGGTGTTGCCCTCGGCCCGGGTGGCCTTGTCATAGTAGTTGCGGAACTGCTTTTCCTGGATGCCGTAGACGAATTTCACCTTCTGCTTCTCGGTGAGCTGGGTGGCATATTCGGACTTCTTCGCCCGACGCTGGCCGCCGGGATTCCGGTTGGAGCTGCGGGTATAACCCATGGCGGCGGGAGAAACGCCCAGCGTTCTGCAACGCTTGACCACAGGCTGCATATTCTTAGCCATATCGCAAAATTCCTCCTATTGAAAATCAGACGCGGCGGCGCTTGGGGGGACGGCAGCCATTGTGGGCAATGGGGGTGACGTCCTTGATCATGACGACCTCCAAACCGGCGGTTTGCAGGGCGCGGATCGCGGCTTCACGTCCCTGGCCGGGGCCCTTGACGTAGACTTCCACAGTCTTCAGGCCGTACTCCATGGCGGCCTTGGCGGCAGTCTCCGCCGCGGTCTGGGCGGCGAAGGGAGTGGATTTCCGGGAGCCCCGGAAGCCCAGTCCGCCGGAGGAAGCCCAGCTCAGGGCGTTGCCCTCCAGGTCGGTGATGGTGACCATGGTATTGTTGAAGGAGGAACGGATATGGGCCGCACCCTTCTCCACGACTTTCCGCTCGCGGCGGCGCTTGACGACTTTCTTCGTATTCTTAGCAGCCATACTGATCCCTCCTTACTTCTTCTTGTTGGCGATGGTCTTCTTGGGACCCTTCCGGGTCCGGGCGTTGGTCTTGGTCCGCTGGCCGTGGACCGGCAGACCCCGGCGGTGCCGGATGCCCCGATAGCAGCCGATCTCGGTGAGGCGCTTGATGTTCAGCGCGGTCTCCCGACGCAGGTCGCCCTCGATGGTGTAGTGATGCTCGATGGCGTCCCGGAGCTTGGCCTCCTGATCCTCGGTCAGATTCTTCACCCGGGTGTCGGGATCGATCTCAGTGACCTGGAGGATGTGGGCGGCGCGGGTGGGTCCGATGCCGTAGATATAAGTCAGTGCGACCTCGATCCGCTTGTCGCGGGGCAGGTCAATACCAGAAATACGTGCCATATCCTTTCGCGCCTCCTCAGCCCTGTCTCTGCTTGTGCTTGGGGTTTTCGCAAATTACCATGACGCGGCCCTTGCGCTTGATGATCTTGCATTTTTCGCACATGGGTTTAACGGACGGTCTTACTTTCATACTGTTTAACCTCCATATGAGAACCTTAAATTGTTACTTGCTTCTCCAGGTGATCCGGCCGTGGGTCAGATCATAAGGAGACATTTGCAGGGTTACTTTGTCGCCGGGCAAGATCTTGATAAAGTTCATCCTGAGCTTGCCGGAAATGTGCGCCAGAACGGTGTGTCCGTTCCCGATGTCCACGTTGAACATGGCATTGGGCAGGGCGTCGACCACGATGCCCTCGATTTCAATTACGTCGTCTTTTGCCAAGTCAGAAACCTCCCAGGTCATTGCTTTGCAGTTCCCGGCTCAGGTAAGCCAGGTCTCTTCGTAATTCGCTGTTTAACACCTTGTCGCCGGTTCGCAGCTTTCCGGCGATCCTGGTCTCGGGTCGAAGGACTTTTTCGACATGCCGGCGCTTTTTACGCTTGGGCTTTTCCAGGGTCCGATCCCGGCCATTGACCAGGTAGAGGAAGTGTTCATCCGTCTTAAAGACGTAGAAGAGCTTCCCCGCGTCCCGGCCGGCGGTGGCCCGGACCAGATCGGATATGCCTATCTCAGGTTGGTCGGATGTGTCCATAGATCAAAGTCCCTCGGTGACGGTGAGTATTTCCGGCTCGCCGCCCGTGATGAGTACAGTATTTTCGTAGTGTGCCGAGAGGGCGCCGTCGGCGGTGACCGTGGTCCAGTGGTCCTTCAGGACCCGGACCTCGTAGGTGCCCATGTTCACCATGGGCTCCACCGCGATGGTCATTCCGGGGATCAGCCTGGGGCCATGCCCCGGCTCCCCGTAATTGGGCACCTCCGGCTCCTCATGCAGCTGCCGGCCTACGCCGTGACCCACATAGTCCCGGACAACTGAAAAACCGTTAGACTCCACATACGTCTGGATGGCGTGGGAGATGTCGGAAACGCGATTGCCCCGGGTGGCGAAGCGGATGCCTTGGAAGAAGCTCTCCTTCGTCACGTCGATGAGCTTTCGCGCCTCGGCGCTGACAGCGCCGCAGGGATAGGTTGCCGCGCAATCTCCATGAAACCCCCCGTAGCAGGCGCCCACATCCACGGAGACGATGTCCCCCTCTTGCAGCACATAGTGGTCGGGAATCCCGTGGATCACGGTGCTGTTGACGCTGATGCAGACGCTGGCGGGGTAGCCGCTGTAATGCAGGAACGACGGTTTCGCGCCCTGACTCACGATAAAATCGTGAACGGCCCGGTCGATGCTTCTGGTGGATACGCCCGGTCTTACCATTTCCCCTGCCAAGGCACGGGCAGCCGCGGTAATTTTACAGGCCTTGCGCATCACTTGAAGCTCGTGTTCATTTTTGATCGCGATCATGCCTTTGCTCCTATGGCCGAGAGGATGTCCTGGTTGGCCTGACCGATGCTCTGATCCCCCTGGATCAGCACCAGCTTGCCCTGCCGCTGGTAGTAGGTCTTCAGCACCTCGGTGGAGGCGTGGTAGACCTGCAGCCGCTTGCGGACGGTCTCGGCCGTATCGTCGGCACGGGTGATCAGCTCGCCGCCGCACTCGTCGCAGACTCCCTGGGTTTTGGGAGGATTGGCGGCGATGTGATAGCTGGCGCCGCAGTTCTTGCAGACCCTGCGGCCGGTCATCCGGCTTTCGATCACTTTGTCATCGATCTCCAGGGAGATCACATGGTCGATGCGGACGCCCATCCGATCCAGGGCCTCGGCCTGGGCCTGGGTGCGGGGCACCCCGTCCAGGATGAAGCCTTTCTCGCAGTCCGGCTTGGCGACCCGCTCTTTGACGATCCCAAGGATCAGTTCGTCGGGCACCAGCAGTCCGCTGTCCATGTACTGTTTCGCCTGGGCGCCCAGTTCGGTGCCATTCTGGATGGCCTCCCTGAGCATATTCCCGGTGGAAATGGCGGGGATCTGGAGCTTCTTCACCAGCAGCTCCGCCTGGGTTCCCTTCCCGGCGCCGGGCGCGCCTAACAGGATGAGATTCATAGCCGCTCCTTAGTCCAGGAAGCCCTTGTAATGCCGCATGAGCATCTGAGCCTCCAGCGCCTTCACGGTCTCCAGGGCCACGCCTACCACGATGATGACGGAGGTGCCGCCGATGGCCAGGTTGCCCACGGCAGGCATCAGGTCGCCGGCGATGATGGGCAGCAGCGCCACGATGGCCAGATACACCGCGCCAAAGACCAGGATCTTATTGATGACCCGCTGGATAAAGTCGGCGGTGGGCTTGCCGGGACGGAAGCCGGGAATAAAACCGCCGTTCTTCTTCAGGTTATTGGAGATCTCCACGGGGTCGTACTGGATGGTGGAATAGAACCAGCTGAAGAAGAAGATCAGCAGGAAGTAGCACACCGCGTAGAAGGCGCTCTTGGAGCTCATCACATGGACGTACCACCAGTTGGTCTGGTCGTTGGAGAAGAATGCGTAGATAGTCGCCGGCAGAGAGGTGATGGAGGAGGCGAAGATCACGGGCATGACGCCGGACATACTGACCTTGATGGGAAGGTTGGTATTCTGGCCGCCGTAGATCTTCCGGCCCACCACCCGCTTGGCGTACTGAATGGGAATCCGGCGCTCGGCGTCGTTGATGAAGACGATGAACACCACCAGCAGCGCCATGGCCACCACCACCAGCAGGATCTGCCACCACACCATGGCGGCCATCCGGCCGATCATGCCGGGGATGCCGGAGATGATGTTGGCGAACAGGATCAGGCTGATGCCGTTGCCGATGCCAAACTCGGTGATCTGCTCCCCCAGCCACATGATGGCGGAGGCGCCGGCAGTGTAGCTCAGGACGATCACCACAGCGGGCATCCAACCGCTTCTGGTGAGCATACCACTCTGAGAGGCCAGGATGCTGTAATAGCCCCAGCCCAGCAGCAGCGCCAGACCCACGGTGGTGTACCGGGTGATTTTCTCGATCTTCTTCTTACCTTCCTCGCCCTCGTCCTTAGCCATCCGCTCCAGAGCGGGAATGGCCACGGTGAGCAGCTGGATGATAATGGACGCGTTGATATAGGGCTGGATGCCCAGAGCCAGGACCTTGGCCTGGGACAGTCCCTGGCCGGACATGGCGTTGAACAGGCCCAGAATGGTGGTGGACAGGGTGGCCTCAAAGTAGTTGGCCAGAGCGTTGGCGTCCACAAAGGGCACCGGAATGACGCTGGCGATCCGGAACAGCAGCAGCGCCAGAATGGTGAAGAGCATCTTCTTGCGCAGCTCCGGGATCCCCCAGGCGTTCTTCAGTGTTTGGATCACTTATACCACCTCGGCCTTTCCGCCTGCCTGCTCGATGATATCCTTGGCAGACTGGGAGAAAGCCGATGCTTTCACAGTGAGGCGCTTGTTCAGTTTTCCGTTGGCCAGGACCTTCACGCCGTTGGCGCAGCTGTGGATCACGCCCTTGTCCATCAGGGCCTGGGCGTCCACGGTGTCGCCGTCCTCAAAGCAGCGGTTCAGCGCCGCCAGATTGACCTGAGCCATGGGCTTGGCGAAAATGTTGTGGAAGCCGCGCTTGGGGACCCGGCGAGCCAGAGGCATCTGGCCGCCTTCAAACCCGGCCCGGACCTTGCCGCCGGAGCGGGCCTTCTGGCCCTTGTGGCCCCGGCCGCCGGTCTTGCCGTTGCCGGTGCCGGGCCCGCGACCCTTGCGTTTGGCTACCTGGGTAGAGCCCACCACAGGAGAAAGCTCAGAAAGTTTCATTTCTATTTCCTCCTTATTCTACTTCTGTCACCTGGAGCAGATAGCCGATCTTGGCAATCTTGCCCCGGGTCTGGACGTTGTCCGGCTGGATGGTCACCTGGCCGATTTTCTTCAGACCCAGGGAGGCGGCGGTGGCGATGTGCTTCTCCAGGCGGCCGTTCAGGCTCTTGACCAGCTTGATCTTCAAATTTGCCATGGTGCTTCGCCCTCCTTACCCTACGATCTGCTCCACGCTCTTGCCCCGGATGGCCGCGACCTGCTCGGGAGAGCGGAGGGCCTTCAGGCCCTGCATGGTGGCCTTGACCACGTTCTGGGGATTGTTGGAGCGCAGGCACTTGGCGCAGATGTTCTTGATTCCAACAGCCTCCATCACCGCGCGGACCGCGCCGCCGGCGATGACGCCGGTGCCTTCGGGGGCGGGCTTCAGGAGGACGGAGCCGGCTCCGAACACACCGATGATGTCATGGGGAATGGTGGTGCCGGCCAGGGAGACCTTGACCATGTTCTTCTTGGCGTCGGCGATGCCCTTAAGGATGGCCTCGGAGACCTCGGCGGCCTTGCCCAGGCCGTAACCTACGGTACCCTTGCCGTCGCCCACCACCACCAGGGCGGAGAACTTCATGACACGGCCGCCCTTGACGGTCTTGCTGACCCGGTTGAGATAGACGACCTTCTCAATAAATTCAGAGGGCTCGTCCTTGGGAGTTCTGTTATAAGGCATTTTGTTTCCTCCTCTACCTTAGAACTTGAGGCCGCCATCTCTGGCGCCTTCCGCGAGGGCAGCCACGCGGCCGTGGTACAGGTAGCCGCTCCGGTCAAAGACGGCTTCCTCGATGCCCTTTTCCTTGGCCCGCTCCGCCAGGAGCTGGCCCACCTTCTTGGCGGCCTCGCAGTTGCCCGCGGCGCCTTCAAAGGCCTTCTCCAGCGTGTTGGCGCTGGCCAGGGTGACCCCGTTCACGTCGTCGATCAGCTGGGCGTAGATGTTGGCGTTGCTGCGGAAGACGTTCAGGCGGGGGCGCTGGGGGGTGCCGGAGATCTTTCCGCGGACGCGGACGTGGCGCTTGACGCGCATGGCGTTCTTATTGACTTTGCTAACCATTTCGGCACACCTCCATTACTTCTTGCCGCCGGCCTTACCGGCCTTGCGGCGGATGACCTCAGTGGTATACTTGATGCCCTTGCCCTTGTAGGGTTCGGGAGGCCGCTTGCCCCGGACCTCGGCGGCAAACTGACCCACAGCCTGCTTGTCGATGCCGTTGATCACGACCTTGTTGGGAGCGGGCACGTCGATGGTGATGCCGGGGATCTCGTCCACGATGACCTCGTGGGAGTAGCCCAGACGCATGACCAGCTGGTTGCCCTTCTTCTCGGCCCGGTAGCCGGTGCCGTTGATTTCCAGTTCTTTGGAGTAGCCCTTCTCCACGCCCTCCACCATGTTGTGGATCAGGGTGCGGGTCAGGCCGTGGAGGCTCTTGTGCAGATGCTCGTCGTCAGGACGGCTGACGGTGAGCTCGTTGCCCTCCATCTTCAGGATCATGTCGGGGTGGAAGGTGTTGGTCAGGGTGCCCTTGGGGCCCTTGACGGTCACCACGTTGCCCTCGGCAATGGTCACGGTGCAGTTTGCCGGGATGGTCACCGGCTTCTTTCCGATTCTAGACATTTTCCGCTCCTCCTTACCAAACGAAAGCCAGGACTTCGCCGCCGATGTGCAGCTCCCGGGCCTTCTTGTCGGTCATGACGCCCTTGGAGGTGGAGATGATGGCGATTCCCAGGCCCTTCAGCACGCTGGGAAGCTCATCCGCACCGGCATAGACCCGGAGACCGGGCTTGGAGACCCGGCGCAGGCCGGAGAGGACCTGCTGCTTCTTGGCCTGATACTTCAGCGTGATGTGAATGACGCCCTGATTCCCGTTGTCCACCAGGGTGAAGGCCTTGATATAGCCCTCCTCCAGCAGGATCTGGGCGATGGCGTTCTTCAGATTGGAGGCGGGCACGTCTACGGTGTCGTGTTTCGCGGCGTTGGCGTTCCGGATGCGGGTCAGCATATCTGCGACGGGATCGGTGATTTGCATATATGGTTTCCTCCTTTTAAGAAGCTACGGGCTAAACCCGTTGTCGGCCCGGGGGTATCCGGGGAATGTGGGCAGGCACGCCTGCCCCATCTTCCCGGGACGAGCCGGACCCGGTTTACATTGGAATACGACCTTCCCTTACCAGCTGGCCTTGCGGACGCCGGGGATCTGGCCCTTATAGGCCAGCTCACGGAAGCAGATACGGCAGATGCCGTAGTTGCGCAGGTAGGCATGGGGCCGGCCGCAGATCTTGCACCGGTTGTAGTGCCGGCTGGAGAACTTGGGGGCGGCCTGCTGTTTTAAGATCATTGCTTTCTTCGCCATGGATCTGTACCTCCTTAGGTGTAGAAGGGAGCGCCCAGCTGGGTCAGCAGCTCTTTGGCTTCCTCATCGGTGGTGGCGGTGGTGCATACGCAGATGTCCATGCCGCGGATCTTATCCACCTTGTCGTACTCGATCTCGGGGAAGATCAGCTGCTCCTTCAGGCCCAGGGCGTAGTTGCCGCGGCCGTCAAAGGAGTTGGGATTGATGCCCCGGAAGTCGCGGACCCGGGGAAGGGCCACGCTGAACAGCTTATCCAGGAACTCGTACATCTTGGAGCCCCGCAGGGTGACCTTCACGCCCACGGTCTCGCCTTCCCGGACCTTGAAGTTGGCCACGGACTTCCGGGCCTTGGTGGTGATGGGCTTCTGGCCGGTGATAGCGGCGATGTCCTTGCAGATGGCCTCGATCTCCTTGGCGTTGTTCTTGCTGTCGCCGCAGCCCACGTTGACCACGACCTTGTCCAGCTTGGGGATCTGCATGACGCTCTTGTAGCCGAATTTCTTATTCAGAGCGGGAGCGATCTCGGCGGTGTACTTCTCTTGCAGTCTGCTTGCCATTGTCGATCTCCTCCTTCATCAGATTTCGGCGCCGCACTTGCGGCAGACGCGGGTCTTCTTCTCGCCCTCAACCTTGAAGCCGATCCGAACGCCCTTGTCGCACTTGGGGCAGTACAGGGCGACCTTGCAGGCCCGGATGGGGGTCTCCCGCTTGATGATGCCGCCGGGCTCCCCCTGACGGCGGGGCTTGGTGTGGCAGGTGGCCAGATTGACCTTCTCCACAATGACCATTTCCTTCTTGGGCATGGCGGTGAGGACCTTGCCCTTCACGCCCTTGTCCTTGCCGGACAGGACGATCACGGTATCGTTTTTCTTAATGTTCATATCTTCGGTTCCCCCTTAGATGACTTCGGGCGCCAGGGAAAGGATCTTCATGTAGTCCCGCTCCCGCAGTTCCCGCGCCACCGGTCCAAAGATACGGGTGCCTCTGGGGTTCTTGTCGTCCCGGATCAGCACCGCCGCGTTCTCGTCGAAGCGGACGTAGGTGCCGTCTTCCCGGCGCAGGCCCCGCTTGGTGCGGACGATGACGGCCTTGACCACCTCGCCCTTCTTCACCGTGCCGCCGGGGGTGGCCTTCCGGACGGAAGCCACGATCACATCGCCGATGTTGCCGGTCTTCCGCTTGGAGCCGCCCAGGACCCGGATGCAGTGAATTTCCTTAGCGCCGGTGTTGTCGGCGACTTTCAGGTAACTCTCCTGTTGAATCATAGCCTACCGACCTCCTTACTTCGCCTTTTCGATGATACGGACCAGCCGCCATCTCTTGTCCTTGGAGAGGGGCCTGGTCTCCATGACCTCCACGGTGTCGCCGATGCCGCAGGCGTTTTCCTCGTCGTGGGCCTTCAGCTTGTAAGTCCGCTTCAGGGTCTTCTTGTACAGAGGATGCTGGACGCTGTCCTCAATCGCAACCACGATGGTCTTGTCCATCTTGTCGGAGACGACCTGACCAATTCTGGTTTTGCGGAAAGCTCTTGTATTCTCACTCATTCTGGCTTACCTCCTCAGACATTGGTCTGCTTCTGCCGGATGATGGTCTTGATCTGGGCGATGTCCTTCTTGACCGCCGCGATCTGCATGGGGTTATCCAGCTGGTTGGTGGCGTGCTGCATCCGCAGCATGAACAGGTCCTTCTTCAGGTCCTGGAGCTTCTTCTGAAGGTCTTCCACGGACAGGGCCTTGGTCTTCTCTAGTTCCTTCGCCTTCATTACTCTTCACCGCCAATCTCAGTATCGGGAGCTTCCTTGGGGATGATGCGGGTCTTGATGGGCAGCTTGTGCTGGGCCAGGCGCAGGGCTTCCTTCGCCGTGGACTCGTCCACGCCGCCGATCTCGAACATCACCTTCTGGTTCTTCACCACAGCGACCCAGCCCTCGGGAGCGCCTTTACCGGAACCCATACGGGTGCCCAGGCCCTTCTTGGAGTAGGGCTTATCGGGGAAGATCTTGATCCAGACCTTGCCGCCACGCTTGGTGTAACGGGTCATGGCGATACGGGCGGCCTCGATCTGATTGCCGGAGATCCAGCCGGGCTCCAGAGCCTGGATGCCGTAGTCGCCGTAGGAAACCTTATTGCCGCGGGAGGCCGCGCCGGTCATACGGCCGCGCTGCACCTTGCGGTACTTTACTCTTTTGGGCATCAGCATCAGCGGGTTCCTCCTTCTCTGCGGGTACGGGGCCGGTCAGAGCCAGGGCCCCGGCGGTCACCACCGCGATCCCCGCCCGGACGGCGGTCCCGACGGTCCCGACGATCCCGGCGCTCACGAGGAGCGGGCTCCGGGGCGGCGGCGCGGAGGGTGGTGTTCAGAACCTCGCCCTTGTAGATCCACACCTTGACGCCGATGCGACCGTAGGTGGTGGCAGCCTCGGCAAAGCCGTACTCAATGTCGGCCCGGAGGGTCTGCAGGGGGATGGTCCCTTCGTGATAGGATTCGCTCCGGGCGATCTCGGCGCCGCCCAGACGGCCGCCGCAGGTGACCTTGATGCCCTTGGCGCCAAGGCGGGTGGCGGTCTGCATGGCCTTCTTCATGGCCCGGCGGAAGGAGATCCGCTTCTCCAGCTGCTGGGCAATGTTCTCGGCCACCAGCTGGGCGTTCAGGTCCGGGCTGCGGATCTCAACGATGTTCAGAGCGACGCTCTTGCCCAGCTTGGCTTCCATCTCCTTGCGGAGATTCTCGATGTCCGCGCCGGCCTTGCCGATGACCACGCCGGGGCGGGAGCAATTGATGTTGATCTTGATCTTGCCGCTGGAGCGCTCGATCTCGATCTTGGCGACGCCCGCGTTGTACAGGCGCTTTTTCAGATATTTCCGGATGTTATAGTCCTCAACGATCAGGTCGCCGACCTGCTCCTCCCGGGCATACCAGCGGGAGTCCCAGTCCTTGATCACGCCGACCCGCAGACCATGGGGATTGACTTTCTGTCCCATAGCAACCTCCTGATTAAGCCTTCTCGCTCACACCGATGGTGATGTGAGTAGTTCTCTTGAGAATACGAACGAAGCCCCGGCGGGACGCGATGCGGCCGCGCTTCAGCGTGGGGCCGGGATTGGCCACCACGGTGGAGACATACAGGCTCTCCGGGTTCATCCCGTGATTGTGCTCAGCATTGGCCACGGCGCTGCTCAGCAGCTTCCGCATGGGCTCACAGGCGGCCTTGGAGGTCTGGTTCAGGTAGGCTTTGGCGGTGTTGACGTCCTTGCCCCGGATCATGTCGCAGACCAGCTGGACCTTGCGGGGAGACATCCGGACGTATTTGACATGGGCAAACGCTTCCATACTCCTACCTCCTTACTTGGTGTTGGCAGTCTTGCTGCCAGAGTGACCCCGGAAGGTTCTGGTCGGCACGAACTCGCCCAGCTTGTGACCCACCATGTCCTCGGTGATATACACGGGAACATGCTTCCGGCCGTCATGGACGGCGATGGTGTGACCGACGAAGGAGGGGAAAATCGTGGAAGCCCTGGACCAAGTCTTGAGGACTTTCTTTTCTCCGGCCTTGTTCAGCTCCTCGATGCGCTTATACAGCTCGGGAGCGACAAACGGGCCTTTCTTGACGCTTCTGCTCATTTCTCATATCCTCCTTACTTGCTGTTTCTGCGCTTGACGATGAACTTATTGGTGCGGTTCTTCGTCTTGCGGGTCTTGTAGCCCAGAGCCGGCTTGCCCCAAGGCGTGACAGGCCCGGGACGGCCCACCGGGGCGCGGCCTTCGCCGCCGCCGTGGGGGTGGTCGTTGGGGTTCATCACGGAGCCGCGGACGGTGGGACGGATGCCCATGTGGCGCTTCCGGCCGGCCTTGCCGATGTGGACGTTCTCATGGTCCAGGTTGCCCACCTGACCGATGCAGGCGGTGCAGTTGGTCCGGACGTAGCGGACCTCGCCGCTGGGCAGACGAACCTGGGCCAGCTCGCCTTCCTTGGCCATGAGCTGGGCGGCGGCGCCGGCGCTGCGCACCAGCTGGGCGCCCCGGCCGGGGTTGAGCTCCACATTGTGGATCACGGTACCCACGGGGATGTTGGCGATGGGCAGGCAGTTGCCGGGCTTGATGTCGGCGCTGGGGGAGGAGACCACCTGGTCCCCGGCCTTCAGGCCGTAGGGCGCCAGAATGTAGCTCAGGGTGCCGTCCTCGTACTTGACCAGGGCGATGAAGGCGCTCCGGTTGGGGTCGTACTCCAGGCGCTGGACGGTGGCGGGCATATCCTGCTTGGCCCGGTGGAAATCGATGACGCGGTACTTCCGCTTGTTGCCGCCGCCGCGGTGGCGGACGGTGATGTGACCGTAGCTGTTGCGGCCGGCGTGCTTCTTGACGGTCTCGACCAGGCTGCGCTCGGGCTTGGCCTTCTTGTCCACTCCGTCGAAGCCGGACACGGTCATTCCTCTCCGGGCGGGAGTATAGGGCTTATAGGATTTGATAGCCATTTTTATGCTCCTTTCCGGTTAGACCATGCCTTCAAAGAACTCGATGGTCTTGGAGTCCTTCGTCAGCTTGACCATTGCCTTCTTATAGGCGGGACGGCGGCCCACGGGATAGGCGCCGGTGCGCTTCTGCTTGCCCTGCATCCGCAGGGTGGTGACCTTTTCCACCTTCACGCCAAAGATCTCCTCCACAGCGGCCTTGATCTCGGGCTTGGCGGCGTTGATGTCCACCATGAAGACGTACTTCTTATCCGCCACGTTTTCCATGGACTGCTCGGTGATCACCGGGCGCTTGATGATGTCGTAAGCATTGCTCATGCAAATACCTCCTCGATCTTGGCCAGAGCCGCCTGATCCACCACCAGCTTGCCGCTGTTCAGCACGTCGTAGACGTTGATCAGGTTGGCAAAGGTGACCTGGCAGCCGGGGATGTTCCGCCCGGAGAGGACCACGTTGCTGTCCGGACCGGCGGTGACGACCAGCACCTTGCCCTCGGCGCCCACGGCGCTGAGGAACTGAGCGAAGGGCTTGGTCTTGGGGCTCTCCACCTGGATGCTGTCGATAACCAGGATGTTGCCTTCGCTGGCCTTGGCGCTGAGAACGCTCTTGAGCGCCAGGCGGCGGGTCTTCTTATTTAAGGTGTAGCTGTAATCCCGGGGCTTGGGGGCAAACACGATGCCGCCGTGGGTCCACTGGGGGGCCCGGGTGCTGCCCTGACGGGCCCGGCCGGTGCCCTTCTGCTTCCAGGGCTTCCGACCGCCGCCGGAAACCTCCGCCCGGGTCAGCGCGGACTGGGTGCCCTGCCGGCAGTTGGCCAGGTGATTCTTCACCACGTCGTGGACGACGGACTCGTTGGGCTCGATGCCGAAAATGGCTTCGGACAGTTCGATCTCGCCCACCTGCTTGCCGGACATATCATAAACATTCGTCTTCAGCATGTGCTACGATCTCCTTTCCTTAGCCTCTGGCGGAAGCCTTCTGGGGATTACGTCCGGAAGCCTTCTGCGGGTTCTTGCTGATGCCGGTCTCGGCGGACTTGACCTTGTTGTGCTTGACGGTGTTGCGGATGTAGACCAATCCGCCCTTGGGTCCGGGAATGGCGCCCCGCAGGACGATCATGTTCAGCTCCGGATCCACCTTCACCACGTCCAGGTTCTCAATGGTGACCTGCTCCACGCCCATCTGGCCGGCGCCGATCTTGCCCGGGAAGATCCGGGACTGATGGGAGGAAGCGCCCATGGAGCCGGCGTGACGGTGGACAGGGCCGCCGCCGTGGGTCATGGGGGTCCGGCCCGCGCCGTGGCGCTTCACAACGCCCTGGTAGCCGTGGCCCTTGGAGATGCCGGTGACGTCCACCTTATCCCCAGCGGCGAAGGTGTCGGCCTTCACCACGTCGCCCACGTTCATTTCGCCGGCCTTCTCCAGCTTAAATTCCTTCAGATGCTTCTTGGGGGCCACGCCCGCCTTCTTCAGGTGGCCGGCCTCCGGCTTGGTCAGCTTGGACTCCTTCACATCCTCGAAGCCCAGCTGGACGGCCACATAGCCGTCGGTTTCCATGGTCTTCTTCTGAGTGACGACGCAGGGACCGGCCTCGATAACCGTGACCGGGATCACCTTGCCGCTCTCATCGAAGATCTGGGTCATGCCCACTTTCTTGCCGATGATTGCTTTTTGCATGTTTTCTACTCCTTTTTAATAGGTTATTGGTTGACTTGGGAGCATTGGCTCTCCCTTGCCAACATGACCCGTCCGCCCGATGAAAGACAGTGCGGGCAGCTCGCGATCTCCCTGACGGGGGAAGATCACAGCTTTATCTCAATCTCAACGCCAGCCGGAAGATCCAGGCTCATCAGGGCCTCAACGGTCTTCTGATTGGGGTTGAGAATATCGATCAGACGTTTATGGGTTCTGCGCTCGAACTGCTCCCGGCTGTCCTTATTCACATGGGGGGACCGGAGAATGGTGACGATCTCCTTCTTGGTGGGCAGCGGGATGGGGCCGGAGACGGCGGCGCCGTTGCGCTTGGCGGTCTCCACGATCTTGACCGCGCTGGAGTCGATCAGCTGATGATCGTAGGCCTTCAGCCGGATGCGGATCTTTTCCTGGTTTGCCATGGTTGTTTTCCTCCTTGAAAAACGTACTCAGTTTTTTGGATCCTGGGTACGGATGAGCATCTTTTTGTTCACGCCGCCGTGCGTATCACTCCGGACCATGAAAAATGGCCGACGCAAGGCCGGCCCTTCCTGCCTCCGGCGATATACGCCAGCGCGAACAGGATCGCTCAGCCGCCCGATGACCGGACATACTCCGCGGAAGTTACCGCCTTCCGGCGCAATCTCCCGCATCATCGCAGTGTGTGCGCTTTTTTCCCGCGCACGCCCGATAATATTAACACGCACGGCGCCGTTTGTCAAGCCATATTTTTGAAAAAAATACATTTTTTCATTGGATGTATTCCCGCGGGGGACAGGGAAAGGGCCGCCGGAGGGCGGCCCAGTTGTTCATCCCAGACTGAAGAAGTCTGCCGGATCCGTCGGCGTACCATCGCGGGTGACGCTGAAATGGACGTGGTCCCCCAGGGCCGATTCCAGCAGAGCGGACTGGCCCACATAGCCGATGGTCTGGCCCATGGTGACCGCGTCCCCGGCCTTCACCGCCACGTTTTCCGAAAGGCTGGAATACCGGGTGACATAGCCGTCGGCGTGGGTAATGACCACGGTGGCGCCCATGGTGTCGTCGGTGTAGACCTCGGTAACGGTGCCGTCGGCGGCGGCCTTCACGGGGGACCCGGCGCCGGCGGCAATGTCCACGCCGTTGTGGACCCGCCAGTCACGGGTGGTCTGGTTGTAGCTCAGGCAGTCCATAGCGTACTCCGCCACGGTCTCCCCCTCCAGGGGGGCGGCGGTCCGCAGAGTCTTCTTCGCCGGCGCGGACGGCTGGGTGGGCTTAGTCGGCTGGGTGACCGGCGGCTTGGTGGCGATAACCGGCACATCCTGCTGGGCCTGGTTGGTGGCGGACACAGACGCGTCCGGCTCCTGATTGGTGTGGGTTGCGTTCCGGTAGTACAAATAGCCAGAGATCCCGATTGCGGCGGCGCACAGGATCAGGGCTATGTAGTAGCCCTTCCCGTTGAAACCGCCAGATTTTTGGTTGTTCATTGGTTAATAGCACCTCCGAAGTTAAGTATTGCCAATTTTTCGGAGGCTATACAGAAATTTTTACCAGCTCAGGCGGATTCGTCCTCCTCGGCGTCCAGTTCGTCCCGGCGCTTCCGGTAGACCGCCCGCAGGGCCTCCAGCGCCCCCAGGCAGCCAAGATAGCACACCGCCGCGAAGGCCAGGGCGACACCGACCACCCCCAGGGTCAGGGGCCGCTTCAACACTACCAGCACCCGGATCAGCAGGATCGCCCCGCAGAACGCCGCCGGGATTAGACTCACCAAGGCGTTGGCCCGGAGGGTGGGAGCCGGGCCGCCTTTATTCCAGATTCCGTTTCGCAGGGTCGCGAACACCAGATATGCCGAGCTGATCAGCAGCACGATCCCCTCCCCGGCGATCTGCCTCAGGTCCGCCCCCAGCACCGCCTGGATCACCACCGCCGCGCCGCTGGCCCAGAAGGTCAGCCAGAAGCCGATCTCCTCGATCTGAAAGAGCCTGCGCTCCTGCATTTCATCAATATTATACTTTTGATCCTTCATGTTCTTCCTCCTCACCAAACAATTCGTCCAACGATTTTCCAAGTACCTTGCAGATGGCCCGGCACAGCCGGATGGTGGGGTTGTAGTCCCCCTGCTCGATGGCGTTCATGGTCTGCCGGGAGACCCCCACCGCCTCGGCCAGGGCCTTCTGGGTCATGTCCCGCTCGGCCCGGGCCGCCTTGATTTTCAGATTGCGTCCGATCGGTATCACCTCCCTGGGTGTATAGTATCATATATCCGATATAATGTCAAGTATATTTTACTTATTGCTCAAAAATTTTCCCCCGGGGCTGCCGGGGGAAAATATAATGGTCTTTTTGGGGCAGCCTTCCGCCCTCACTCCTTCAGCCGCCCTTCGGCGTCGAAGGTGTAGTCCTTTCCGTCAATGGTGGCGGTCTGGTCGGTAATGTAGGTGCCGTCCTCCTGGCGGTAGCGCCAGCTCTCGCCGTCAAACATCCAGCACCGGCAGGTCACGCCCGGCTCCATAAAATTGGTCAGTCCCAGGTTTTCCCGGGCGTCGTTGTCCTGGAAGTGCCACCACTCCGACCGCAGGCCTCCAAAGCCGGCGGCATCCATGATGATTGCCAGCAGGCCGGCGTTCTGGTTGTTCTGCTGCACCTCCGAGTACCAGCTCAGGTCGTGCATCCGGGTCTGCATTTTCAGCTCCTCCCCGGTTTCCAGATCCACCAGGGTCAGGTCCATGGCGATCCCCAGGTTGTGGGTGGAACCGCCGGCGGCCAGGAAGTTGGCCAGATCGTACCGCCCGTCGGTCATCAGCTCCTGATAGGTGGTTCCGGGGACGACCTCCACCGTCTCGCCGGTATTGGTCTGCTCCGGCAGGGGCGCATCGTAGACCAGCTCGGTCAGGTCAAAAATGGAGACCGTGGCCATCCGGGGCCGGTAGGCGTCGTAGATCCGGATGATGTACCCCTCCCGCTTGGCCAGCTGGGCGGCCTGCTCCAGCTTCTGAGCGGTGGGATAGAGCAGTGGCACCAGGAAGCTGCCGTCCGCCAGCTGGACATGCTCGTAGCCGGCCACCACCGTGTCCGTCACCTCGGGAATGGCGTACTCATGGACCATATATAGCGACTGATAGCTGTTGACAATGTCGTACTGGCACAGATCGCCCAGAAATTCCGCCAGGTTGATCATGCAGTAGTTGCAGTCGATGTAGCCGTAGCCGTCCCCAAAGCGGATCTGGAACATCCCTTCCTCCCGGTCCAGGACGCAATAGGCCGTGGCCTGGGGGGCCGTGCCGATCACCTGATGCCTTCCCGGGGTGTCGTAGACCTTCAGATCCTGCACCGGCCAAATGGTGGAGCCCACCGGAGAGTAGCCGGTGAGGGCCGCGGCATAGCCCGGCTCGGCGGCGTACTCGCTGTCCGGCAGGGTCTTGCCGCCCAGGGCCAGCACTTCAAATTCATAGTTGGTGTTCTGAGGCAGGTAGCCGGTGATGTACTGCCGCTCCTCCCCCCGGGGGATCTCCGCCACGGTGCGCCACTCTTCCTCCCCCTCCATGCGCATCCGCACCTGGTAGCGTTCGCCCTTGGTCTCGTTCCAGGTCAGCAGGTACCGGTTATTGCCCAGATCCTGGCAGGCCACCGCCAGCTTAGTGCCCAGCAGGTCCTCCCGGTCCAGGGTGGGACCGTCGATCATGGGCCCCTGGAAAATCAGGTTCTTGGTGGTCCGGCAGACGGCGCTGCGGATCCGGTATTCCTTCCCGTAGGAGAGCAGAGGCAGCTCCCCACCGGCGCCGTAGGTATAGGTGGTCTGGCCGGCGGTCAGCTCCCGGGCCGCGGGAGGCTCCTCCCCCTCCGGGATCACCTCCAACCGGCAGGTCTCGTTTTCCGCCACGCTGACGAACACATCCAAAATCTTCCGGGTGGGGTTGGCCTCCCAGGTCACGCTCCCGGCGGTGGGCGGCGTGAACACCCCGGTGACGGACAGGGCCTCGTCGCCGAAGCGCACCAGATCCTTCCTGCCCAGCATATCGTACCGGCGGCCGGACTGGACCCGGATGGTGTATTCCTGGTCGCCCAGGGGGGGCAGAACGCAGGACCGGTCGGTCTCCGCCAGGATGGAGTAGATCTCCTCCTCCCCCCGCAGCACCTGGATATAATAGAACTGGGCCTTCTCTCCCTCCGGCCAGGACAGCTCCAGATACCCGTCCTCCAGGGTGTTCAGGGTCAGCACCCCGTCCTGGGGCATGGTGTTCCAAGCAAGGTCATAGGGCCGCTCCCCTGTCAGGTACACGGTCGCTACAATGGCTCCGGCAATGGCCAGCAGGATCACCAGCAGCACGATGCCAATGATAATCCATTTCCGTCTGCCTTCCTTTTTCATACCTCTCCGCTCCTTCCGGTGGCGCGGGTCCGTTCCGGCTGGTCAGTGCCGGAACACAGGGGGGACGCCGCGCCCAAAATCAATCAGCCTTCCTCTACCCACCGGACGATCTCCGTACCGTCCTCCCGGTAGGTCTCCACGAAAAAGCCCTCGTAGTACAGCCGTCCGTCCTCTCCGGGTCCCAGGCAGCTGGGGGCGTAATCCGAATTCATGGGCTCGCCGATCAGGGCGATCAGCTCCTCCACGGTCTTATCGATGCAGCTCTCCGCCTTGGCCATAAGCTCCGGGTCCGCGCCGGGGGCGCTGGTGGGCGGTTCCGTGGCCTCCTGGGTGGGGGCTTGGGTCGGCTCCTGAGTCGGGGCCTGGGTAGAGATCACCGGCTCCGCGGCAGAGGTGGTCTCCGGGGGTTGGGCAGATTTGCCGCCGCCTGTCTGGCCGGCAGTGGTCTGGACGGGCTGGCCCTGGGTCTCCTGAGAATTGGCGGGTCCACAGGCGGCCAGCAGCAGCGCCAGCGCCAGGGCCAAAACAACAAATTTTTTCATACCGATTTCCTTTCTATATTTTCATTCTGAGATGGAAAAGACTTGTATTTGCCCGCCCAGGGTGCAGGCCACCGCCGTGGCCGGCTCCTCCGCCGGGACATAGGCGCCGTAGCCCCCGTTTTCCAGTCGAAACACCTGGTAGGCCTTCCCGCCGCAGATCAGGTAGGCCGCCCCGGGCGCCGCCCCCTCGGGCAGGACGCCCCGGACTAGAGTCAGACCCTCCGGCGCGCCGTTGGCGTTGTAGGCGGGCGTTTCCGCCTGGCCGGAGGCCTGAGGAATGGTCAGCTCCCGGACAGGCGCGGGCATTTTGGGCACATTGGTCACCAGATAGCGCAGGTTCCGCTCCACCAGCTCGATCAGGACCTTCTCCCCCGGCAGGGTCAGGTCGTAGCTCACCGACCGGGAGAACCGGGCCGAGGCGAAGCTGTTCGCCAGGAAGGGGTGCAGGTCGTTTCCGAAGGAGTCCCGGTAGGCAAGCAAACTGCCGGTCCCCGGGCCCTGGGTGAGGATGGTGATGCTGTCCGGCTTGTCGCCGAAGGCCGGGTCGTAGGTGAAGGTCAGCGCCCCGGCGTAGACCGGGCCGGTCTCCGGGTCGGTAAAAGCCTGGGACGGATAGAGCATATCGAACAGGTCCCCCCGGTGGGCGCCGGTATCGAAGGGCCCGGCGTAGTAATCGCTCTCCAGGCCGAAGGCGGCGTTGACGGCGTCCGCCGCCAGGGCCGCGCCCTTGGGATTCCAGTGAGAATCGTGGGCATAGTAGAGGACCTCCCGCTCCCCGTCAAACAGGGCGTACAGGTCCAGATAGGGCACCTGCTTTTCCTCCAGCAGGGCAAAGAGCCGGTCAATATCCCGCTCCTGGGCCACGGCGCCGTAGTTTGGCATCCAGGCCGGGTACAGGGAATTTTTGTTGGGTGCGGCGCAGAACAGGAACTGCCGCCCGTTTTCCGAGCAGTACTGAGCCATGAGAGCCAGGTTTTCCGCCGCGTTTTCCAGCTCCGGCCCCAGGGAGGCGGTGCCGGTGTAGCCCTCCAGAGTGGGGGCGTAGTAGAGCCGCCCTTCCCGGCCCACGATCACGTCCTCGGCGCCGGAGACGCCGAAAATATTGGCGGAGAGCCAATCGTTCAGACTGATCAGCTCCTTGCGCAGATAGAAGTGGTCCGCAAGATAGGCCGCCCCGTCGGACAGCACCTCCTGGTTAAAGGCCCCGTCCCGGTCCAAGACCTTGGGCGGCTGGGCCAGAATCTCGTTGGCGCCGGCGGTGGAGGGGCCGACCAGAAGCATCCCCAGGCTCAGCGTCAGCGTCATGGTGAAAAAGCCCAGCAAAAACAGCCAATTGAAGAATTTCTTTCCCATTTTAGACCTCTAAAACTGGACGTAGATAAATGGCGCGAAATCTCCCGCCGCCAGCTTCCCCAGGCACAAAAGCAGCAAAATCAGGCAGGCGGCGCATTCCAAGGCGGGCCGGGCCCGGCCCAGCTTCTCCCGCAGCCAGGGCCACACCGGGGTGGACAGCACCGCCCCCAGGCACAAAGCGAACAGGCACTCCGGGTTTGCCAGCCGGGCCAGGGTCACGGTGCCGGCGGCGGTAAAGGAAAAGCCGGTAAACAGGGCTCCAATCATTTGGAAGCCCTGGGCCAGGCTCTCCGCCCGGAAGAGGACGAAGCCCAGCAGCACCACCAGCAGGGTGTAGACATGGCAGGCGATTTTCCCGATCCGGGACTGGGACAGCTTCTTCGTGTCGATCCACCGGAGGCTCTCCAGGGCGGAAAAGATCCCGTGCCACACGCCCCAGGCCAGGAAGGTCCAGGCCGCCCCATGCCACAGTCCGCACAGGGCAAAGACCACAAATTTGTTCCAGGCGGCGCGGCCTTTTCCCTTCCGGTTGCCGCCCAGGGGGATATAGACGTAGTCCCGGAACCAGGAGGAGAGGCTGATGTGCCACCGCCGCCAAAATTCCGTCACCGAGGCGGAAATATAGGGGTAATTGAAATTTTCCGGGGTCTGGAACCCAAAGAACTGCCCCAGGCCGATGGCCATGTCGGAATAGCCGGAAAAGTCAAAGTAGATCTGGATCAGGTAGGCAACCGCGCCCAGCCAGGCCAGCCGGAGATCCGGGGCGTCTAGGGCGAATACCCCGTCCACCGCCTTGGCGGCGATCCCGGCCAGGATCAGCTTCTTGCCCATGCCCGCCACGAACCGCCGCAGGCCCCCGGCGCACAGCTCAAGCGTGCAGCGCCGGCCTGTGAGCTGCTGAGAAAAATCGTCGAACCGGGTGATGGGCCCCGCCGCGATCTGGGGGAAGAAGGAGATATACAGCAGCAGCGCCGGGAAGCTCCGGGTGGCTTTACTCCGGTCCCGGTAAGCGTCCACCAGATAGCTGACGCATTTAAAGGTAAAGAAGGACACCCCCAGCGGGGCCGCCAGCCCCAGAGTCGGGACGGCCAGCCAGGGGGAGAGGGAACTTAGCAGGAAGTCCAGGTACTTGTACGCCCCCAAAAAGGCCAGGTTCCCCACCACGCCCAGGATCAGAGGCAGCTTCCCCAGCTTCCCGCCCCGGATCAGCAGCCCCAGCAAATAGTTGACCAGGGCCACCAGGAGCAGCAGCGCCACCCCGGGCAGACTGCCGAAGGCATAGAAGAGCAGTCCCGCCGCCAGCAGGACCCAATTTTTCCCCCGCTCCCAGGGGATCAGGAAGTAGAGCGCCGCCGTCAGGGGCAGCAGGCAGCTGATCAGTCCAATGCTTTCCAGGCTCAAGGCAGTGTCCTCAAATTCCGGCGTCCGTTACGGGCGCTTGTAATTCCACCATTCTCCGTCCTCGATGGTCACCATGAACATATCCTTGTCATGGACATCCCGCTCGTGGACGTATACATATTCCATCTCTACATCAAAAATGTAGTCTTCCCCGTCGAAGGGGATCTCCACCCAGCCGTGGGGCTGATCCGTGGCGGTCATGGTGCCGCTGATGGCGGTGGCGTCATAACCTAGCCCCCGGGCCAGGGCCCAGAAGGAGGCGGCGAAGTTGTAGCAGTTGCCCCGCTTCTCCAGGAACATCATCTTGGCGTCGTCGATCTCCCAGCCGGTCTCGCCGAAATTATAGCCGTACCGCCGGAAATAGGTGAAGCTGTCCCGGCAGTACCAGAAGGCCCTGCGCAGATATTCCAGTCGGGTCAGTCCCGGCTCCTTTTCCATGATCTCCGCCAGAATCCCGGCCACGATGGTGTCCAGCTCCCCGTCGCCGCTGGTATAGCGCCCATTTTCGTCAAAGGTGAGCAGCCCCACGGTGGCGTTGGAAACCAGCCTTCCCTGATCGTCGGCGTAGTAGAGATACCCGCCCCGGAAGAAATAGCCGGTAGGCAGTCCTTGGGGAAGGGGCAGGGTTTCCACGCCCACAGCCAGGGAGGAGCCGGATTCCCGGTCCACCACATGGGGAATGGCGGCCTCCAGCATGTCCAGATAGTCCGCCCGCTCCGGGGATAGATCCATGGGACGGGTGGCCCCGTCGGAAATGGTCACCGGCTCTCCCCCGCCCCGGCCCAGCAGGCCGTTCATCAGCGTGGCGAACTGGCCCCGGGTAACGGTGGCCTCCGTGAGGGCCGCCAGAGACGACTCCAAATAGCTGGGGGGAAACAGGCTGGACAGAACGGACTTGAGCTGATCCGTGGGAACGGGATAGTCCCCGGAGGGCAGCCCCGGAAAATATTTCATGGCCTCCCCCTGGGCCAGGCTTGCCAGGGCGTTGAGCAGATCGTTGGCGGTCAGCTCCCCGTCCGGCCGGAGGCAGCCGTATTGATCGGTATACAGATAGGGCCGGTGGCCGGAGATATCGGGATAGATCCGGGCGGTGTACACCCGGTCCGACTGGACAGGCTGATTGGAGGGGGTCACCGCCGATCCCTGCTCATCCAGCCAGCCGTAGAAGGCCAGGCCGTTGATCTGGGGGGTGTAGTCCTGGGGATAGTCGCCCTCCGCCACGGTTTCCGTCTCCACCGTCTGGCCCAAGATCACATATTGGACGGTATAGGTTTTCGCCGGAGGGGCAGACTCCGTGGGATCCCCGGTTGGGGCCGGATCCTTCCGGCAGCCCAGCAGGAAGCAGATGCCCAGCAAGACCGGCAGCAAAACCCACCACTTTTTCCCCATTCCAAGGTCCTCCTCACGTTCATGGCGGCATTTTTCGCCTAATACAGTGTTAGTATACACCATCCGTTTTCTAAAATCAATAGTCAAAGCGTGAACATCCCGGAAACCCCGGGTCCGTCGGAGCTTTCCTTGCGCTCCCGCCGGAACGGTCACCGTTTTCCGGCGGAAAAGGCCGCCGCCTCCAGGAGCCAGGCGGCGATCTGGCCGTCCACCTCCTCCGGGAAGGACAGCAGCACATGATGGGTCCAGCGGCCAGGATAGGGCTCCGACGCGGCATCAATTCGGGGATCCGTCTCCCGCCGGTTCAGGCCGAAGGTCAGCGTCAGCCACCCGGTTTTAGGCCGCCGGGCGGCGGGCCGGACCGGGAGGAAGGACACGCAGGCGTACATCCGCCGGTCGTAGAAGGAGATCTGGGTCTTGCTCACCTTCCGGCGGGTCTGGGGGAGCTGTTCCGCAATGAGCCGCCAAAGGGCCTGGTAAATCGGCAGCGCGTCCATCTGGGCCCCAAAGAAAAAGAGGATCTCTTCGTCCACGGTCTTGCCTCCTATACATTATATAATAGCGTCCTCCCCGGCGCGCGAGGCTTGCCGGGCGCCCGCCGCCGGCGGGGTCCTTTCGGCCCCTTTGCACAAATCCGGGGCGGGAATTGAAAAATACTTGCCAATGTGGCACTATTGCATTTTTCCCAGGGTTATGATATACTGTTTCCGAAAAAAACGCAAGTATTTTTGCCGCCGGAGGCTCTTTTCCGGCAAAAAGAGACGGAGGTGCCATCTATGCGCATCGGACTTCTTGGCTTCGGCACCGTTGGCCAGGGCGTCTATGAACTGACGGGCCCCCGGCCGGATATGCAGGTGGCCTGGGTGCTGTGCCGCCGGCCATTGTCCCTGCCGGACGCCAAGGTCACCCACGATTTTAACGACATCCTCCTGGACCCCACGGTGGACACGGTGGTGGAGGCCATCGGTGGGCTGCACCCCGCCCGGGAGTACGTCCTGGCCGCCATCCAGGCGGGAAAAAACGTGGTCACCGCCAACAAGGCCCTGGTGGCCACCTTCTACGACGAGCTGCTGCCCCTGACCCAGGAGCAGGGCACCCTGTTGCGCTGCACCGCTTCCGTGGGCGGGGGCATCGGGTGGCTGAGCGAGCTGGAGCGGGTCCGGCGGATTGAGACGGTGGAGCAGGTGGGGGGCATCGTCAACGGCACCTGCAACTATATTTTGGACGCCATGACCCGCCGGAGCCTGAGCTATGAGGACGCCCTGGCCCAGACCCAGGCCCTGGGCTACGCCGAGGCCGACCCCACCACCGATGTAGACGGCATCGACACCTGGCACAAGCTGATCGTCTCGGCCAATATCGCCTTTGGGGTGAGCCTGGACATCTCCGCCATTCCCGCCGCCGGCATCCGCCGGATCCGGGGGGAGGACGTGGCCCGGTTCCGGGCCCGGGGCTACACCTGCAAGCTGATCTGCCAGGCCTCCCGGGAGGGGGAGGCGTTCCACGCCTTCGTCCAGCCGGCCCTGTTCCCCCAGGGCGTCCCCGAGGCCACGGTGCCCGATAACTACAATCTCATTACCCTGGTGGGCAGCACCTCCGGCCGGCAGAGCTTCCTGGGTCAGGGCGCGGGCCGGTATCCCACCGCATATAATGTGGTGCAGGACTGCGTGGACTTCCTGAACGGCCGGGGCTTCTACTGCGGTTACGGCCCCAAGGTCCGGGTGACCAACGACAAAGCCCTGTGCTATTACGTCCGGGGCGGTAACTGGCCCCGGGAGCGGACCCGGGAAAACTGGGACGGCGCCGCTGTCACTGAGCCGGTGCCCATCTTCCAGATGCACCGCTGGCTGAAAGAGAACCCGGAGGCCTTCATTGCCGCCCTGCCGGAGTGAGAAAGGGAGGGATCCCATTTTGCTGAAAGTGACGAAATTCGGCGGCAGCTCCATGGCCGACGCCAAACAGTACCGGAAGGTGCGGGATATTCTGCTGTCCGACCCGTCCCGGCGGGTGGTGGTGGTCTCCGCCGCCGGCAAGCGGAACAAAAAGGATCACAAGATCACGGACCTGCTCTACCTGTGCTACGCCCACACCCTCTACGGGGTGGACTGCACCGGGGTGCTGGAAATGGTTTCCTCCCGTTACATCGCCATCCGGGACGAGCTGGGCATCGACCTCAATCTGGAGGAGGAATTCGCCGCCCTGAAGCAGCGGCTGGACGCCAAGTCCGTGACCCAGGACGAGCTGGTCAGCCGGGGCGAGTACTTCTCCGCCCGGCTCATGGCCGCCTACCTGGACTTCCAGTTCATCGACGCGGTGGACTGGGTGAAATTCACCCTGGACGGGGAGGTGGACAAAGCTCGGTCCTACGCGGCCCTCCGGGCCATGGTCAGCGGCCGGGGCGTGGTCACCCCGGGCTTCTACGGGCTGATGCCCGACGGGCACATCCGCACCTTCTCCCGGGGCGGCAGCGACATCACCGGCTCCCTGGCGGCGGCGGCCCTGGACGCGGAGGTCTACGAAAACTGGACCGACGTGTCCGGCATCCTGATGGCGGACCCCCAGATCGTCAAGGATCCCCTGCCCATCCCGGAGGTGACCTACGACGAGCTGCGGGAGCTAAGCTATTCCGGCGCCCAGGTTCTCCATGAGGGGGCCATCTACCCGGTGCGGGAGAAGAACATCCCCCTGAACATCCGCAACACCAACGCCCCCGACCACCCGGGCACCATGATCCGGGAGCGGTTCGACTCCGACGCGGATCCGGACCGGTTCATCACCGGCATCACCGGGCGGAAGGATTTTTCCGTGGTGTCCCTGTCCAAGCGGGGCATGAGCAACCAGGTGGGGGTGCTGCGCAAGATCCTCACGGTTTTTGAGCGGCACAATATCTCCATCGACTACACCCCCAGCGGCATCGACAACGTGTCCGTGGTGGTGCCTACCGAGGCCATCGCCGCCAGCCTGTACCCCATTCTGGCGGAGATCCAGCAGGAGGTGAAGCCCGATTCTCTGGTGGTTTACGACCAGATTGCCATTGTAGCCGCCGTGGGCCGGCAGATGGCCTTCCGCCCCGGCATCTCCGGCAAGCTCTTCGGGGCCCTGGGCCGGGCCGGGATCAACATCCGCATCATCAACCAGAGCCCGGACGAGCTGAACATCATCATCGGGGTAGACAACCGGGACTTCGCCCGGGCCATTCAGGTGCTCTATGAGAGCTTTGCCATCTAATTTTTAGGAGGAAACCAATTTGAAGGAATACACCGTCGCCGTTCTGGGCGCCACCGGCGCCGTGGGGCGGGAGATGCTGAAAATTTTGGAGGAGCGGAACTTCCCGGTGGGGAAGCTGGTGCCTCTGGCCAGCAGCCGCAGCGCCGGGAAGACTCTGCCGTTCCGGGGAGAGGCTGTGACCATTCGGGAGGCCGTGCCCGGGGCTTTCCAGGGTGTGGATCTGGTGCTGGGCGCCGCGGAAAACGACGTGGCCAAGGCCATGGCCCCGGCCATTCTGGCGGCGGGGGCGGTGTTCGTGGACAACTCCTCCGCCTTCCGGCTGGACCCGGAGGTGCCCCTGGTGGTGCCCGAGGTGAACCCAGAGGACGTGAAGCTTCACAAGGGCATCCTGGCCAACCCCAACTGCTCCACCATCATCACCGTTACGGCGGTGAACGCCCTGAACGCCATCCGGCCCATCCGCGCCATGACCGCCTCCACCTATCAGGCGGTATCCGGCGCGGGAGCGGAGGGTCCCCTGGAGCTGGCTGCCCAGGTGGGGGCCCTGGGCCGGGGGGAGCAGGTC
>CANQXH010000024.1 GCA_947627745.1 uncultured Oscillospiraceae bacterium
CTTGATGGGCACGCCGGCGTCCATCAGGGCCAGGGTGGAGCCGCAGATGGAGCCCTGGGAGGTGGAGCCGTTGGAGGACAGCACCTCGGAGACCACCCGGATGCAGTAGGGGAACTCCTCCACGGAGGGAATCACGGGCAGCAGGGCCTTTTCAGCCAGGGCGCCGTGGCCGATCTCCCGGCGGGAGGTGGAGCGGGCGGCCTTGGCCTCGCCGGTGGAGAAGGCGGGGAAGTTGTAGTGATGGATATAGCGCTTGGTCTCCTCGGGGTAGATGGTGTCCAGCTTCTGGGCGGCGGACAGGGTGTTCAGGGTGCAGATGGACAGCACCTGGGTCTGGCCACGGGTGAACAGGCCTGAACCGTGGACCCGAGGCAGCACGCCCACCTCGGCGGCCAGGGGCCGAATCTCGTCCATGCCCCGTCCGTCTACCCGCTTGCCGGCCAGCAGCCATTTTTTGACCACCTTTTTCTGCATCTTGTACAGGCAGACGTCGATGTGCACGTCGAAATCCTCGTACTTTTCCCCGAATTTCTCGGCGAAATCCCGGCGGGCGGCGTTGAGCCGCTCTTCCCGGATGTTCTTGTCGTCGGTGTCCAGGGCGTACTCGATCTGGTCCATGCCGTAGGCGCACAGGTCGTCCAGCAGGTCGTGGTTCACGGCGGCCTTCTCAAAGGTGAACTTGGGCTTGCCGATCTCGGCCACGATGCCGTTGATGAACTTCACGATCTCCATGTTCGTCTCGTGGGCGATGCGGATGCACTCCAGGACGATGGGCTCCGGGGCCTCGTTGGCCTCGGTCTCGATCATGACCACCTTCTCGAAGGTGGAGGCGATGCACACGAAGCAGTCCGCGGCGGCCCGCTGGTCGGCGGAGGGGTTGATGATATACTTGTCCCCCAGGTGGGCCACGTTGGTGGTGGCCACGGGGCCGTTCCAGGGCACGTCGGAGGCGGCGATGGAGATGGAGGCGCCCAGAGAGGCCACGATCTCCACGGGGTTGTCGTAGTCGGTGGCCAGCACGGTGCAGGTCACCACCACGTCGTTGCGCAGCTCCTCGTCAAAGAGGGGCCGCATGGGCCGGTCGATGATCCGGCTGTTCAGGATGCCCCGCTCGGAGGGCTTGCCCTCCCGGCGGTTGAAGGAGCCGGGGATCCGGCCCACGGAGTAGAGCCGCTCCTCAAACTCGATGGTCAGGGGGAAGTAGTCGATGCCGGCCTTGGGCTCGGGGGAGCAGCACACGGTGACCAGTACCACGGTGTCGCCGTAGCGGCAGACGCAGCCGGCGCCCGCCAGCTCCGCCACCTTGCCGGTCTCCACGGTGAAGGGGCGGCCGCCGATCTCCATCTCGTAGATTCGGTGGTTGGGAAATTGCTTATGGGTGATCATGAAAAAACCTCCTTATAATCAATGCCCGGGGAGGTTTTAGCACTTGAAGCCGCCGCCGGCGCGCGGAAGCGCCTTCAACTGCTAAAGCTCCACGGGATTATTCATCTTTGTTGGTGGCAAGGCTTGAAAGGAACCCCCAGCCCGCGGGGCTGGGGGCTCAGCTTGTCAAAAGACTTCCGCGTTTGCCGTCCGCGGCCGCCCCATTTTTCGTTACTTCCGGATGCCCAGCTTGGCGATAATGGCGCGGTAACGGTTGATGTCCTTCTTCGCCAGATAGTCCAGCAGGCTGCGGCGCTTGCCGACCATCATCAGCAGGCCCCGGCGGGAGTGATTGTCGTGCTTGTGAACCCGCAGGTGATCGGTCAGCTCGTTGATCCGGGCGGTGAGAATGGCGATCTGCACCTCGGGAGAGCCGGTGTCACCCTCATGGGTGGCGTTTTCCAGGATGACCTGGGTCTTTTTTTCCTTCTGAATCATGGTATTTCCACCTTTCAAAAAATTACCCGCAGGCTAAGTCAGGGCCGATGGAGCGCCGTTTTGGCTGTATCCCGCGACTGGGCCGGGGGCGAATAGCGGGCCGTTTGGCCAGCCCGACTATCATAGCATGATTTTATCCAAAAGTAAAGGAAAAATTTCCATTTTTTCAAAGAAATCCAGAGCCATTCTCCCGATTTCTTCCCTTTCCGCCCCCTCCGGCAGCCGCCGGAAAAAGGCCAGGGTCAGCGGGCCCCCCGCCTCCGGCGGGCCGCCCTTTGGGAAGAACAGCTCTGCTCCCTCCGGCGTCAGGACCGCCGCGGCGGGATGCCAGAGGCCCCGGAACCAGGCCAGACAGGCGTAGGCCCCCGGCTGGAGCCGGGCCAGTTCCTCTGGCAGGGCCAGGCGGCAGAGCGGGCCGTCCGACACAGCCTGGCCGGTGAGCAGATGGGGGTGGCCCAAAAAGCCGTTGGCCTCCTGGATTTCCCCCGTCTCCAAAAGGTGGCGGATGTGGGTGGAGGAGACGGTCAGGCCCCGGAATTTTTGCTCCGGCACCGAAATATAGGGGATGCCCGATGCCCGGCAGGCCTCCGCCAGCAGGGCGCCGTTGCCCGCCCCCCGGCGGCCAAACCGGAAATCGTGGCCCCAGACCAGCCCCGCGGCATTGTACTCCTCCAGCAGCCGCCGGAAGAAGTCCTGCCAGGGAAGCTCCATCAGCTGCCGGTCAAAGGGCAGCACCAGCGTCTGGTCCATGCCCAGGGCTTTCAGGAGCCGGACCCGGTCGGGCAGGGTGTTGATGAGCCCCGGGGCGGCCCCGTCCGTCAGGGCCTTGGGGTGGTGGTCGAAGGTCAGCGCCCCCGCCGCCGTCCCCAGCCGGTCCGCCAGGTCCCGGCAGGCGCTCAGCAGGGCGGCGTGGCCTAGGTGGACCCCGTCAAAAAAGCCCAGGGCCAAAACTTGTTTTATTTGCGTCATACCTCAAAAAAGCTCTTTACCGTGGTCACGACCCCGTCCTGGGCCCGGGCCAGCATGAGAAATTCCCCTTCCGGGCTGTATGCCCGGTAGAGCCCGTCCGCCAGGGGGCGGGAGAAGGGATTGCCGCTGCGGCAGCGGAGGGTCTGTTTTTCTGTCAGAGACACGGCGGGGAGGTGGTCAAATAAAGCGTCCACCGGCAGCAGATATTTTTCCGGCCCCTCCAGCAGCGTTTCCAGCGGGACGGCGCTTTGGAGGGTGAACCGCCCCGCCGCCTCCCGGCGGAGGGCGGCCATGCAGCCCCCGCAGCCAAGGGCGGCCCCAATGTCCTTGCAAAGTGTGCGAATGTAGGTTCCTTTGGAGCAGTGGACCCGAATTTCCGCCGTTTCCCCGGAAAAAGCGGTGCATTCCAGGGAAAAAATCGTGATCTGCCGGGGCTTCCGCTCCACCTCTTTCCCCGCCCGGGCCAGGTCGTAGAGCCGCCGACCCTCCACCTTCAGGGCGGAGTACATGGGCGGCACCTGGGAAATTTGCCCGGTAAATTGAGGTAGAACCGCCCGGAACTGTTCTTCTGTTACGGACACCTCCCGGCGGGATAGCACCGTGCCGGTGGTGTCCTCGGTGTCGGTGGTCAGCCCCAGCCGCAAAGCTGCCAGATAGGTTTTCTCCGCGTCCTCAAAAAAGGGCACCGCCCGGGTGGCCCGGCCTACGAAAACCGGCAGCACCCCGGTGGCCATGGGATCCAGGGTGCCCCCGTGGCCGATCCGGCGGGTGTCGCAGGCCCGGCGGAGCCGGGCGGTCACGTCCTGGCTGGTCCAGCCGGCGGGCTTGTCCACCACCAGGATCCCGTTCATAGCGCCTCCGCCATGGCCTGTTCCATGGCCTGGGCCGCCGCTTCCAGAGACATTTTCAACGTGGCCCCGGCGGCCCCCCGGTGGCCTCCGCCGCCGAAGGCGCGGCAGATGGCGGCGGCGTCATAGCCCGGCGCGGCCCGGAGGGAGACCTTCACCGACCCGCCGGGATTTTCCCGGAGGGTGGCGGCCAGCACCACCCCCGGCAGGGACCGGGGCAGGCCGGAGACGTTTTCTAAGTCGTCCTCCGTGGCCTCCAGGGCGGTCTCCACCGCCTTGGGCAGGGGGAACACGGCGATTTTTCCACCCTGGGACCGGCGGATATGTTCGGCGGCGTAGCCGCTGAGCCGGAGCTTGGCCAGGGAGGTGGTCTCAAAAATGGCCTGGTTGATGGAAAACAGATCGCCCCCCGCCTGGGCGCAGGCCGCCGCCACGGTAAAGGTGTGGGCGGTGGTGTTGGCGTAGCGGAAGCAGCCGGTGTCCGTGGACACGGCGGTGTAGAGAGCCTCGGCAATTTTTTTGTCCATTTCCAGACCCCACAGGTTTAGGAGATCCCAGATCAGCTCTCCGCAGGCCCCCATTTCCGGGTCCACCAGCTCCAGGGGGGTGAAGGACTCCCCGGCGTGGTGGTCCAGCCGGAGCTGGATGGCCGGCAGCAGGGCCGAGAACCGGTCCGGCAGCATATTTTTGGAGGCCACGTCCACCGAGATCACCGTCTGTCCGGCCTGGGGGGCGTCCACGGTGAGCCCGGAGAGGAGGGGCAGGTATTTTTCCGTCACCTCCGGGTTTTCCAGGACGTGGGCGGACTTTTCCAGGGCCCGAAGGGCCCGGCACAGCGCCGCGGCGGAGCCCACCGTGTCCCCGTCGGGGCGGCGGTGGGTGAGAATCAGGTAGCGGTCCCGGCCCAGGAGCCAGGCGGCGGCGTCAGCTCTCGTCATCGGCATCGGACTCCTCCAGGGAGCGCAGCAGCTCCAGCATTTTGGCCCCCTGGACGATGGACTCGTCCAGGACCCACTGCAGTTCCGGGGTGCAGCGCAGCTGTAACGTCCGGGCCAGGTCCCGGCGCAGGAAGCCCGCGGCGGATTTGAGGCCTTTCATGGCCTCCTTGGCCTTCTCCGTTTCCAGGAAGCTGACGTAGACCTTGGCGTACTTCTGATCCGCCGTCACCTCCACCCGGGTGATGGAGATCATGGTGTCCCGCACCCGGGGGTCCTTGACCTCCCGCAGACGGCTAGACAGCTCCTTGCGGACTGCCTCGTTGATCCGGTCCATTCGATTGGATGGCATAATGGATCCCTCCTTCTCGGAAATCCGCCGCGCCGGGTGGGCGCGGCGGGATCTGGTTAAACCTGAATTTGCTCCATCACGAAGCACTCGAAAACGTCGCCCTCTTTGATATCGTTGAACTTGGCGATGCTCATGCCGCACTCGTAGCCGGCGGCGACCTCCTTGACCGGGTCCTTGAACCGCTGCAGGGAGCCCACCTCGCCCTCGTGGACCACGATGTTGTCCCGCAGCACGCGAACCTTGGCGTCCCGGGTTACCTTGCCGTCCTTGACCATGCAGCCGGCGATGGTGCCCACGGCGGAGACCTTGTAGGTCACCCGGACCTCGGCGTGGCCGATGACGGCCTCCCGGTACTTGGGCGCCAGCATACCCTTCATGGCGGCCTCGATCTCGTCGATGGCGTCGTAGATCACCCGGTAGAACCGCATGTCCACCTTGGACCGCTGGGCGTTGGCCTGGGCGGCGGCGTCCGCACGGACGTTGAAGCCCACCACGATGGCCCCGGCGGTGGAGGCCAGCAGGATGTCGGACTCGTTCACCGCGCCGACGCCGGCGTGGATGACCTTCACCCGGACCTCGTCGTTGGAGATCTTCTCCAGGCTGGCTTTGATGGCCTCGGCGGAGCCCTGAACGTCGGCCTTGACGATCAGATCCAGCTCCTTCATCTCCCCCTCCTTCATCTTGTCGAAGAGGTTGTCCAGAGTCACCTTGGTAGCCAGCTTGGCCTGGGCGTCCTTTTCCGCCTGGCGGCGCTGCTCCACCAGCTCCCGGGCCATCCGCTCGTCGGAGACGGCGTTGAACTCGTCGCCGGGGGTGGGCACGTCGGCCAGGCCGGTGATCTCCACGGGCTGGGAGGGGCCGGCGGTCTTGACGGTGCGGCCCTTGTCGTTGGTCATCACCCGGACCCGGCCCACGGCGGTGCCGGCGATAACGATGTCGCCCTGCTTCAAGGTGCCGTTTTGCACCAGCAGCGTGGCGATGGGACCCCGGGCCTTGTCCAGCCGAGCCTCGATGACGGTGCCCTTGGCGGGCCGGTTGGGGTTGGCCTTCAGATCCTGGACCTCGGCGGTGACGATGACCATTTCCAGCAGGTTGTCGATGCCCATGCCGGTTTTGGCGGAGATGGGGCACACGATGGTGTCCCCGCCCCATTCCTCGGGCAGCAGGTCATACTCGGTGAGCTGCTGCTTGATCCGGTCGGGGTTGGCGCCGGGCTTATCCATTTTGTTGATGGCCACCACGATGGGGATCTTGGCGGCCTTGGCGTGGTTGATGGCCTCGATGGTCTGGGGCATGATGCCGTCGTCGGCGGCCACCACCAGAATGGCAATATCCGTACACATGGCGCCCCGGGCCCGCATGGAGGTGAAGGCCGCGTGGCCGGGGGTGTCCAGGAAGGTGATGGGATTGCCGCCGATCTGCACGGTGTAGGCGCCGATGTGCTGGGTGATGCCGCCGGCCTCGCCGGAGACCACGTTGGTCTTCCGCACGGCGTCCAGCAGGCTGGTCTTGCCGTGGTCCACGTGGCCCATGACCACCACCACGGGGGAACGGGGCTGGAGCTCCTCGGCGGTGTCCACATGGTCGTCGATGATCCGCTCCTCGATGGTGACGGTGACCTCCCGCTCCACCTTGCAGCCCAGCTCCGTGGCCACGAACTCAGCGGTGTCATAGTCGATGGTCTGGTTGATAGCGGCGATGACGCCGTTTTTCAGCAGCAGCTTGATGACCTCCCCGGCGGTCTTCTTCATCCGGGAGGCCAGCTCGCCCACGGTGATCTCGTCGGGGATCTTCACGGTGACAGGGGCCCGGCGGGCCACCTCCATCTGGAGGCGGCGGAGCTTCTCCTGCTCCTCGCTGCGGGCCTTGCTGCCCTTGAACTTGCCGTCTTTTTTATTATTGGCCTTTTTGCCGCCGCCGATGCGCTGCTTGCCGCCGGTGTACTTCTGCTCCCGCTCGCTCATCAGGCTGTCCACCCGGTCGTCGAACCGGGCGGCGTTGACCTGGACGGCGGAGGTGTCCACCACCCGGCGCTCCCGCTTCCGCTCGGGCTCCTTGGGCTTGGCAGGCTTTTGGGGCTGGGCGTTCTGGGGCGCGGGCTTTTGCTCCGGCTTGGCCTCGGGTTTGCCCTCGGATTTGGGCGGGAGGGGCTTGCCCTCGGGCTTCTTGGGCTGCTCCGGGCGCTTGGGGGCCTTGGCCTGCTCCGGGGCGGGGGTCTCGGCCTTGGGCTGCTCCGGCTTGGCCGGCTCCTTGGGCGGCTCCGCCGGCTTGGGCGCGGGCTTGGCCGCCTGGGCGGCGAAAACCTGCTCCAGGGACGTGATCTGATGGGTCTGGGTCATGTAGTCAAAAACCGCGTTCAGCTCCTGGTCCGTCAGGATCTGGGAATAGGACTTGGGCTTAGCGGAAAATTTCGCGACGATGGCGGAAATATCCTTGGGCGGCAGGCCAAAATCCGCCGCGACTTCCTTTACTCGGTACTTCACTAAACTCATATGCACACCTCCAAAATCAATGTTCCTTCTTCTTCCGGCGCTTGTTGCGCAGATGGGCCTTGGACTCCTCCTGCCGCTGGCGGAGACGGTCCGCCGCCGCTTGAAGGGCCTGGGTCACGTCCTCCGGCGGAGGCGGGTCCAGGGCTTTCAGAAAGGCCAGGGCCAGGGGCGGGTCTAAAAAGGCGGCGATGGCCAGCTGGGCCCGGCCCACGGCGGCGCCAAGCTCCTCCTTGGCGTAGCCCAAACGCAGACTTTTTTGGTTCGTGCCCGCCGTCATGCTCTCCGCCTGCCGCCAGGCGCGGTCGGCGGCGTCGGCGGCCACGAGAATCAGACGGGCGTCCCCCGCCCGGGCGGCGGCGGCAGCCGCTTCCTCTCCCAGGGCGGCCAGGCCCGCCTTGTGGGCCAGGGACAGATACTGCAAAGCTCTATCCATTTCCCGCCTCCATTTCCCGAGCCAGGCGGTCGTAGACCTCCTGAGGGATGGGGGTTTCCAGGCTCCGTTCCAGCGCCCGGGAGCGCTGGGCCTTTTTCAGGCATTCGGGGTTGGGGCACAGGTAGGCACCCCGGCCGTTGACCTTGCCGGAAAAATCCAGGCCCACGGTGCCGTCGGTCCGGCGCACCACCCGGATCAGCTCCCGCTTGGCCTTCCGTTCCCGGCAGCCCATACACTGCCGTTGGGGAATTTTCCTCTCCATGGACGGCCCCCCTTACTCCTGGGCGGCGCCTTCCAGGGAGGACAGGGATTTGATGTCGATCTTGTAGCCGGTAAGCCGGGCGGCCAGGCGGGCGTTCTGGCCCTCCTTGCCGATGGCCAGGCTCAGCTGGTTGTCCGGCACTACCACCCGGCAGGCCTTCTGCCCGGGGATCTGGGTGACGGAGACCACCTCCGCCGGACTCAGGGCGGCCCGGACATATTCGCAGGGGTCTTCCGAAAAGACCACGATATCCACCTTCTCGCCGTGGAGCTCCTCCACTACCGCGGCCACCCGGCCGCCTCTGGGTCCCACGCAGGCGCCCACGGGGTCCAGCCCCTCCTGGGCGGCCCGAACGGCCATCTTGGAGCGGGACCCGGCCTCCCGGGCAATGTTGCGGATCTCCACCTGGCCCTCGGCGATCTCCGGAGTCTCCAGCTCAAAGAGCCGCCGGATCAGATTGGGATGGGTCCGGGAGACGTAGAGCACCGGCTCCCGGCCGGCGTTCCGGGTCTCCAGAGAGTAGGCCTTTACCATCTCCCCGGGGGCGAAGGTCTCCCCGGGGATCTGCTCGCTGGAGCGGAGGACGGCGTCGCTGGCCTCCTCCCCCTGGCCCACGGTGAGGACCAGGGCGCCGGGGTCGTTCTCCGCCAGGTGGATCTTCCACATGGGAATGCCCAGCTCCCGGGCCAGCTCATAGGCCGAGGCCTTCCGGCCGGTGTTCCGCTGGATCAGCGCCTCCGCCTCGGTGATCTGCTTTTTCACGGCGGCAAAGTCCGTTACCTTGCCGGTGACCAGCTCCTGAGCCTTGGCGGTGAACCGCTCGGGGGCGGCGTTCATGCCCCGTTCGGCCTCCCGGATGCCCTGGATCACCACCTGCTTGGCGGTCTGGGCGGCGATGCGCCCGAATTTGTCGATATTGATGGGGATGCTGATGACGCCCCCCACCTGGGCGTTGGGATCGATGGCAAGGGCGGCGGGAAGTTGGATCTCCAGGGCGGAGTCCTCCACCTCCTCCACCACGGTCTTGACCTGGAACATGGTCAGGCCCTTTTCGCTCAGGTCCACCACCACGTTTTCCGCGGGCAAGTCCCGGTGATCCTCCCGGTCCCGGCGGTAGGCGTTGGTCAGGGCCTGCTTCAGCCGCTCCACCATGTAGTCCACAGGGATGCCCTTCAGGGCCTCCAGATCCCGCAGGCTGGCGAAAATTTCCGCGCCGATGTCCACCTTGGGGGCCTCGACGGTTTTCTTTCGAGTATTTCTGGCCATTTTCTTTCCTCCTGGTTCCATATGTTTAAAATTCGGCCCGGAGACGCACCAGAGCCACCTGGGATTTTTCCAGGGTCACAGGCTCCCCCTCCGGGGGCCGGACGGTGATCCGTCCGCCGTCATAGCCTTCCAAAATCGCGGGAAATTCCTTTCTTCCCCCCAGGGGGCGGTAGAGCTTCACCCAAATGGGGGACCCCATAAATTTCTCAAAATCCGACGGTCGCCGCAGTGGCCGCTCCAGCCCCGCGGAGCAGACCTCGAAGTGGTAGCGCTCCGGGATGGGGTCGGCCTCGTCCAGCAGGGGGTCCAGTGCCCGGGCGACGGCCTCGCAGTCGTTGATGCTCACGCCGCCGTCCTTGTCGATGTACACCCGGAGGAACCGCTCGGAGCCCTCCCGGACGTACTCCACATCCCACAGCGAACAGCCCTGGGCCTCCGCGATGGGCCGGGCCATCTCCGCGACCAAGTCCGTTACTTTCAATAAATTCGCCTCTTTCAGCGCAAAAGAGAGGGGCGGATCCCCTCTCTTTTGTAGTATCTACGCAAGATTACTGATAGTATACCATCCTTGTCCCCATTTTGCAAGAGGGAAATGGAAGAAAAATCCGGTTTTTTTCAACAAAATTCGGAAAAACCTACGCCTCGCTCCAGCCGTCCGGGTCCACCGGCTCGCCCTGGATGTATTTCCGGTCCCAGTCGTCGTCAAACAGGCGGCTGGACCGCTCCAGGGGGCATCCGGCGGCCAGATCGTCGGCCAGGGTCCGCAGGGCGGGGGCCGGCTCCAGGCAGTCCATATAAAATTCCGGCAGGGCCGGCTCGCCCAGGCTGGCCCCCAGCAGGGCGCCGGCCACGGCCCCCACGGCGGCGCTGCGGCCCGAGTGATTCACGGCGCAGATCATGGCGGCGTCAAAGTCCCCCCCGGAGGTCAGCACGGCGTAGAAGGCGCCGGCCAGGGCCCGGGGCGCGGTGTCGCATTCCAGACGGGTCATGACCTGATGGGGCTCCTCCGCGCTTTTTGCCAGGGCAATGACCCGGTGGAGCATCCCCCGCAGCTCCTCGGCCTGGGGATACTGCCGACCAAACTGGGCGGCGGCGGCGTCGGCGGCCTGGAGGAAGTGTTCCTCCATAGGGACCTCCGGCTCCTGGGCCAGCCCCGCCACGCAGTAGGCCAGCACCGCGCCGGATAGGAAGGTGGCGGGGTCCCCGTGGGTCAGCGCCACGGTCTCCATGCCCAGCTGGCCGATCTCCTGGGGCTTCATCCGGTCCGAATCAAAGAACAGTCCCACGGGAATGGCGGCGGTGAGGCTTCCGCAGGAGGCGGACTTGCCCACCGGCTCCTCGGGGGAACCGGCCTCCCCTCGGCGGAGGGTGTCCAGCATCCAGGTGTCCATGCAGCACCGGCGGCGCAGCTCCGGTACCCGGCTGACCCAGCACAGAGCCCGGTCCGGCGCCCGGCGGGTGTTCTGGATCTGGGCCCATTCCCGCTGGGCCGCGGCCACATAGCGGATAAAGGGGGCCATCCGCCCGTTGAGCTGCCCCCGGGTGGCCCCCAGGAGCAGGGCGTTGGCGGTGTAGGCCGCCAGCTGGGTGTAGGAGGTGACGTCGGCGTAGCCGTTGACCAGGTCGTAGCCCAGCAGGCCGTTGGGACCGTAATCCCGCTGGATCTCGGGCCAGGATTTGCTGTCCACGGTGTAGCCCATGGCGTCGCCCACAGCAAGGCCCAGCAGACATCCCCGGCAAATTTCGGCTTTCGTGGGCATACCGCCGCCCCCTTTCTGTTTTCTCCCTTTATCTTATACCGAAATAGGGAAAAAAGCAAGCGAAACTCTCAAAAATGGGAAATTCCGGGGACGGTTTTCAGCGCCTCCGTCAAAAGGGGCAGACCTTCCTCCGTGACCCCGGCGTAGTTGACCACCAGGGTGGCGTGGATATCCGCCGGCGGCGGGGCGTGGTAGTATTGGGACAGGGTACGGATGGCGACGCCCGCCCGGGCAAAGTGGGCCCGGAGGGCCGGGTCGGAAACCGGGGTGTCCACCTTCAAAAGGAAGTGAAGACCCGCGTCCTGCTCCGCGATGGCGAAGGCCGGGCCGCATTCCCGGATGGCGGCGATGACCCGGCTCCGCCGGGCCCGGTAGGTCTTGCGCATCCGGTTGATGTGCTTTTCAAAATAGCCCCGGCTGAGGAACCGGGCCAGGGCGTATTGCTCGAAGCTGGGGACGGTGCAGCCGTAAAACCCCAGCGTTTCCTTCAGACGCCGGTACAGCGCCTCCGGAAAGGCCAGATAGCCGATCCGGATGGCGGGGGCCAGGCTTTTGGAGAAGGTGTTCATATAGATCACCCGCTCCCGGTCCAGGGAGGCCATGGCGGGCAGAGGGTGGGCCCGAAACTCGCTGTCGTAATCGTCCTCGATGATCCACCGGTCCGGGGCGGCCTGGACCCATTCCAGCAGGGCCGTCCGCCGGGCCATGGAGGTGACGGCCCCGGTGGGAAAGTGGTGGGCCGGGGAAAAGTGGAGGACCTGGGCCTCCTCCAGTCCCTGGGGCACCACCCCCTGGCCGTCCAGGGGCGCGGGAACGCACCGGGCGCCCCCGGCGGTGTAGATGCTGCGCAATTTTCCATAGCCCGGCTCCTCCAGGGCAAACACCTTGTCCCGGCCCAGGAGCTGGAGCAGCAGATTGCACAGAAAATCGGTGCCCGCGCCGATAAGAATCCGCTCCGGCTCCACGGACAGGCCCCGAAACGCCGCCAAATGCCCGGCGATGGCCTGGCGCAGCTCCAAAATACCCAGGCTGGGCATGGGGGCCAGCAGCGCCGGCCCCAGATCCAGGGCCACCTCCCGCTGGAGCCGGCTCCACACGGAAAAGGGAAAGTCTGGCGGGGCGGAGGAGGTCAGATCCAGTTTTGGGGGCGGCTCGGGGGCCTCCGGCGGGTCCGGCAGGGGCCGGACCGGGGCGGACCGCTCTGGGGCCTCCACAAAATAACCAACCCGCTCTTGGGCCCGAAGATAGCCCTCTGATAGCAGCTGGGAATAGGCGGCCTCCACCGTGATCCGGCTGACCCGGAGATGGGAGGCCAGGGCCCGCTTGGACGGCAGCTTCTCCCCCGGCGGGAGGGCGCCGGAGAGGATATCGTCCCGGATAGCCCGGTAGAGGGACTCATACAGGGGCAGGCCCGGCGCTTTTTTCAGGGTGTAGGTTCGCATACCGGCGCAGGCTCCTTTATGGGTCTTGGGGCGTGGCGGAGGACCGCAGCGCTTCGATCAGGTCGGGAATGGCCCGGCGGGCCCAGGCGATGATCTTGTCCCCCCAGTCGAAAATCCGCTGAATGGCGAAAAACACCGTGGGGGTCATGAGCAGCAGGGTGAACATGATGAGCCTTGCCCCCACGCTGCCGGTTTGCAGCTCCAAAATACCCCAGAACAGGGTGAAGCACGCCACCAGCCCCGCCGCCATGGCGGCCCAGATGATTTTCCGGAACAAATTGAAGGGCTTACAGGTCTGGTACAGCACCAGCAGTCCCACCACCCCCAAAATGGCGGCGCAGACGGTGCTGGTCTCGTCCTGGGGCAGGCTGAAGACCTGCATATATCCCTGGGCCATCAGCGCCACGAAAATATTGGTCAGCCCGCCCGGGAAGGCCCGCCGCAGCACCCCCGCCAGGAACCGGCCCCGGACCCGCTCATAGTTGGGCTCCATGGCCAGGAAGAAGGAGGGAATGCCGATGGTCAGCGTGGAAATGGCGCTCAAATGCACCGGGGCCAAAGTGTAGGGCCACAAGGTCAGCAGGCTGCACAGCGCCAGGCCCAGGGAGAAGATGTTCTTCACCAGAAATAGGGTGGCGGCCCGCTGGATGTTGTTGATCACCCGCCGGCCCTCTCCCACGATGCCGGGCATAGCGGCAAAGTCCGAGTCCAGCAGCACCAGCCGCGCCACCTGGCTGGCGGCCTGGGCCCCGGAGGCCATGGCGATGCCACAGTCCGCCTCCTTCATGGCCAGCACGTCGTTGACGCCGTCGCCGGTCATGGCCACGGTGTGCTTCGCCGCCTTGAAGGCCCGGATCAGCTTTTTCTTTTTCTCCGGGGTGACCCGGCCAAAGACGGTGTACTCCTCCGCGGCCTTGCGGAAATCCTCGTCGGTTTCCAGGCCGGTGACATCTACCAATTTGTCCGCGTTCTCGATGCCCGCCCGGGCGGCGATCTGGCTGACCGTGGCGGGATTGTCCCCGGAGATCACCCGGATGGAGACCCCCTGGGCGGCGAAATAGCGGAAGGTGTCCTGGGCCTGGGGCCGGATCCGGTTGGTCAGCAGCACCAGGGCCAGGGGGGTGAGCTTTTCATCCTCCAGCTCCCCGGGCTGGGGGTCGCCGTCGTACCGGGCCACCAGCAGCACCCGGTAGCCGGACTCCGCCCAGTCCTGGGCCTGGGCCCGCACCTCCGGGAAGCCCTCCCGGATCAGATATTCCGGCGCCCCGGTGAGGTAGGCCCCCCGGTCCTTAAACACCCCGCCGCTCCACTTGGCCGACGAGGTGAAGGGAATGTAGCGCTGGCACTCCCAGTCCGACGTGCCGTCGAACAGCTCCGCCAGGGCCCGGGCGGTGTCGTTGTCCGGCTCCCGGCTGCCGTAGAGAGCGGTGAGGGCGGCTTCCGTCTCGTCGTAGGCGTCCGGCGTCAGGGGCAGGATGTTCTCCACGTCCATGGCCGGCTCCGTGATGGTGCCGGTCTTGTCCACGCACAGCACGTCCACCCGGGCCAGGGTCTCGATGCAGTTCATGTCCTGCACCAGCACCCGCTTCCGGGTGAGCTTCATGGCGGACACCGCCATGGCCACGCTGGTCAGCAGATACAGTCCCTCGGGGATCATGCCGATCAGGGCGGCCACGGTGCTTTCCACGCTGGTCCGCAGCTCGGAATGGAGCAGGAAAAACTCCTTGTAGAACATGGCGAGGCCCACGGGGATCAGCAAAAAGCCCACCGCCCGGATCAAATGGTCCAGTGAGCGCATCATTTCCGACTTGGCGGCCTTGGGATCGGCCTTTGCCTCCCGGGCCAGCTGGGCGGCAAAGGCGTCGGGGCCCACCTGGGTCAGCTGGGCCCGGCCCCGGCCGGCGATGACGAAGCTGCCGGAGCGCAGGGCGTCCCCGGGGCCCTTGCCAATGGCGTCGGCCTCGCCGGTGACCAGGGACTCGTCCACCTGCAGCTCCCCGACCCGCAAAACCGCGTCGGCGCAGATCTGATCGCCGGGGGAAAACTCCACAATGTCGTCCCGCACCAGCTCCGTGGTGGGCAGGGATATCTTTTCACCCTCCCGGTAGACCGGCAGGGTCTGGGCCGCCACCAGGGTCAGCTTGTCCACGGCTCGCTTGGCCCGGATCTCCTGGAAGCAGGCGATGACGGTATTGACCACCACGATGACCAGGAAGGTCATATTTTTCACGGAGGAGCCCGCCAGGATCAGGATCGCCGCCAGCACCAAAAAGACCAGGTTAAAGAAGGTGACGCAGTTGTGGAAAATAATGTCCCGCTCGCTGCGGCCTGCGCCCTCCGGGGCGGCGTTGCCCCACCCGGCGTCCAGACGGCGCTGGGCCTGCTCCCGGGTCAGACCCACTTCGGGGTCCGGGTTGCAGGCGGGCAGGGGGGTGCGAACGGGGGAGGTTTGTTTCTCTGAAGCCTTCATAGCTGGACCTCCTAAAGCGGCTCTGCCGCTCCAAAATACTTACGTTTCCCATATTATAGCACATTCGCCCCTAAAACGAAACCCCTAGAAGGTTAAGCTTTTATTAAGATGTTGCATCAAAATTGTATCGACTCCCCGGCGGTTCACGGGCGTACCCCCGGCCTTTGGCCGGGGGTACGGAGGGCGTCAAAGCCCGCTCCCAATAAGATTCCCCGGGCTAGAACAAAAAATCCCCTGCTTTTGCCGGTCGCAAAAGCAGAGGAAAGAGCATTATAGCAATGTAAAGGACGCTTCTTCAAACTGCCGGACCAGAAAATCCGCCCGCCATTCCACATCCCCCTGAAGCTGCTCAAAATGGAGGGAGGAAAAGGCCGCGCGGCGCTTTTCCCCCGGGCTGCCGCCGGGAAAGACAGCGGTGGGCCCGTCCGCCCCGCTGATGAAGCCGATCACCGCGGCACTGGCCGTAGCGGTGGGGCCGGCGGGGTCCTGCGGCCCGATCTCCAGAGGCTGGTCGCCCTCGGCGCAGTCGCAGATCAGCACCCGCTCCTCCGGCTCCGGGGAGAGGGTGTAGACCATGGCCACCGTGTTGGTGGGATAAAACCAGCGGTCGGAACCGAAGGACTTTGCCGAAATGGTCTGCTTTTCCAGCTCCTCCACGGTCAGATCATAGATTTTTCCGCTGACCGGGTGGGCCAGCCGGAAGCGGTCCCCTACCTTGTGGGCCGTAAAATGGGGCCCCGGCACCCGGACCGGCTGCTGCTCCATGGTCAGGCGGAGGGTTTTGATTGCCGGACGGCGGCCACCCCAGGGAAATGCGTTCCGGCAGACGACCCATCCGCAGGACTCGTCCAGCCCATAGTGGTCCACGGCCCATTTGGCCTCCAGCTCCATGGTGAACCCCGCCGGCACGCAGGGGTTGAAGCACACGCTGTACCCGTGGGAGACCCGGAGGGTCTTCCCGTTTAATTCCAGACGGGGCCGGAAATCGAAGCAGAGGGGATTTTCCAACTCCATCCGCATTTGCTGCTCTTGGGTGCGGTTTTCCGCCGAATCCCGCGCCGGGTCCAGATTCCACTTTTCCATAAAGCGGCGAATTTCCGCCGGTTCCGCCCGCATACAGAAATCCACCACCAGGCCCTTGGCGCAGGCATAGGCCGCCGGGACCACCCAGCGCCGCCCGGCCCAGGTAAATTCCACGCCTAGGGGGATCTCCGTCCCGGCCCGATCCTTTCCATGATGGACCCAGAATCCCCCGTCAAAATAGACCTTCCATTCCGGTTTTTGAGGTTCCGGGGCAGGCGTCAGATCGTAAAAATCTTCCGAATACTTAATTTTGGAGTAGTCAAAACCGGCCTGGAGGGCGTGGATATATGCCCAGGGCCGCTCCATGGGGACCAGGCGGAAGGCCTCGGCGATTTCCGACAGGGTTTTCTCCTGCTCCTCCGTGGGCGGATTGTCCCGGAGGAAAACGTCAAACTGCTCCTCGTCAAACATCCAGGCCTGCTCTAAGGGGGCGGTGTCCCCGCAGGAAAGGAGCAGCCGCAGAAAATCCTCAAAATTTTCCGCCAGCGGCCGGACATAGTCGGGAGCGCTGTTCATGGGACTGACGGCGAACACCATCCCGCCAAAGCCCCGGATAAAGCAGAAGTGGATGCCGTCCATCCCCGCCCAGCCGAAGATCGACGCCCCCTTGGGGGTGCAGAAATAGGGCGTGTTGTCACCCCGGCGCTCCGCGCCCACCGGGGCTAAATCGATGCCCCGCCGAAGGAATTTCTCGAAAGTCTTGTCCATCCCAACTCTCCCCTTTCCGCCTCAACCAGTCTATCCACCGCCCGCCGATACCGGGCAAAATCACCCTAGCGGGTGGGTGGGAAAAAACCACCTTTTTACCTTCTTATTTTGGTGCATTTCTTGCCGGGAATGCTCCCCTGGCCCCTTCCGGGGGACCCACTTTCTTGCCGCCGAGCAAGAAAGTGGGCAAAGAAGTCGGCTTAGGGGGCGCTTCGAGCAAAGGCGCCCCCCTAAGGACCCCCCGCCGCTCCCCAATAGTGCCAAGCTACGGAGAATATTTGTGGGCTTACGGCTTTCTCATGTCGGCGCGCTCCGCTCAGAAGGAACGATACCGAGCGGGCCCAGCAGATAAAACGATTATTGCCAGACTGGCGCACGCATTGTCAGCGGCCACTGGCCGCCTCGGAGCGCTTTTTCATTACTTGGCGCATCCGGGCGGCATGATCCAGCTCCCGCTTGCGAATGCGCAGACTCTTGGGCGTGCACTCTAAAAGCTCATCGTCCGCCAGAAATTCCAGGCACTGCTCCAGAGACAACACCCGGGGCGTCGTCAGCCGCAACGCCTCGTCGGACCCGGCGGCCCGCATGTTGGTCAGCTGCTTTTTCTTGCAGACATTCACCGTCATATCCTCGTTCCGGCTGCAAATGCCCACCACCATGCCGGCATAGACCTGGACGCCCGGCCCGATAAACAGGGCGCCCCGCTCCTGGGCGTTATATAGACCGTAGGAACAGGCCTCGCCGCTTTCAAAGGCCACAAGGGAGCCGGTGAGCCGCCGGTCGATCTCCCCCTTCATGGGGGCGTAGCTGTCCAGAACGGAGCTCATCACGCCCTCGCCCCGGGTGTCCGTAAGAAATTCGCTGCGGTAGCCAAACAGGCCCCGGGAGGGCACCAGAAACTCCAGCCGGTAGCGGCTGCCCATGGGGGTCATGGACAGCAGATCCCCCCGGCGGCGGCCCAGTTTCTCGATTACCGCGCCCATACTGTCCTCCGGCACATCGGCCACCATCCGCTCAATGGGCTCGCAAACCTGGCCGTCGATGACCTTGGTCAGTACCCGGGGGGTGGACACGGCAAATTCATACCCCTCCCGGCGCATGGTCTCCATCAGAATGGACAGGTGCATCTCTCCCCGGCCCGCCACGTTGAAGGCGTCGGTGCCCATCTCCGTGACGTGAAGGGACACATCCTTCAGAAGCTCCCGCTCCAGCCGGTCCCGCAGGTTCCGGGAGGTGACGAATTTGCCCTCCCGCCCGGCGAAGGGGGAGTCATTAACGGAGAAGGTCATTTCAATGGTGGGGTCGGAAATCTTCACAAAGGGCAGAGGCTCCGGCGCGTCGGGCGCGCAGAGGGTCCGGCCAATGGTGATGTCGGACATGCCGGACAGCGCCACGATCTCCCCGGCGGCGGCCTCCTGGACGGGCTTGCGGCTCAGGCCGTCGAACTCGTAAAGCGCCGCTACTTTTCCCCGCTCCCGGAAGGCGCCGTCGTGATAGTCGCAGATGGAGACCTCCTGATTCACTCGGATCACGCCCCGCTCGATCCGGCCAATGGCGATCCGGCCCACATAGTCGTTGTAGTCGATGGAGGACACCAGCAGCTGTAACGGCCCCTCCGCGTCCCCGGCGGGGGCGGGAATGTAGCGCAGGATGGTCTCGAACAGGGGGGCCAGGTCGGTGCCCACCTCATCGGGGCTATAAGAGGCCACGCCCTGCCGGGCGGAGCAGAAGACGGTGGGGGAGTCAAACTGCTCGTCGGTGGCGTTCAGGTCCAGCAGCAGCTCCAGCACCTCGTCCATGACCTCGTGGACCCGTGCGTCGGGCCGGTCGATCTTGTTGACCACTACAATGACCTTGTGGCCCAGCTCCAGGGCTTTTTGGAGGACGAACCGGGTCTGAGGCATGGGGCCCTCGGCGGCGTCCACCAGCAGCAGAACGCCGTTGACCATTTTCAGGATCCGCTCCACCTCGCCGCCGAAGTCAGCGTGGCCCGGGGTGTCCACAATGTTGATCTTGTAGCCGTTGTAGGTGACGGCGGTATTTTTCGCCAAAATGGTGATGCCCCGCTCCCGTTCCAGGTCGCCGGAGTCCATGACCCGCTCCACGGTGGCCTGGTTCTCCCGGTACACGCCGCCCTGCTTGAGCATCTGGTCCACCAGGGTGGTCTTGCCGTGATCCACGTGGGCGATGATGGCGATATTGCGGAGCTTCTCCTGAGGTAACATAGCTGTATCTCCTTAATATAAAATTCAACGGGAATTGATAAAATGTGTATCGGTTCCGGCGGCGGCGCCGATACCGGGCAAGCAGGATCGGGCAGCGATCCCAGAGGGCCCCGTGCGCTTTCGGACCCTGTCCGCCTGCCGCCGGTGATTATAGCACAATGTAAAAACATTTGCAACTAAAATTGTGGGGTTTTACTAAAAAAATGGAAAAAACAGAAAAAGGTTGACCAAAAGTAGAAGGTGTGTTATAGTTATGCCGCTATCTCCGGCGGCCGCGGGAAAACATCCGCAGTCCTGCCGCCGGAGGCGAGGCGCGACATGCGTAAAAAGGCAATAACCTACCTGATGATCGTGGGCGTGGCCCTGCTGGGAGCGCTGAACTACCAGCTCTTTGTCTTCCCCAACCGGTTCGCCCCCGCCGGACTCAACGGCATCTGCACCATGATCCAGTATCTGTCCGGCATCAGCGTGGGCTATATGAGTCTGCTCATCAATATCCCCCTGGCCATCATCGTCTACCGCCACGTCAGCAAGGCCCTAGCGGTGCGGAGCATGGCCTATGTCCTGGTGTTCTCCGGGGCGCTGCTGGTGCTGGGGCAGCTGGACCTGTCCCAGTTCGCCTACGAAACGGAAAACGGCACCAGCACCATTTTGGGCCCCCTGGTGGCCGGCGTGATCAACGGCTACTGCTACTCCATGCTCCTGCGGGCCAGCGCCTTCTCCGGCGGCACGGATTTCATCGCCGCCATCATCCACAAGCGCCGCCCGGAGCAGTCCATCATGGGCCAGATCTTCCTGCTGAACGTGGCGGTGGCGGTGGCCTCCTACTTCGTCTACGATTTCCAGATGGAGCCGGTGCTGCTGTGCATCATGTACAGCTTCACCTCCTCCACCGTCTCCGAGCGGTTGATCAAAAGCGGCCGCAGCGCCCTGCGCTATGAGATCATCACGGAGCACCCGGAGCAGCTGTCCCGGGACATTATCCAGAAGCTCCACCACAGCGCCACCCTGATCCCCGCCCAGGGCATCTACTCCGGCAAGCCCACCAATATCCTGGTGTGCATCGTCAACAAGACCCAGAGCGCCGTGGTGGCGAATATGATCCGCCACAGCCCCAACACCTTTGCCACCGTGTCCCAGGTGGGGGAGGTTATGGGCAACTTCAAGCATTTGGACCCCGAGGGCCGGCCCGAAAAAGATTTCCTTGACAGCGGGGACGATAAAGCGGTATAATTCTAAAAATACAAATAAATTAGGAGGATCACCATGGCTTACTACTATCCGGAACCCAGCCACACCTTCAGCGAGTACCTGCTTATCCCCGGATACACCTCGGAGGACTGTATTCCGGACCGGGTGAGCCTGCGAACGCCTCTGACCAAGTTCCGCAAGGACTTTGAGGAGCCCGCCATCAGCCTGAACATTCCCCTGACCTCCGCCATCATGCAGTCCGTTTCCAACGACTCTCTGGCCATCGCCCTGGCCAAGGAGGGGGGCCTGAGCTTTATCTACGGCTCCCAGACCATCGAGGCCCAGGCCGCCATGGTGGCCAAGGTCAAGAGCCATAAGGCCGGGTTCGTGGTCTCCGCCTCCAATCTGACCCCCGAGGCCACCTTAGGCGACGTGCTGGACCTGAAGGCCCAGAACGGCTTCTCCACCGTGGCCATCACCCATGACGGCACCGCCAACGGCATCCTCCGGGGCCTGGTCACCAGCCGGGACTACCGGCTCTCCCGGATGAGCAAGTCCGACAAGGTGAAGGACTTCATGACCCCCATGGAGCATTTGGTGACGGCCCCCGCCGGCACCACCCTCAGCGAGGCCAACGACATCATCTGGGAGCACAAGCTCAACGCCCTGCCCATTGTGGACAAGGATGGACGGCTGTGCCACTTCGTCTTCCGGAAGGACTACGCCTCCCACAAGGACAATCCCCTGGAGCTGCTGGACGAGCGGAAGCGCTACCTGGTGGGCGCGGGCATCAACACCCGGGACTATGCTCAGCGGGTGCCGGAGCTTCTGAAGGCCGGGGCGGACGTGCTGTGCATCGACTCCTCCGAGGGCTACACCTGCTGGCAGCAGAAGACCATCGCCTGGATCCGGGAGAAGTACGGCGACACCGTGAAGGTGGGCGCGGGGAACGTGGTGGACCGGGACGGATTTTTGTTCCTGGCCCAGGCCGGGGCAGACTTTGTGAAGGTCGGCATCGGCGGCGGCTCCATCTGCATCACCCGGGAGACCAAGGGCATCGGCCGGGGCCAGGCCACGGCGCTGATCGAGGTGGCGGCGGCCCGGGACGAGTACTTCCGGGAGACCGGGATCTACATCCCCATCTGCTCCGACGGCGGCATCGTTCACGACTATCACATGACCCTGGCGCTGGCCATGGGGGCGGATTTCCTGATGCTGGGCCGGTACTTCGCCCGGTTCGACGAGGCCCCCTCCCCCAAGGTGCTGGTCAACGGGGTCTACATGAAGGAGTACTGGGGCGAGGGCTCCAACCGGGCCCGGAACTGGCAGCGCTACGATCTGGGCGGCGCCAGTAAGCTGAGCTTCGAGGAGGGCGTGGACTCCTATGTGTCCTACGCCGGGCCGCTCCACACCAATGTGGAGAACAGCCTGTACAAGGTCAAAAGTACCATGTGCAACTGCGGCGTGACCACCATCGCTTCGCTTCAGAAGGAGGCCAAGCTGACCCTGGTCTCCGCCACCTCCATCGTGGAGGGCGGGTATCACGACGTGACCCTCCGGTCCACTTCCACAACCACCTAACAGCCGAACGGCAGGACAGTCTTCCGAGCCGGATCGGTATCGGGGATCCGTGCGGGAAAATGAATCCGAAAGGGTATTCAAAAGGGTAAAGCAGGGGGAGCATATGCAGCAAGAGAATATAAAAACGAGCATTACGTCCGTTCCAAATTCGCGCGCGGGGGGGGTATTTCTAAACCGCGTAATTCAAATTTAGAGTTATTTCGCATCCTGACGATGCTGCTGATCATTGCGCATCATTATGTGGTAAATTCCGGGTTAACAGCGGCGGGCGGCCCCATTTTTGCGCATCCGTTTTCGCGGCGGTCGATGTTCCTGCTGCTGTTCGGCGCATGGGGCAAGACCGGAATCAACTGCTTTGTGCTGATCACCGGGTATTTCATGTGCAAGTCGAAGATCACGGCAAAGAAGTTTGCGAAGCTGTTACTGGAATGGAAATTCTACAGTATCGTTATCTATCTGATCTTCCTGCTTACAGGGTACGAGCAGTTCTCGCTCAACGCGCTGAAAGCATTGCTCCGGCCCATAACCAATGTGGGAGCCAGCTTTACAAATTGCTACTTACTGTTCTATCTGTGTATTCCGTTTCTGAATATCTTAATTCAGAACATGACGGAAAAACAACACCTGTACCTGATCGCGCTTCTATCTTTCATCTACATCGTTCTCGGGACAATGCTAACAGTTAGCGTGACGGTGAACTATGTGACATGGTTCTGCGTACTGTATTTTATCGCGTCGTACATTCGCCTGTACCCCAAAAAGCTGTTCGGCAGGACAAAGCTGTGGGGGATCCTGATGGTTCTTTCCGTTGCCGCGAGTGCGGTGAGCGTGGTGTGGATCACCTGGCGGATTCCAAATATGTCCAGTTACTACCTTCTTTCCGATTCCAATAAGATTTTCGCCGTTGTTACAGCGCTGTGCGCATTCCTGTTTTTTAAGAATGTGCAGATACGGCAGAGTAAATTCATCAACACCGTCGCCGCGTCCACATTCGGGGTGCTGTGTATCCACGCATGCAGCGATACCATGCGCAAGTGGCTTTGGAGAGACACGCTGAACAATGTGGGAATGTACGCTTCGCCGTGGCTGATTTTTCACGCCGCCGGAAGTGTGCTGGCGATTTTTGCGGTATGCGTGTGCATCGACCGCATACGGATCGTTGCGTTGGAGAAGCCGTTTTTCAGGCTGTGAGATAGAAACTGGGATCGTATCCGCTCTGGATATCAAAAAATCGAGAATATACTGTTCAAATGGTTGAATGTAAGCGGGTAGCAAAGAGATTATCGCCTGACGAATACGGGATTTGAATTGGAAGAAAAAAGGCAGCACAGAAAGCGTTTTTGCTTTTTGTGCTGCCTTTTGCTCTTTGCCGACGCCTATTTGGTTGCAATTGAAAGCTGTTTTCAAATAACCGCCCTATGTGGCGTTGGCATGAAAGGCCCATGTTTTTAAGAAGCGAAAACAGGGATTCTTTGACAGACTGTACCACCACTTCAGTGGTGGTTATGATTATCTGCCAACCTTCTTATTTTGGTGCGTCCCACGCTTTGGTTGCTCCCCCGGCCCCTGCCGGGGGCCTTACTTTCTTGTTTCGGCAAGAAAGTAAGCAAAGAAGCCGACCAAAGGGGCGCTTCGAGCAAAGGCGCCCCCTTTGGAAACCCCCGCCGCCTCGCCAGAGGCGCTGGGGGAAATTCGATGGCGGCCTCCGGCTCGTCTACCGTGAATGTACGAAACCGATTATGCAGCGTTCCAAATTCTGCCAAGCGCTGATTGATAGCTTTTACTAGTGGAGTTTCTTAATCGGTGCCCCAAAAGCAGAAAAGCCCCTACTTCTATTTTGGTGCAATACCCTCTTTCGCTAATGCAACTTTTACCGCACCGCTCAGTATACTGCACCTAAAACTTTGCATCCCTAAGTTAAAAAGTCGTAAGCCCACAAATATTCTCCGTAGATTGGCAATATTGGGGAGCGGCGGGGGGATTTTTAAGGGGGGCGCCTTTGCTCGAAGCGCCCCCTTAAACCTGTTCTTTGCCTACTTTCTTGCAGGAGCAAGAAAGTAGGGCCCCCGGCAGGGGTAGGGGGAGCACCTCCGATGGGGGATGCACTAAAATAAAAAGATAGGCAGGATCGTCTTTCTCCCGTCCCGGAGGAAGCATCAAAAAAGCAGGGCCCCTTGCGGGGCCCCGATTTTATTTGACGTATTCGATGACCACCCGGCGGTTGGGTTCCGTGCCGGTGGAGTAGGTGGAGATGTTCTCCATGTCCTGGAGGGTGGCGTGGATCACATGGCGCTCATAGGCGTTCATGGGCTCCAGAGTGGTGCGCCGGCGGAGCTTCAGGACCTGCTGGGCCTTCTTCCGGGCGTAGCGGCGAAGGGAATCCTCCCGCTTCTCCCGGTAGGCCTCGGCGTCTACGCTGACCCGGATGTGGCCGGACTGGCCCCGGTTCATGGCGTTGCCGCACAGATGCTGGATGGCGTCCAGGGTATCCCCCCGGCGGCCGATGAGATAGCCCAGATCCTCCCCCACCAGATCCACCCGGTAGGAGTTCTCCTCCACCTTCCAGGCGTGGGGCACGGCGTCGGAGCCCATGTGCTCCAAAAGGCCCTTCAGGAAGACTTCGATCCGCTCCTCCGTGCTGCCGGGTTCGGCGGGGGCGTAGACCTTGGGCGCGGCGGGGGCCTTCTTCTCCTCGGGCTGCTGCCTGGGGGCCTTGGGCTGAGGCTTGTCCCTGCGGGGACGGTCCTGCCGCTCGGGCCGGTCCTTGAGGGGACTGGACACCCTGTCCACCTTGCGGATCTCGGGCTTGTTCTCCGGGGTGACCTCCTTGGGAGTCTCCTTCTTCGGCGGCTTGGGCGGCTTGGCGGAGCGGGAGGCGGAGGACAGGGCGGTTTTGGGCGCCGCCTCCGGCGCGGGGATGGGATCCGGCGCCTCGTAGGTCACCTGGACCTTGGCCGGGGCCGCGCCGAAGCCCAAAAAGCCCGCCTTGGCCTGGGCCAGCACCTGGACGGAAACGCTGTCCCGGTCCAGACCCAGCTGATTCAGCGCGTTCTCAATGGCAAGATCGATGGTCTTGCCGGTGGCAACAATGGTTTTTTCCATGTCTTATTCCTCCGTATGGTTGCCGTAGCGGTTGGGATCATAGGCCCGCCCCTTGCAGTAGGGCCGGCTGGGGACCCCGGAGAGGGCGCCGGAGGCGTCCGCTTCCTCGTCCTCCTCCACCGTGCCCTTTCGGGCGGCGTACTCCTTGGCCGCGGCGGCCTTGGCAGCCAGCTGTTCCCGCTGCTGCTTCTGCTGCAATTTCTTTTTGCTGGTGTTCTCGGTGATGCCTTCGGGGTTGGCGGCCCGGCGCTCGGCCCGCTGCCGCTCCTTTTCGGCCTCGATCCGGTCCCGCTCCATGGCCTGCTGGAGCCGGATGGCGTCCTCGGCATCGTAGATCTTCCGGTAGTGCTGGGTCAGGATCACGTCGATGGCAATGGACACCATGCCCTGGACGAACCAGTACAGGCTCAGCGCCCCGGGCACCGTGAAGCCCACCCACAGCGACAGCAGGGGCGAGATGATCATCATGGTCTTGTTGGTCTGATTTGCCTGGGAATTTTCGGCGGTCTCCTTGTCCTTTACGCCGTTTTTGTCGGTGATGACGGAGTTGTTCATCTTGGTCATGATGAACATGCTCAGCACCTGGCTGCCGGCGGAGAACACCGGGATCAGGAAGGCCCCGATGTGGGCCCAGTCATAGGCGCTCCAGGCGAAGATGTTAAATTCAGGGATGGCGCCCACGTCGATGCCCAAAAAGTCAAAATTCATGCCGGCCAGGGTGGCCTCGCTGATGCCGGGGATGGCGTCCCGGATGACCTGGGCATACTCATGGATGTGCCGGGCGGCGGCGACCTGGGCGTAGTAGGTGTTGCCGGTAAAATACTGGGGCGCCTGCTCCGTCATGACGGAGACAATCTGCGCCGCCGTCTCCGCGGTTTCGTGGAGCATGTACACCAGGGGCTGGCGCACCACGGCCAGCAGGGGGAACAGGATCAGCAGGGGGACCAGGCTCCAAAGGCAGCCGCCGCCCATGCTGACGCCCTCTTCCTTATAGAGGGCCTGCAGGGCCTCGCCCTGCTTTTGCTGATCGGTATACTTATCCTGGATCTCCTTGATCCGGGGGCTGAGCCGGGAGAGCTTCATGGAGGTCTTCTTGCTCTTGGCGGTGATGGGGATGAGGATGATCTTCACCAGGATGGCGAACAGCAGCATAGCCATGCCGTAGTTGCCGGAGAGCCGGTACATCCAGTCCAGCAGATAGCCGAAGGGAACGGTGATGATATCCCCGATATGGAAGGCGAGAATCATGGACATTCCTCCTTCTCCTCTTTTGCGAGGAGGTCATGGTACAGGGTCGTACAGATCGCCCCGGTAGAAGGGGTTGCACCGCAGCAGCCGGGCCAGGGCCATGCGGCCGCCCTTCCAGGCGCCGTATTTTTCAATGGCCAGATAGGCATACTGGGAGCAGGTGGGCACGAACCGGCAGGCCGGCGGCTTTCCGGGGGAAATATGCCGGCGGTAAAACCGGATGAGCCAGAGAAGCAGCTGTTTCATCGGGAGTCCTCCAGGAGAATGCCCGCCTTCTTCGCCAAAGAGAGGTAAGCCGCCGTCAGCTGGGAAAAATCCGCCTCCACGGCCCGGCTCCGGGCCACTACCACAATATCGAAGCCCCGGCGGAACCGGCTTTCATTCAGCCGGTAGATCTCCCGCAGGCGGCGGCGGACCCGGTTGCGCACCACGGCGTGACCCAGCTTTTTGCTGACGGTCAGGCCCACCCGGTTCCGGTCGGTGTGGTTGCGCCGGGCGTAGAGCACCAGCAGGCCGTTGGCCTTGCCGGAGGTGGCGTAGAGCCGCCGGAAAATGTGGTTTTGCTTCAAGGACGCGGAAAATTGCATGGCAGCGCCTCCCGTTAGAAAAAGGGAGCGGGGCGAAAATGCCGTTCGCCCCGCATGGACTCCCATTTCGCGCTTGCGCGATATCGGACAGCTCAGGTCGTTTAGGCGGTCAGAACCTGGCGGCCCTTGGCGCGGCGGCGGGCCAGCACCTTGCGCCCGTTGGAGGTCGCCATTCTCTTCCGGAAGCCGTGGACCTTGGAACGGTGGCGCTGGCTGGGCTGATAGGTACGCTTCATGTATACACCTCCTTCTTATATAGAGTACAATATGCTCAACAGCCAAAAGGCCGCAGCAATTTCCAAAAAAGACCCTTGGACAGAGCCATACTAAACTATTATAACCGAAAATAACCCACAGGTCAACCCCCAATTACACCCGGGCTACCCCGGAGTTGTAGCGTTACAATAGATGTGAGACCGAATAGCTAGAAAAAGGCGATTGAGTTTGTTAGAATAAAGTCACCACAAC
>CANQXH010000025.1 GCA_947627745.1 uncultured Oscillospiraceae bacterium
GTCGGTTCCGCCCCTTTATATCCCTTTTCGTTTACCTTCGCGTCTTTGACGTTCGCGAAATTTTTGATCGTTTCAATATCCTCCGCCGCAAGCTCGCCAATGATACGGCTGTGCCAGCCGCCTTCCTCTATTTCGATCCGCTCCACCTCATATTTCCAGGCGTTATAGAATAAACCGCACAGCAACGATAGGAGCAGTGCGGAGATCCAGGCGGCAGTCATCACGGACAGACCGGAAGAGCGGTTGTTTTTGATGTAGCTTGATGAGTATTCTCTCCACATGGCCCTTACCTCCGGCGTTCGTCGCTGATAATGCGCCCATCCTCTAGGGTAATTACCCGTTTCGCTTCCAGAGCGATTTTTTCATCATGGGTGATCAGCAGGATCGTCTGCCCAAGGTTGCGGTTTGACAGCTTCAGCATATCGACGACTTCTTTGGAATTCTTCTGGTCGAGATTTCCGGTGGGCTCGTCCGCCAGCAGCAGGGCTGGCCGGTAAATCAGGGAACGCGCGATCGCGGCGCGCTGCTGCTCGCCGCCGGACAGCTGGCTCGGCAGCGCGTCGAGCCGGCCGGCGATTCCAAGGGCGTTTACGATCTGATCGAAAAACGCCGGATCCGGTTTCTTTTTGTCCAGGGCAAGGGGTATTAGAATGTTCTTTCTCACGGTAAGCGTGGGGATCAGGTTGTAGAACTGATAGACCAGGCCCACCTTCCGGCGCCGGAAAATCGCCGCCTGGGTCTGGTTCAGCTTGGCCAGGTCGGTTCCGTCTACAATGACCCTTCCGCTTGTCGGCTTGTCCGCGCTGCCCAGAATATGCAGCAGCGTGGACTTTCCCGATCCTGACGCGCCGTGGATCGCCACAAATTCCCCCTTATTTACGGATAGATCGATCCCGTCCAACGCCACGACCTGATTGCCGCCGGAACCGTATACCTTCCTGACGTTCTCACATTTTAGGATTTCCATTCTAATTTTCTCCTTTTCCGTTTGTCTGTTTGGAAGCGATGCTCCATGAGAAATAACCTTCATTACTTCCACAATTAACAGTATAGCAAACGAAAGTGACAGCTCAGTGACGGTAAAAACGAATTTCAAAAACCGCGCCGCCCCCGGGACGGTTTTTCGCGCGAAGCGTCCCGTTTTGGCGTTCAATCATTTCTTTCGCCAGGGCCAGCCCGATTCCGATGCCGCCTTCACCGGCATTCTTCCCCCGGTAAAACCGCTCAAACAGATGGGGAAGATCCTCCTTCGCGAACCCTTCCCCGTTATCCCAGATCAGGATTTCCGTGTATAACGGATTTTGCGCGTAGGAACAGTGGACGGTTCCGCCCGTACTGTGTTCCATGCAGTTTTTCATCAGATTCATGATGGCCTCCATGGTCCACTCCATGTCCGCGTCGATCCGTATCTGCCCTTGCTCCGGTATTTCTACGGATGTGCCGGCGCCGGCGAACAACTCCTGCAAATTATCCGCCGCGAGGACCAGAAGGGTAAAGACATCCGTTTCTTCCTTGTGGAAAGGCAGGACCCCGGCGTCAAGCCGGGATAGGATCAGCAGAGACTCTACCAGATAGGTCAGCCGCGATAGCTGTGTTTCCACCTGCGCCAGCCCGTTTTCCGGGGAGCCTTGCCGCATTCTTTGGACAGACAGGCAGATCGCGGTGATCGGCGTCTTGATCTGATGAGCGATGTCGGACAGGCTTTCCGCGAAATCGTTTTTCGTCCGCACAGCCTGCTCCTTCATCTGATACAGACAGGTCACCGTTTTATAGATCTCATCTTCCAGCTTGGAAAAATCATCTTCCCCGGAGGTGGAGAGAATCACCGCCTTTCCGCTGTTTACCTGCTCCAGATACGCGGCTAGAGCCTGGATCCGGCGACTTTCCGCCCTGTTTCGGTAACAGAACGTGAATAGGAAAAGGGAAAACCCCGCCGCGAAACCGGCAAGCGCGAAAAGGACGTTCTGCCGGTAGGGGGAACCGGAAAAGTCGGAGGCCCGGTACCCTAATTGGGAAAGGACCCCGCCTGCCAATGCCCCATCCAGGTTCCCCCGCGTCTGCGCCTTTAGAGCGGCGGAGATGGTTTTCAGCGTCTCCGGCTCCCGCTCCACCACCTCGCTGCAAACGGAATCTAAAAGCTCGAATGATAGCGCCCTGCAACGACCGGAGACCAGCAGGACTGCCATGGCGGCGGCGATCAGGCTGACTGCGCATACGATCCCCGCGGTAATCAACATATTTTTCCGGCCGCTCATATGGTGTCCTCCATTCGGTAGCCCACGCTTCTGACGGTTTTCAGGCATTCCGGCTGGGGCAGTTTGCTCCGCAGTCGTTTTACGGTAACGGTCAGGGTGTTATTGTTCACATAGGTTCCCTTCGCGTCCCAGATATGCTCCAGAATCCGCTCCCTTGTCACCGTTTTTCCCTTATTTTGCATCAGGTACAATAGCAGCTGATACTCCGCCGCGCTTAGCGGAATCTCCTCCGACCCGCAATAAACCCCGTGGCGGGCTTGGTCCAGCATGATCCCGCCACAGGAAAGATACCGCCGCGCCCCGTTTCCGGTCCTGCGAAGCACCGCTAGGATCCGGGAGTACAGCACCTCTAACGCGAAGGGCTTTACCAAATAATCGTCCGCTCCGTTTTGAAAGCCCGAAACGATATCCGTACTGTCGCCCCGGACGGTAAGAAAAATGACCGGTACCTCCGGCCAGCTGCCCCGGATCCATCGGCACAAGCCGTCTCCGCACCCGTCCGGCATTTTCCAGTCCAATAATATACAGGCCGGGACATGCTTTTTCAGGTCCTCCTTCGCCTGCGCGAGGGTGGCGCAGACCGTTACCTGAAAACCCTTGGGCTCCAAATACGCCTTTACGGCAAGCGCGATGGTTTGATCGTCTTCAATATAATATAGATCCGCCATAGCTGGTTCCTCCTTGTGGCCGGTACAAATAAACGCTGATATTATAGCAGAAAAAAGTGACAGTTTGGTGACGGGCGTGTTCCAAAAGGATGGAAAAGAGGGAATACGCGCGCTTGGGAAGCGCATGCAGAAACAACCTTGACTTTGCCGGTGGGGGAATGTCGTATAATAAAATGAATGAGAATTGACTGCGAAGACCCGAGACCCGCAGACGGCGGAAAAAGCGGAATCCACTGCCCGGCGAAGCGGGCGAAAAAAGCCAAATGGTATGGAGGTGTGCCGATGGAATACAGGGAACTCTACCGCGCCCTGGCGGCTTCCGCTGTGCGCGGACAGGCTGCCCGAGAGGGAAAACAGCTTCCCCCGGAGCTTTTGGAGACGCCGCTGGAGGCGCTGGGGCAGGAGGATACGGACCGGCTCTTGGACCTGGGCCGAGAATGGGGCGTGAAGCTCTACCGTTTCAAGCGGGGCCATGGGGATTTGCCCAGAGTGAAGCTGATGCTGGGGTATCTCCGGGGGATCGGGCCGGAGAGCCTTCTGGATGTGGGCAGCGGCCGGGGCGTTTTCCTGTTTCCCTTTCTGGACGCTTTCCCGGACTGCCGCGTTACGGCCCTGGACCTTCTGCCTCACCGGGTGGAATTTCTGGAGGACCTTCGGCGTGGAGGCCTTACGCGGCTGGACGTCAGGATGGCCGACGTCTGTTCCCAACCCCTGCCGGAACGGAGCGTAGACGTGGTGACCATGCTGGAGGTCTTGGAGCATATCCCGGATGTTCAGAGCGCGGTGCGCGCCGCCGTGGCCATGGCGAAAAAATGCGTCCTTGTCACCGTGCCCTCCAAGCCGGACAACAACCCGGAGCACATCCATCTGCTGACGAAGCCCAGGCTCACAGAGCTATTCGTCAACGCGGGCTGCACGAGGCTCCATTTTTCCGGCGTCCCGGACCATCTGGCGCTGTTTGCCAACGTGGAGGACTGATATGAAATTTGATATTATTAAATATCCCCGGACGCCCCACCTGGAGGGCTCCCGCCTTCAGCCGGGGGATGAGGACTTAAACCAGATCCCCTTTTCCCACATCGCGGGCAGGCATCTGGTGGTGGAGGAGAAGTGCGACGGGGCCAACACCGCCATTTCCTTTGACGGGGAGGGGAGACTGCTCCTCCAGAGCCGGGGCCACTACCTGGACGGAGGCTGGGGCGAGCGGCACTACAATCTTTTCAAGCAGTGGGCCCAGGTCCACAGGGATGCCTTCTACCGGGTGCTGGGCGCCCGCTATATCCTGTACGGGGAGTGGATGTATGCCAAGCACACGGTGTTTTATGATAGGCTCCCCCACTATTTTCTGGAATTTGACATTCTGGACCGGGAGACGGGCATCTTTTTCGACACCGGCACCCGGCAGGAGATGCTGCGTACCTTGCCGGTGGTCTCCGTGCCCGTGCTGGCGGAGGGAATGTTTTCTGACCGGGAGGCGCTTCTGAGCCATCTTGGCCGGTCCCGATATATCAGCGACGACCCCAGGACCTCCTTTGTCGCCTCCTGCGAAAAAGAGGGCCTGGACCCGGAGCGGCAGAGCTTTGCGGGCGGCACGATGATGGAGGGGCTGTATCTCAAGATCGAAGAGGGCGGGAAGGTGACGGAGCGGCTGAAATATGTGCGCCCAACCTTCTATCAGGCAGTTCAGGCTGTGGATTCCCACTGGCAGAGTCGGCCCATCGTGCCCAACCTGCTGGCGGTGCCGGTGAAGGATCTGTACCTGCCCGCGCTCCCCGGGAGGGACGGCTGATGGACAGCCTTGGACAGATTCGGGAGCTGACGCCGGCGCCACCGGAATGGCGCATAGATTGGGACCGGATCTCCCGCTCCGACCTGGCGTTTTACGCCGGAGAAATGGCAAAGACGCCCCAGAATCCCGCCTATCACGGGGAAGGAGACGTGTGGACGCACACGAAAATGGTCTGCCAGGCCCTTGCTGGGCTGGACGGTTTTCGCACCCTTGACGAAGGGGAGCGCAGCGTCCTCTTTACCGCCGCGCTCCTTCACGATGTGGGAAAGATACGGGCGACCCGGTGGGAGAACGAGAACTGGACCAGCCCCAATCATGCCGCCGTGGGGGAGAAAATGGCCCGGGACCTTTTGTGGACCCGGCTGGAGCTCTGCGGCGATACGGAAAAGATCCGGTTCCGGGAAGCGGTCTGCGCTTTTGTACGCCGTCACGCCCTGCCGCTCCACGTCGTAGACGATACAGATCCCGGCCGGAAGCTCCGGTCCGTCTCGGAAGCGGGGGCTCTGGCGCCGGCGTTTTCTTTTGACCGGCTCTGCGTTCTCGCCGAGGCCGACGCCGAGGGGAAGCTATGCCCGGACCGGACGGAACAGATGGATCGCGTCCGGTTCAGCCGGCTGCTGGCGGAGGAGGCGGGATGCCTCTCCGCGCCGTACCCCTTCCCCGATGGACACACCCGGTTTTCCTATCTGTCCGGGCGGGATGTGCCGCCGGAGGTTCCGCTCTATGATGACCGCTGGGGGCCGGTTATCCTGCTCTCCGGTCTTCCCGGCGTGGGCAAGGACGCCTGGATCTCTCAAAATTGCCCCCATCTGCCGGTCGTCTCCCTGGACGCCATCCGCCGGGAGCTGAAAATCGCCCCCACAGACAACCAGGGGCCTGTGGCGGAGGAGGCCAAACGCCGGGCCCGGGAGCATCTTCGCCGCCGGGAGCCCTTCGTCTGGAACGCGACCAACGTGACGGCGGAGGCCCGCCGCAGGCCCCTGGAGCTGATCCACGCCTACGGGGCGTGGACAAGGATTGTATATCTGGAGACGGCGCTGGAAGAAAATCTCCGCCGCAACGCCGCCCGGCGTGAGCGGGTGCCAGAGAACGTGATCCGCGCGCTGATCGCGAAGCTCTCTCCCCCGGCGCCGGACGAGGCGCGGGAGGTCCAATGGCTCTGCGTTTAAAGAGAGAACAACATTCCATCCGGCGTATCCGCGCTGCCGTCCTACGAACGAATCAATCTAAAAATGGGGTCAGGCAATGAGCCTGACCCCATTTTTGATCATCGGTTCCTTATCGAATGAAGTTGGTGGCGGTCTTGGGCTCGTAGACCGGCAGCGCCTCCCCCGACCCGGCCCGGCATTTCAGCAGGAAGGCCATGTTCTGGGCCAGGGTGCGCATGGTTTGCAGACCCTCCAGATCCTGCGCCACCTCCTGGGGAGTGTTGCCGTGGACCTGGTTCCAGTACTGGCTGGAAACCACCGGCATATTGCACATCTGGAAATACATATTGAGCCGCTGGAAGGCCGCCGAGGCCCCGCCCCGCCGGCAGGACACCACCGCGGCGGCGGGTTTCCCCGCCAGACGCCCCGCCGCGCTGTAAAACAGCCGGTCCAGGAAGCACTGGATTTGCCCGCAGGGCCCGCCGTAGTACACGGGAGCGCCGACGATCAGGCCGTCAAAGCTGTCCGCCCGGGCGGCGATCTCATTCACGCCGTCGTCAAAGACGCATTTCCCCAGCTTCCGGCAGCCGCCGCAGCCGTTGCAGGGCTGCACCGGACCGGCCCCCAGCTGGTAGATTTCCGTCTCGATGCCCATGCCTTCCAGAGCCCTAGCCGCCTCCGCCAGAGCTGTATAGGTGCAGCCCTGCTTGTGGGGGCTGCCGTTGATGAGCAGTACCTTCATCATACCCCTCCTTGTTTGGTTTCGGCCTTCATTGTACCGTTCCGGGCCCGCGGTGTCAAGGCGTTTCCGCGCCCGGGCATCGCTAAAAGCCCCTTATTTTCTGTAAAACAGGATGCCCAGGGTGCCGGGGCCGCAGTGGCAGGATACGGTGCAGCCGGCACGGGTATGGATGACTTCCTCAAAGGGGACCAGCTCCCGGACCGCCTGTTCCACCGACGCCCGGATGCTTTCCTCCACGCCGGAATCGGTGATAAAAATCCGCTTGGTGTCCACGGTGGAGGGGTCCGCCAGCTTGTCCTTCACATAGGCAAGAAGGCAGTTTTCCAGCTTGCCCCGATACTTTTTGCCGACGCCCATTTCCCCGTCCTTCACATAGATGCAGGGATGGAGCTTTAGAAGATTGGCGCCGAAGGCGGCCACTGCCGTGCAGCGGCCTCCCTTGCGCAGATACTCCAGGGTGTCCACGATGAAGCTCACGTCCAGCTTCTCCCGGCGGCGCTCCAGCTCCCGGTGGATGTCCTGGGGAGCCATCCCGGCTTGGGCCATGTCACAGGCGTCCAAAACCAGGTGGGCAATCCCCGTGGACAGGTTCCGGCTGTCCACGACCCACACATTCCCCGTCTCCTCCGCCGCGGTACAGGCGTTTTGATAGCAGGCAGACATGGCGCTGCTGATGGTGAAATGGATCACGGCGTCATATTCCTTCAGCGCCTGGGAAAAGACCGTGATATACTCCTGAATATTTACCGCCGCGGTGGAGGCCAGCTGGCCGGTCTCGGCGTTTTTCGCGTAGATCTCATCCGGCGTGATATCCACCCCGTCGTGGAAGCTCTCGCCGCCGCAGGACACGGACAGCGGCGTAATGGTAATGTTGTATTTTTGGATCAGCTCCGGCGTCAGATCGCAGGTGCTGTCCGCTGTAATTTTGATTCTCATGCTCCATGCTTCCTTTCTTTCCGGCTTTTTGTTCATTATAACCGGGATCGTGCGCCTTGTCAACCAATTCCCGCCAGGTCCTTCACGACCTCTCCAGCCAGGATCAGACCCGCCGCCGCCGGGACAAAGGCGTTGCTCCCCGGGATCTGCCGCCGCTGTCCGCCGCCTCGGACCGTGTCTGGGGAACGATCGCCCTCCTCCTGACAGTCGAGGGCCGCTTCCTGCCGGGGCGTCATGGGAGGCTCCCGGGAATAGACCACCTTCAGCTTGGGAATGCCCCGCTTTTTCAGCTCCCGCCGCATGACCCGGGCCAGGGGACAGACGGAAGTGCTGTAAATGTCCGCCACCTGAAAGGCCGTCGGGTCCAGCTTGTTGCCGGCGCCCATGGAGCTGATGATGGGAGTCCCTGTCTGGGCCGCGTGCACCACCAGGGTGATTTTCCCCGTCACGGTGTCGATGGCGTCCACGATATAGTCGTACTGGGAAAAATCAAACCGCGCCGCCGTGTCGGGGGTGTAAAAGGTCTTGTAGGTCGTGACTTGGATATTCGGCGCGATGTCCAGGGTCCGCTGGGCGGCCACGTCCACCTTGTACTGGCCCATGGTCTTCCAGGTGGCGTGGAGCTGACGGTTTAGGTTGGTCAGGCACACCCGGTCGTCGTCGATCAGGTCCAGGGCGCCGATGCCGGAGCGGGCCAAGGCCTCCACCGCGTAACCGCCGACGCCGCCGATCCCAAATACGGCCACCCGGGCCGCCGCCAGCCGCTCCATGGCCTCTTTTCCAAACAGAAGCTCGGTTCTTGAAAATTGATTCAGCATAGTTTCTCCTTGCCGGGGCGTTTCCCGTCCTTGTGTGTCCGCCTCAGATTTTTCTCAACGCTATTATAAAGCAGCTTTCCGCCGGATGCAAGGGGTTTTCCGATAGACTGTCGCCGGCGGGCCCCAAAAGCGCATCCCTCCGGCTTTCACCGGAGGGACGTACTTTATTTTACTGTGCTTCGTGCCTTTTGGCCGCTTAGCCCCACATGGAGGAGGCGGTGGTGATTTGCACCTGGATGGTGCTGCTGCCGCCCTCGGAGAACACCGATACGCCGGTATTCTCGGCGGCAGGATAGATCAGGGCGGCGCCGGCGGTGGTGTAATCGCCGGAGAAAACCTCCACACTGGCCTTGTCCACATAGATGTGGATGGCCACGGAGCCGTCGGCGCGCTGCTCCGTCACCGCCTGGGAGAAGCGGATGGAGGAGGAGAAGCCGCCCAGCTTGCTCCGATCCAGGGTCAGGGTGTCCGTGGTAAAGTCATACTCCACACTGACGTACTTGTCCCCGTTGACCCGCACCAGGGCCCCCGCCGTTGTGGTCCCCGCATCCGGGGTGATGACCAGCTCCAGCAGGTAGGCGTCCCCCTGGAAGTCCAGGGCCTGGGCGCCGGAGACGGTCAGAGTGGTGTCCAGCGCCACATTTTCTTCCGGGAAAACGGATTCTGCATACTCCTGGACCGGCTTCTGCTTCAAAATCAGCTTGCCGTCCTTGTCCCGGACCAGGCTCATCTCCAGATTCAGGTTGTAGGTGCCGTTGAAGCGGGTGTTGCCGCTCAAGTCGTCCACCCGGTTGCAGTAGTCCCAGGAGTTCATCCAGTTCCAGACGATCACCCGGTCCTGGGTGTCCCCATTGAAGGAGTCGCCCAGATAGTAGGTCATGCCGGCGTAGGAATCGTTGCCGAAATTCATGGCCACAGGCTCGGCATACTCCGGGTCCGCCACAAATTCCCATTTCCCGTTAGCGTTGGTGAAGTCGCCCACCTGGTAGCGGCGGCCGCCGTAGCTCAGGACCCATTTCCAGCCGTCCTCCCCCTCGATGGGCAGGCGCACCAGATCCGGGCACTCCGTCTCCACCCGCAGTCCGGCGGCGTTTTCATATTCGCCGGGGGTGCCGTTGTAGGTGGACTCCAGGTTCCAGTGGATCAGGTCGGTGGTGGAGTAGATCCGCAGCATGCCGCCGGCAATGACCATGAACCAGGTGTCCTGGTACTTAAAGACCTTGGGGTCCCGGAAGGCGTCGGACTGGACTGGGTCCTCCCGCCAGTCGATGAGCACGTCGTCGCCGTTCAGGGCGCCATCGGCATTCTTGCCCCGGTAGTAATTCCAGGTCTCCCCGTCCTCGCTGTAAGCGGCGATAATGCGCTGGCCGTTGCCGTTGCCGGTGATGTACAAAATGACACCGCCGTTCTCCCCAAATAGACCGGAGACATTGTCCGTATCCACCACGGCGCAGCCGGAGAACATGGTGCCGTACTCATTGGGATAGAAGGCGATGCCCTTGTCCTCCCAGTGGATCAGGTCGGTGCTGGTGGCGTGGCCCCAGTGCATGGCGCCCCAGTCGGTGCCGCCGGGGTAGAACTGGTAGAACAGGTGCCAGGTGTCTCCCAGCTTGAACAGGCCGTTGGGATCGTTGCCCCAGCCCTCCTTGACGGAGAAATGGTACACATCCCGGTATTGCTCGGAATAGTATTCCTCCTCGCCCCGGCGGAGAATGTTCAGCCGGTAGGCCAGCTGATACTGCCCGTCCTTGGAGGTGAAGATCTGGAACTGATTCTGGCCCGGATTCAGGGCGGCGGGGCCGGTGACGGCCTCCCCAGTGGCGGAGAGGATCAGGGCCTCCGCGCCGCCGGCGGTCTCGGTCTGGATGGTCACGGCGTCGCAGTCGCTGGAGACGTACTGCTGATAGACATACCATCCGTTGGAGAGCATATTTTCCGCCTGCTCCACTTCGCCGCTCTGGGCCTGGAGGGAGAGGCTGGTGAGGACCGGGGCGGAGCCCGCCTCATAGACGGTGAGGGCGGTGTTTTCAAAGGTCATGGCGCCGTCGCTGGCGCACAGGCCATACAGGCCGGACATCAAAACATCGTTCTGCCCTAAGTCCTGGGCCATGATGTAGTCGCCGGTGCTGCAAATCAGGGTGTCGTCCACAAAATAAGCAATGTGGCTGTCGATCATGGTGATTTGCATGTGGTAGGTGCTCTGCTCCTCCACGGGCACTTCCCGCCCCAGGGGGATCTGCTGGCCGTTTTCCACCTTATAAAGCTCCGCCCGGTCGGTCAGGGCGCTGAGGCTGGCCACATAGCAGCTGTCGTGGTCGGCGTTGGACTGGAAAACCAGGGCCGCCAGGCCCGCGTCGCCATCGGCGAAGGTCACGTCGGCGGCGTATTGGAAATCCTGATCGGAGACGGTCTCGCCGCTGAAATAGTAGCTGTCCCAGGTCTCGCCGTCAAAGGAAAGGCCCGTCTCCGTGGCGCTCCAATGCTCCGGCAGGGACGGCTGGGTGGAGGCGGTGGTGCCGCCGGTGGTCTCGGTGGGGGTGTTCGGGCCGCAGGCCGCCAGCAGCAGGATCATATAAGCGGCCAGGCACAGCAGGGCAATACATTTCTTACTTATTTTCATGTCGTTCCTCCAAAAAATGGATTAGGCATTTTGCCGCAGCAGGTCCAGGACCTGCCGCTTTTCCGGCATGGAGCGCAGAGCGCCTCGCCGGGTGGTCACCAGGTAGGCCGCCGCGTTGGCGAAGCGGAGCATGGCGGTCAGCTCCTGAGCGGTCAAACGCTCCAGGCCGTTGCGCAGTACCCCGTCCAGGACGCAGGCGCAGAAGGTGTCCCCGGCCCCGGTGGTCTCGATGGTGCCGCCCAGCCGGAAAGCCGGGACGAAGACCCGCTCTTGATCATAGTACGCATAGCTGCCCTCGGCCCCCGCCGTCACGCAGAGCAGGCGGATATTGGGATAGCGCTGCCGCAAAATGGCCGCACCCAGGTCAAAATCCGTCTGGCCGGTCATAAATTCCAGCTCGTTGTCCGCGATTTTCAGCACGTCGCACTGACCCAGGCCCCAGGCGATCTGGTCCCGGGCCTCCTCCAGACTGGACCAGAGGGGCGGCCGGAGGTTGGGATCGAAGGAAACATAGGCGCCGCCCGCCTTGGCGCAGGCGACCGCCTTTTTTGTGGCCGCCCGGACGCCGGGATGGGTCATGGACAAGGAGCCAAAGTGGAAAATGCGGCACCGGGCGACGGCGTCCGCCGGCACCTCCTCCTCGGTTAGCAGCATATCGGCCCCGGGATCCCGGTAGAAGGAAAAATCCCGGTCCCCATTGGGAAAGGTCTTAACAAAGGCCAGGGTGGTATGGGCGGCGGGGTCCGCCGCCAGGTAGGTCAGGTCGATCCCCGTCTCCTCCACCACGGAGCGGAGGTGGCGGCCAAACAGATCGTCTCCCACCTTGCCCACAAAGGCACAGGCGCGGCCCAGCTTTTTCAGCATGGCCAGCACGTTGCAGGGCGCCCCGCCGGGATTGGCCTCAAAGAGGGGGTCGCCCAGGGACGTCTGGCCGTGGGCGGTGAAGTCCACCAGCAGCTCGCCCAGGGCCACCACGTCAAATTCCGCGCTCATTGGGCTCCTCCTTCACATACCAGGTCGTATTTTTCCACGTCCATCAGGACGCTGCCGTCGGCCTCAAAGCTGATGGCGTCGGCGCTGGGGTCGGTGTAGATCATGGTGGTGGCGGCCTGCTCCCCATCGTTGACGAACAGCTCCATGCTGTGCCGGTCCAGAATGACCCGAAGCTTCAGCTCCCCCCGGCGGGGACGCACCATGAAGTCCCGGACGTTGACGATGTCGTGGGGGAAGCCGCAGCGGGTGCGGTCGATCCGCAGGGTGTTGCAGTCCGGCTTAAAGCGGACGGTGGTCATGTGTTCTCCATCTCCGGCCACGTTCAGCTTGAACCAGCGGTAGGTGCTGGTCTCGCTGACCGGGCGGAGGGTGATGGTCATGTCCAGCGTCCGGCCCCGGACGTTTTGCAGGGTGGTCATCCGGGAGACCAGGACGTTTTTGTAGAGGATCTGATAGCTCCGGTAGCGCTCCAGCTCCCGCACCGGGGTCTGGATCAGCCGGCCGTCCCGGATGCTCAGCTCCCGGGGCAGGGTCATCTCTCCAAAGAAGCGGATGCCTAGGGCCTGGCACTTGGAGGTCTCCCAGTTCTGCATCCAGGCGATCATCACCCGGCGGCCGTCGGGGGTCTGGAGGGTCTGGGGGGCGTAGAAGTCCAGGCCGTAGTCGATGGCCTGCACATTGTCCCGGATCAGATGCTTCCGCGCCCGGTCGAATTCCCCGATAAGGCAGAGGGTGCCGTTGCCGGCGTGAAATTCCAGGCCGATGGCGGTCATCTCCTGGGGACTGGTGAGCAGGACGTACTTCCCGTCCAGGGGGAAGAAGTCCGGGCACTCCCACATCCGGCCGTACTGATTGTGGCAGGCGGCCAGGACCCCGGCGTAGCGCCAGGCAAAGCCGTCCGGGCTTTCGTAGAGCAAAATGGCCCCGCTGCCGTCCGGCGTCCGGTTCCCCGCCACCAGGTAGTAGGTGTCCCCCTCCTTCCAGATCTTGGGGTCTCGGAAGTCGCAGACGCTGCCGCCGGCGGGCAGGTCCTTGGCGGAGATCACCGGGTTGAGGGCGTATTTTTCATAGTTCAGCCCGTCGCCGACGGCCACGCACTGGGTCTGCCGGTCCCGAAGAATGCCGTTTTCCTCCCGGATCTGGCGGACGCCGGTGTAGACCAGCAGCTGCCGCCCGTCGGGAAGCTCTGCCGCGCTGCCGGAAAAGCAACCGTTCTGGTCGTATTCCTGGTCCGGAGCCAGGGCGGCGGGGAGCCGCTCCCAGCGGATCAGGTCCTTGGACTTGACGTGGCCCCAGTGCATGGGGCCCCATTCGTTGGAATAGGGGTGGTACTGATAAAAGAGGTGGTATTCTCCTTTATAGAAGGAAAAACCGTTGGGGTCGTTCATCCAGCCAATGGTGGGGGTGACGTGGAAGGCCGGACGCTGGTCGTCGGGGATAAAGGGACCGTAGTGGGCCTCAAATTCCCGGGCTTTTTGAAGTTCTTTACTGATCATCGGTCGGTTCCTCCGATTCGGTGATGACCTGGATCCGGTCCTCCGGCCGCAGATGGGACTGGAAGACCTTCTCCAAGGGGAAGGTGCATAGCAGCATCCCAGCTCCCGGCAGAGCCAGCAGCAGGAAGGGCACCATCAGGATCACGGCCAGCCCGCCCAGGGCGATCAGCAGCACCGTCAGCGCCCGCAGAGGGTGCAGGAGGATTAGCAGATAGCCGAATTTCAGGGTCTCCCGGACGTTGCCGGTGAACCGGGCGGTATAGGCGGCCAGGTAGATGGTCCAGGTCAGGGCGGCGCACCAGATGAACAGCGCCACATAGTACAGCCAGCCCAGGGGCTCTCCGGACAGATTGATGCCCCGGAACACGAACACATCCACCGTCAGCAGGGCCATGACCCCCAGGGAGATCAGCCCCACCAGGGCGGCCCGCTTAAATTCCTCCCGGAAGGTGCCCCAGAAGCGCTGCCACAGCCTGCCCTCGTCCATGCGGATGGTGTGGTAGGCGGCGGCGTAGAGGGCCGCTGTGGCCGGGCCCATGGTGAAAATGGGCAGGGAAAATACCACCCACAGCACGCTCAGGCAGATGCAGTCGCCGACCTTGGTCAGCGCGCTCATCAGCGGGCTGTCAACTGAAAAAATCTGGTGCATGGAAGCACGCCCCTTTTCTGCTCGTCAGGGCCTTGTGTACTCCCGGAGGGAGGTGAACAGGACCGTGTTGTTTTCCGCAAAAATCTGAATGGTCTTGCCGCTGGCGCCGTAGAGCCGAACGGTCAGGGCTGCCAGGCCGTCGATGTAGAAGATGCCCACCGAGCCCTCCTGAACGTAGGTGAAGGAATAGGTCTGGCCCGGGGTCAGGGTGACGGCGGTCTCGGTGATCATGGTGCCGCCCTCGTTGAACTGGAGGGACAGCGTCCCGTCGGCGGGGGAGAGGACGATGAATTTGTTCTTGTCCTGCCGGCCGTTGTAGTCAAAGCTCAGGCCGAAGGTGCCCTCCCCGGTGAAGGTGAACTCGCCCTTGAGGAGGAAGCTCTCGTAGCAGGTGAAGGCGTCGGCGTAGTTGTAGGCGGAGCCGGCGTCCACAAAGACGTGGGTGCCGCCCTCGCAGGGCAGGGTCCGGCGGAGGGAGAAGCTGTTCGCCACGGCCTGCACCGGGGCCAGGGCCAGGGTGCCGTCCTCATTTTGCACCAGCTCCTGCACCGCCAGGTTTCCGGCCCAGCCGGACACGTCCTGGGTGGAGGAGACGGATTCGCTCCGGCGGGCCCAGCCCACCATGTACTTGTGGTCTCCATCCTCCACATGCTTGGCGGCGTAGAACAGCTTGCCGTCCAGCCGGACGGGGTCGCCGTAGGGGCCGTAGGGGGCGCTGGCGGTGGCGTACCACAGCGTGTCGTCCTGAGCGGAATAGGTAATGTAATAGGTATCGCCAATCTGGAAGGTGTCGCTGCACTCCAGGTTCCAGAAATCGCCGTTTTTCGCCTCGTCGTTGGTGAAGATCACCCCGTCATAGTGGGCCTCCTCCAGGTCCGGGGAAAGGGTGTACTTCAGGATCCGGGCGGTGCCCTGCTGGGAGGCGGTGATGGTCAGAATGATGTTGCCGCTGGCCGGGTCCACATAGCCCTGGGGATCCCGGAAGTCGTTCTTCTGGCCCAGGTCCGACGGCGGCGTGATCTCCCAGCCCTCCAGCTTTTCAAAGGCGGTGGGGGTGTCGCCCACAGCGACCATGACCTTCTCGGCGTACTCCAGCACCTGGCCGTTGCCGTGGCCGGTGTAGAAGAAGTAGTACTTCTGCCCCACCTTCACCACGGAGCCGGTGCCGATCCAGCTGTCCTGGCCGCCGTTGTGGTTGGCCTCCAGAACGGGATCGTCGTACTCGGTGTAGGTCAGAAAATCGGTGGTGGTGGCTAGGTACACGGAGTGATTGTAGGAGTCCCCGGCCTCCTTCAGGTAGTAGATGTAATAGGTGCCGTCCTCATAGTAGGGCATGGGGTCGCCCACATAGGGCTGGCTGGTACCGTCCACCGCGGGCAGGAAGAAGGCGCTGTATTCGTAGGCCTCCTCCTGGCTGCCGGGGCTGCGGAGGGAGGAGAAGTCCTTGTCGTTGCCGGAATCGGCGGGGGTGTCCCCGGTGTCCCGGTCCCAGCCGGCGTAGAGGGTCATGTCCCCCTCCACCTGGTCCTGGGTCACGTCGAAGGGCTTGGTCAGGCCCGCGTCCTGGAACCAGCCCAGGAACACATAGCCCTCCTTGGTGGGCTCGGCGGGGGCTTCCAGGGTCTTGCCGGAGCGGACGACCTGCTCCTGGATAGACGTCCCGGCGGAGGTCTGGTCGAAGCGGACCGTATATTCGGTGGTGGAGCAGGCGGTCAAGGTCAGCGCCAGGGCCAGCAGCAGCGCCAACAGCCATTTTTTCATGGTCAGTCAATCCTTTCTGCGGTATTTAGTCGAACAGAGGGGATGGAATGTGCATCCCCTCTGCCCGTTTGGGTTGGTTTACATGACGCTTCTCTGATAAATGGTAATGCTGGTGATCTCAATGGTGACCTCGCCCATGCCGGCCAGGTCGGCGGAGCCGAACTGGAAGAGCATCTCGAAGGGCATCTCCAGAATGAGGGTATCGGTGGTCTCAAAGGTGAAGGTCTGCTCCTCGGTGGTGAAGTCGATGGACTCGGACACCCGAGGATCCCAGCTGCCGGCGGGGTTCAGGAAGAAGCCGCAGGAAACCGGCTGGCTGGCCTTGGCGGTGATCTCCACGGTGAAGTAGCTGTCGGCAGGCAGGTTCAGGTTCATGTAGAGCTTGTTGTGCCAGTCAACGGTGCCGCCCTGGTCGATGCGGTAGAACAGGCTGCCGTCCTGGGTCCAGATGGTGCCCACGCCCAGCTCGTTGTCCTCGTCGGTGCCATTGTAGGTGCCCCAGCTGTAATCGTCAGCGGTGCGGGGGACGGAGAAGGAGTCGATGGTCTTAACGGTCTCCAGGTCGCCCTCCAGCTTGCCGAACTCCAGGTTGGTGACGGTAATGGTGTTGCTCATGCCCGCCGCGGCGCTGGGATCGGGGCAGCCGATCTGCATCCGGATCACGGGAACGTCGATAGACTTCTCAGCCGTGAAGGTGTTGTAGATGGTGGTCTCTTCGCCGGCCTTCAGGCTCAGGGCGTTGAAGTTGGCACGGAGGGAGGCGTCGGCATTCTCCACCAGCAGCTCGCCGGTCTGGTCGTTTTCGGCCACGACGGTGAACTTGTAGTAGTACTTGCTGCCCTCTTCGATGGCGTTGCCGCCCAGGCCCAGGTCGGCCTTGACGCTCCAGACGCCGCCGCCGTCGGTATTGAAGGTGTCGATCTGGAACACGGCCTGGCCGTCGCCGTCCTTGCCGGAACCGGTGGCGCCGTCGCCGGCGGAGAGGACCGCTCCGTCAATGCTGGCAGCGGAGAAATCATTGGTGTAGACCGGGACTTCGGTCTGGGAGCCGGTGATCTCGAAGATCTCGATCTTGTCGATGGTCACGGTGAAGTCGGTGGGGGTGGTGTCGTCGGGGTTATCGGGGTTGGGGGTGATCTTGCCCAGGTTCAGGATCAGCTCGGCGCTGCCCTCGGCAGGAGCGGTGAACCGCAGCTCCAGAGGCGCGACAGCCTCGCCGATCTTCATATTGTAGGCGCCGCCGAAGGTGGCCCAGTCTTCCACACTCTCGTCCCGCGCCAGGATGTGGCAGTAGGTCTCCTTGGTGGACTTGGCCCAGATCTTCACCACATAGTCGGCGGTCTTCAGGGCCACGCCGGCCTTCTTCAGCTGGATGTCGCCGTCCCCTGCGCCGGGGTCGGTGATCTCAAAGACGTAGGCGCCGTCCTTCAGCTCGCCGGTGGCGCTGACGCCCTCGGCAACATTGGCTTCCCAACCGTGGCCGTCGGGCTGAGCGGTGGCGAAGTCCATCTGGTAGAGCACGGTGCTTTCGCCGGTCTGGCGGGTGACGGTCAGGGTGGCGTAGGCCTCGGCGGTCTCGCCGGCGGCGTCGGTGACGGAGTAGGTCAGCTCATAGGAGCCGGCGCTCTCCGGGGTGGCCTTGCCGTTCTTAAAGTCCAGGCTGGGCATGGAGGTGATGGTGATCTTGCCGGTCAGGTCGCCGTCCTCGGCGTCGGTGGCAGTGACGCCGGCCAGGGCGTCAAATTCGGAGCCGGCTTCCACGCTGGAATCCTGCACGCCGGTAATTTCGGGAGCGGTGTTCTCGCCGTTGGAGGCGGGAGTCTGATCGCAGGCGGCCAGCACCAGCACCATGGCCAGGCACAGCAGCGCCGCGATCCATCTGTTCAGTTCCTTCATGATTCGCGTCCTCCTCAAGAATTACTTGCTGGCGATGTAGCGGTCGTAGGCGTCCTGATAGACCTTCTGGATGTCGTCCAGATGGGTCCGGCCGGTGAGCTCGCTCTCAAAGGTCGCCCAGTCGGCGTCGGACACGCCGCCGTTCATCAGCCACTTGATCAGGTTGGTGCGGATATAGTCATTCAGGCTGGACTCGTAGTTGCTCAGGGTGTTCAGCTCTTCCAGAGTGAACTGCAGGTTGGGGGTGGGGGTGACGTTTTCGGGGATGTAGGGGGTCACATAGGCGTCCAGCCGCTCCAGGCGGAGCTGGGCACGGGGCTCCATGTTGACCACGTTGTCCCAAGCGTAGTCGGACAGGTAGATGATGCCGAGAGGCGCGTTCTGAAGCCGCAGCTCGTCGGTGGTCATGCCCTCGGGCACTTCCTTCTGGACCAGCATGCCGTTGGCGTCCCGCTCTTCCTCGTACACGATGCCGATGGGGCCGTAGTTGATCTGGGCGGAGATGACCGGATCATAGTAGCGGTCAAAGTAGGTCAGCAGCACTTCCACATTGGGCACGTCCGCGAAGATGACCACTTCGCCGGTGCTGATCTCGGGGTTGTTGGAAACGCAGGCGGTCTGGTCGCCGTTGGGGCCGACCAGGGGCGCGCAGACCACGTAGTTCTCGGGGTTGGAGACCACGGTCTCGCTCTCCCACCAGTAGAAGAAGCCGTAGGTCTCGGTGCCCTTGCCGTTGGCCAGGAAGTTATCCTGGGAGATCTCGAAGGAGACCTTGTCGATCAGGTTGTTGCTGACCCAGTTGGCGATGAAGTTGGTAGCTTCCTTGAAGCGGTCGTCCTGGACGGTGTAGGTGACCTTGCCGTCCACCACCACCCGGTGCTCCAGGTTGTCGTTCAGGCCGAACATGCCGTACAGGTCGCACTGGTTGCCCTGCCAGTTGTTGTAAACGAAGCTCATGGGCCGCTCGTCGGCGGCGTCGCCGTTGCCGTTCATGTCGTTATCCCGGAAGTAGGTCATGAGCTGCTCCGCCTGAGCGGCGGTGAGGGTCAGGCCGTCCTTCAGATCGGCCTCGGTCAGACCGTCCACCTTGCCGGCCTTGATGGCCTCGGCGGCCCAGTTCTTGTTCAGGAACAGGATGTTGGGGCTCTGGAGCAGACCCATCTCCTCCACCCGGGGCAGGGAGTAGATCTTGCCGTCCTCGCTGGTGAGCTGGGCCTTGATGTCGGGCCGCTCCTCCAGGATCTTGGAGAAGTTGGGCATATACTCTAAGTAGTCGCTGATGGGCAGCAGCACATGCCGCTGGGCGTACTTGATGATCTCACCGGCGGTCATGCCCGCGTGGTAGATGGCGTCGGGCCGATCCTTGGCGTTGCCGAAGATCAGGTTCTTCTGCTGGCCGTAGACGGACTCGGACACGTTCTCCCAGGACACATAGACATTGGTGCTCTCATACAGGTCCTGCATGATCTTCATGTCGTTGTAGTCCAGCGCGGAGGCGTTCTTGGAAGAGTAGATGTTGAAGGAGAGGGCCTTGGCGCCTTCCTCGTTCAGGATGGGGGCGTTGGGGTCGGTCCACTGGTAGCCGTAGTCGGAGACCAGCTTTTCCACACCGGCGCTTTCGCCCTTGGTGGACTCGGTTCCGCCCTGGGGGCCGCAAGCGGCCAGAGACAGCGCCAGGACCAAAACCAGCAGCAGGGAAATGAGCTTTTTCATTGTCGCGTTACCTCCAAAATTGATAGATTATTTGGGATCAGCCCTTCAGGGAGCCGATCATCACGCCCTGGTTGAAGTACTTCTGCACGAAGGGGTAGAGCATCAGCACCGGGACGCTGGATACGATGACGGAAACGTACTTGATCTGGTTGGCCAGGCGGTACTGCTCCAGAATGGTCTCGCCACTGCCGCCCATGGTGCTCTCGGAGGCGATCAGGATCTCCTTCAGCACCAGCTGCAGGGGATACATGGTCTCGTCCTGGAGGAAGATCATGGCGTTGAAGTAGCTGTTCCACTGGCCAATGGCGTAGTAGAGGGCCATGACCGCCAGGATGGCCTTAGACAGGGGCAGCACCAGGGAGGTGAAGGTTCTAAACTCGCCGGCGCCGTCAATTTTCGCGGCCTCCACCAGTCCGGCGGGGATGCTGGACTCGAAGAAGGTCTTGGTCATGAACAGATTCCACACGGAGAGGATGGAGGGCAGCACGATGGCCCACATATTGTTGATCAGGCCCAGGCTGCTCATGACGTTGTAGAAGGGGATCAGGCCGCCGCCAAAGAACATGGGGATGATGAAGTAGACCATCAGCAGCTTCTTGCCGGGAAGGGAGGGGCGGCTGAGGGCCCAGCCGGCGGGAATGGTGACCACCAGGGACAGAATCACGGTCAGCACGGTGTAGATGATGGTGTTCAGGTAGCCCTGCCACACGTCGGTCCGCTCCAGGATCTTCTGGAAGCCGGACATGGTGATCTGCACGGGGTAGAGCACCACTTGACCGGCCAGCACCGCGTCGGGGTCGGAGATGGAGGCGATGATGATGAAGTACAAAGGGTAGATGACGATCAGGGCCAGAATGCCCAGAACGATTGCGTTGATCGTGTAGAATACCTTGTCGCCCAGGCCATCTTTAATGGGATGGGACTTAGACAGCGTATTTTTCGACATTTCCAAAGCCCTCCTTTACCACAGAGAGTTCTCGGAGAATTTCTTCGAGGTGGTGTTGGCGATGATCAGCAGGATCACGTTGATGATGGAGTTGAACAGGCCGATGGCGGTGGCGTAGGCCTGGTCGGGGATGCCGGTAAGGCCCTGCTTGTAAACGTAGGTAGCGATGAGCTCGCTGACCGCCAGGTTGCCGTCGGTCTGCATCAGCAGCGCCTTCTCGTAGCCCACGCCCATCAGACCGCCGATGGACATGATGAGCATCACGCTGACCATGGGCATGATGGCGGGCAGGTCCACGTGGATCACCCGCTGGAACCGGGTGGCGCCGTCCAGGATGGCGGCCTCATGCTGTCCCGGGTCCACGCTGGACAGCGCCGCGATGTAAATGATGGCGCTCCAGCCGAAGTCCTGCCAGTTACTGGAGAGGATGTACATGGGTCGGAAGGCGGAGGCCTCCAGGAAGTAGGACACTCGCTCGCCGCCGAGGCTGGCCACGATGTTGTTGACCAGGCCGTACCGGCCGAAGAACAGGGTCAGCATACCGACCAGGACCACCAGGGAGATGAAGTGGGGTCCGTTGAAGATGGTTTGCAGGACCTTGGCCATCCGCTTGCCCTTCATGGCGTTGAGCATCAGGGACACGATGATGGGCAGGGGGAAGCCGATGAAGAAGCCAATGATGCACAGCAGGAAGGTGTTCTTCATCAGGGGCCAGAACTGCACGTCGGTAAAGAACCGGGTGAAGTTGCCAAAGCCGATCCACTGGGTGTACTTGGAGAAGATGGGGTCGCCGGGCATGAAGTCCTGGAAGGCGATGAGCACGCCGTAGATGGGCAGGTAGTTGAACAGGAACACCACCAGCACCGCCGGGAACACCATCACCAGGAAGGGGTAGTTTTCCCACAGATGCTTCAGCCACTTCTTGGGGGTTTTCTGCGGCTTTACACTGTTGGCCGGGGCGGCGGGGGCAGGGGAATTGCCTTTGACCTTTGCCATTTGATTGCACTCCTTTCTTGATTCCGAGGCGTTAGATCAGGTTCTTCTCGGTCTGAGCGTCAAACAGGTGCATCAGGCTGGGATCGAAGGAGAAGTTGACCTCCTTGCCGGTGGAGTGAGCTTCCAGATCCAGACCCACGGTGGGGATCACGGCCACCACGTCCAGACCCTGGACGTTCAGGTGCAGGTGCAGCTCGGAGCCCATCATTTCGGACACGTCCACCTTGCCGGTGAAGCCCTGGGAATCGGCCTGGATGTGGACCGGCCGGACGCCCACGGTGATGTCGCAGGGCTGCTGGTTATTGGCGGAGAGGGCCGCCTGTTGCTTCTCGGACAGGACGATCCGCTTGCCCAGGATGTCCACGGCGTACTTGCCATCCTCCTTGACCAGCTTGCAGCCGGTGAAGAAGTTCATCTGGGGCGTGCCGATAAAGCCGGCAACGAACAGGTTGTAGGGATGCCCGAAGACTTCCTGGGGGGTGCCGATCTGCTGGATGAAGCCATCCTTCATGATGACGATCCGATCGCCCAGGGTCATGGCCTCGGTCTGGTCGTGGGTGACGTAAATAAAGGTGGTGTTGATCTTATGGCGGAGCTTGATGATCTCGGCCCGCATCTGGTTCCGGAGCTTGGCGTCCAGGTTGGAAAGGGGCTCATCCATCAGCAGCACCTGAGGATTCCGGACGATGGCCCGGCCGATGGCGACACGCTGCCGCTGGCCGCCGGACAGGGCCTTGGGCTTCCGGCCCAGATACTGGGTGATGTCCAGGATCTCGGCAGCTTCCTTGACCTTCTTATCGATCTCGGCCTTGGGGGTGTGGCGGAGCTTCAGGGCAAAGGCCATGTTGTCATACACGGTCATGTGGGGATACAGGGCGTAGTTCTGGAACACCATGGCGATGTCCCGATCCTTGGGGGCCACGTCGTTGACCAGCCGGTCGCCGATGTACAGCTCGCCGCCGGAGATCTCCTCCAGACCGGCGATCATCCGCAAGGTAGTGGACTTGCCGCAGCCGGAGGGGCCGACCAGGACGATGAATTCCCCGTCCGCGATATCCAGGCTGAACTGCTGGACCGCGACGACTCCTTCCTCGGTGATCTGAAGATTGGCCTTCTCCTTCACCGGTTCGTCATTGTTCTTCTTCTTTTTGGGCTTCTTGACGGGTTCGGTATTGGGGTATACCTTTTTGATGTCTTTCAGGGTCAGGCTTGCCATGGTGATCGTTCCTCCTCAATAAAGTAAACTAATGTAAATCAATCGTTTTCTCAGAATGGACATTCCGAAAAACCGATAAATTTCTTTTTGTTAAAAACGAATTTACATAATGTAAATCACCTTGTTTACATTCCTCTTAATTCTTGATTTTATTTTAACGGGCGATTTACAATTTGTCAACGGAAACTTTTTGTTACGCACAAAATCGGGAGTATAACTAAATTCTGGCCAAGAAATTTGTACAAAATTAATAGTCGGTTTTACGCCGAGTTTACACTTTGCACATTTGATTTTTTCCTTTTTCTGTGATATAGTAAACACAAGGAATTTGTCAACGAAGGAGGATCCCGTATGGCTGTCAAACGGATCACCATGCAGGATATCGCGGACGCCTGCGGACTGTCCAGGAACACCGTTTCAAAAATCTTCAACGGCAGAGGCGCTGTGCCGGAGGTCACCCGGCGAATGGTGCTGGAAAAGGCCCAGGAGCTGGGCTACCGGCAGCTGGCGGAGGAGGTGCCGCCGGCCAGACCCGAGCCCCGGAGCCAAAATATCGCCCTGTTTACCAGCCATATGCCCACGGACTATCACTTCGGCACCTTCTTTCTGCCCGCCTTTGCCGGGCAGCTGGGCCGGGCGGGCTATACCCTGATGATGTACCAGCTCTCCGCCGAGGAGGTGCGCCAGAACCGGCTGCCCTCCAACTTTGCCCTGGAGCAGACCGCCGGGATCTTGGGCATTGAGCTGTTCAGCCGGAGCTACGCGGAGATGCTCTGCGACCTGGGGCTGCCCACTATTTTTGTGGACGCCTACTCCGGCGCCAGCACCAGCCTGCTGCGCAGCGACCTGATCTCCATGGAAAACCTGGCCAGCACCCTAGCCGTGACCCAGCGGGTCATTGCCGCCGGCGCCATCCGGATCGGCTTTGTGGGGGACTTCAACCACTGCAACAGCTTCATGGAGCGGTGGGTCGGCTTTTCCACCGCCCTGAAGCGGGCCGACCTGCCCCTCAATCGGCGGCTGTGTATTCTGGACCCGGACGGACCCCAGTACGGCAGCCTGTCCTGGCTGGCCGGCTGCCTCCGGGAGATGCCGGAGCTGCCCGACGCCCTGATCTGCGCCAACGATTTTTTGGCCATCCATGTCATGATGGCTTTGAAGCAGCTTGGGGTGTCCGTGCCCGACCAGGTGATGGTGGCGGGCTTTGACGGCACGCCCCAGTCCGCGGTCCTGGAGCCGTCGCTGACCACGGTGGAGATCCCCAGCGCCGACATTGGCCGCATCGCCGCCAACACCCTTTTGGATCGGATCGAAAATCCCGGGAGTCCCTACCACACCATCTATGTGAAAACCACGCCCATTTGGAGAAATTCCACCAGGGAAGCGTCGGTGTGGCCGGTGGAATGACCCTTTCGCCGCCCGCCTAAAAAGTAAGGAGCCCGCGTTTTCGCGGGCTCCGTATTTTTTAAATTGTGTTATTCCTTCACCGCGCCGGCCACGTTGCCGCTGATCAGGTGCTTGGCTAGGCACAGGTACAATATCACAATGGGCACGGCGATAAAGATGGAACCGGCGGCGAAGCGGGAAAATTCCGTCTCCCCCAGGCTCATCAGCCCCACCGCCACCGTCCAGGTGTCCTTGGTCTTTAGAAGGAGCTTGGGCAGAATGTAGTCGCTCCAGGGCCAGGTAAAGGAGGTCAGGGCGGTGTAGACGATCATGGGCATGGACAGCGGCAGATGGATCTTGCAGAACACCTGGAAGTTGGTGGCCCCGTCCAGCCGGGCGGCCTCGTCGATGGTGTTGGGGATGGAGTCGAAGAAGCCCTTTTGCACCATGTACCCCAGGGGCGCCCCGGCGGTATAGATCAGAATCAGCCCCCAGTGGTTGTTGATGAAGTTAAACTGGGTCATCAGCAGGTATACGGCGGTCATCCCCATAAAGGAGGGGAACATCCCCAGCACCAAGGTGGTTTTCATCAGGGCCTTCCGGCTTTTGAACCGGAACCGGGACATACAGTAGGCGGTCAGAATGGTCAGCATGGTTCCGAAAATACAGCTCATGGAGGCGATGAACAGAGAATTTCCGAACCACCGGGGGTAGTCGTACATGGCGGTGTCGGTGAAGAGCTTGCGGAAGCTGTCCACGCTGTATCCGGAGGGGAAGAAGCCCTGGAAGGAGTAGATGGAGCCGGAGGAGGAGAAGGAGGCCAAAATCAGCCATAGGCAGGGGAAGAAGAACACAAACCCCACCGCCAGCAGGAGCAAATAGGTAATGGCCGTGTCCGCGACGGACCCCCAATGGATGGGTTTTCTCTTTTTCATCGATAGGTCTCCTCCTGTCTGTAAGCCGGCGAGGCCACATATACCGCCAGCGAGATCAGCGATGTGATGATGAAGATGATCAGACTGATGGCCGCGCCGATGGCGTAGTAGTTGTTGTCGATGGACAGGTTGTACAGCCAGTTGATCAGCAGGTCCGTGTCGCTGGCCAGGAAATAGCCGTCGATGTACAGTCCTCCCCGCAGGAAGTAGAAGATGCCGAAGTTATTGAAGTTGCCAATAAACTGGGAGATCAGCACCGGGGTGGTGGAAAACACCACGAAGGGCAGCGTCAGGTAGCGGAACTGCTGGAAGGCCCCGGCCCCGTCCAGCCGGGCGGCCTCGTACTGACTCTGATCGGCATTGGAGAGGATGCCGGTGGCCAGCAGCATGGACGACGGAATGCTGATCCAGGCGTTCACCAGCAGCCCGATGATTCGGGCGGACCACTTGGCGTCCAGATCCAAAAATCCGATGGCCTGACGTCCCGCTTCGGTGATGTAGTGATTGATGGGGCCGCCGTAGGAGAACATGAATTTGAAGCCCAGGAGGGTGATGAAGCCGGGGATGGCGTAGGCCAGGATGGGGAATGCCCGCCAGAAGGCCTTGCCCCGGACGCACTTTTTGTTCAGCAGCAGCGCCAGGCTGAGACCGCCGAAATAGTTGACCGCGGTGGAAAGCAGGGCCCACAGGAAGTTCCAGCCCAGAATCTTAAAGAACGTGGGGGCAAATTCCCCCAGGGCCAGGATTTTCCGGAAGTTTTCCAGCCCCACCCAGTCCACCAGTGCCGGCGGCACGATCTCACCGCCGTAGTTGGTGAAGGCCACCAGGATCATGAATACCACCGGCAGAATGTTGAACACGCACACCCCGACCACCGGCACAAACAGCACGGTCTTATAGAATTTCCCGTCCAGCAGCTCCGCCAGCTCCTCCCGGAACCGGGCGGGGCGGCCCCCGGCGGCCACCCGCTTTTGGGTGGCGTAGACGTCCTTGATATTGGAGAGGTACACCGCCACATACAGGATCGTAACGATCCAGGCCAGCACGCCCATGATGAGCATGATCACGGAGTTGTCCCCTTCAATGCCGTACCAGGGATTGGATTCCACGCTGCCCAGGGTAAAGAACCCAAACAGGTCCCGGGCCCCCACGGTGACGAGATAGCAGATGTACCCGACCTGCACCGCCAGATAGAGAAGGCCCTTGCCCCACTGTTTATAGCAC
>CANQXH010000026.1 GCA_947627745.1 uncultured Oscillospiraceae bacterium
GTCCCCTCAACTGGCAGTCCCCAAAACAGGTGCTTTCCAATTACCCTTCTTTGTAACATATCATTGACAAACCAACAAAGGGATTTGGGTTTTTTCAAATTTTAGCTTGCATTTTCTGTTTGAATATGGTAAAATCACCCCGATATGGACAGGCAGTGATTGGGCTGTCCGGCGCGATTGATGCGGACGCAGCGAGAACGGGATGGTGGGAGCCGTTTTCCCAGGCGCGCCGGGCCTTCTCCCAGGAGCCGCGGCCTGAAACAGCAGTAGGGCCCGCCGGGTGATCCCGTTATCGATCGGATGGCGTAGCAGCGCCGGAAAAGCGCGCCGAAAGGCGAAGGCGGGTGGTACCGCGGAGGAATTCCTTCGTCCCGATGGGGGCGGAGGCGTATTTTTTGCCGCGGGGCAGCTTTTTTGTGATCAACCCAGGAGGTATGATAAAAATGAAGGAACAGCTAGAGAGCATCAAACGTCAAGCCATGGAGGCCCTGGAAGCCGCCGGCTCCCCCGCCGTATTGGAGGAGCTGCGGGTGAAGCTGCTGGGGAAAAAAGGAGAGCTTACCAACGTCCTCAAGCAGATGGGGAAGCTCACCGCCCAGGAGCGGCCCGTGATGGGCCAGCTGGCCAACTCGGTCCGTGCCGAGATCGAGGCCAAGCTGGAGCAGCGCAAGGTCGATCTCCACGCCGCCGCCCTGGAGGAAAAGCTCCTGAAGGAGACGGTGGACGTGACCATCCCCGGCAAGGCCGTGGTCATGGGCAAGCAGCACCCCATGAACCAGGTATTGCAGCAGATCAAGGACGTATTCGTGGGCATGGGCTACCAGGTGGTGGACGGCCCCGAGGTGGAGCTGGCGGACTACAACTTCACCCGGCTGAATATCGAGGAGGGCCACCCCTCCCGGGACCGGTCCGACACCTTCTACTTTACGGACGACGATTCCCTGCTCCTCAGGACCCAGACCAGCCCGGTACAGATCCGGGTGATGGAAAACGCCAAGCCCCCCATCTGCATCATTGCCCCGGGCCGGGTGTACCGGAAGGACGAGGCTGACGCCACCCACTCCCCCATGTTCCATCAGATCGAGGGGCTGGTGGTGGACAAGCACATCACCATGGGCGACTTGAAGGGCGCCCTGACCACCCTGATGAAGCAACTCTACGGCCCGGACGCCGTAATGCGGTTCCGGCCCCATCACTTCCCCTTCACCGAGCCCAGCTGCGAAATGGATATGCAGTGCCACAAGTGCAAGGGCACCGGCGAGGTGGACGGCCAGGTCTGCTCCACCTGCCACGGCGAGGGCTGGATCGAGCTGCTGGGCGCCGGCATGGTGCATCCCAAGGTGCTGGAAAACTGCGGCATCGACCCGGAGGAATACTCCGGCTTCGCCTTCGGCATGGGCCTAGAGCGGATGGCCATGCGCAGCACCCGGATCAATGATCTGCGGCTGATCTTCGACAACGATATCCGGTTCTTAAACCAGTTCTAAGGAGGGACAGAGGCATGAAGCTCAACAGAAAATGGATCAATGAGGAATTCGTGGACCTGTCCCAGGTGTCCGACAAGGATTTCTGCGAGACCATGACCATCTTCGGCCAGAAGGTGGAGACCTACGAGCGGCTGGACGCGGAAATTCAGAACGTGGTGGTGGGTCGGGTCCTCTCTCTGGTCCGGCACCCCAACTCCGACCATATGTGGATCTGCCAGGTGGACGTGGGCAAGGACGAGCCCATTCAGATCGTCACCGGGGCTCAGAATGTGAAGGAAAACGACCTGGTTCCCGTGGCGCTGCACAACTCCCGCCTCCCCGGCGGCATCCACATCACCAAGGGCAAGCTCCGGGGCGAAATATCCAACGGGATGCTCTGCTCCCTCAAGGAGCTGGGCCTGACCAAAAACGATTTCCCCTACGCCATTGAAGACGGCATCTGGATCCTCCAGGAGGACTGTTCCGTAGGCCAGGACATCAACACCGTCATGGGCAGCGACGACACCGTGGTGGAATTTGAGATCACCAACAACCGGCCGGACTGCTACTCCATCATCGGCCTGGCCCGGGAGGCCGCCGCGGCCTTCCACAAGCCCATGCGCCACCATGAACCGGAGGTAAAGGGCAGCGGCGCCGGCAGCATCTTCGACCACCTGGACGTGGAGGTGGAGGCCACCCAGCTTTGCAGCCGGTACACCGCCCGGATGGTGGCCAACGTGAAGATCGGTCCCTCCCCCAAGTGGCTCCGGCAGCGGCTCCGGGCCAACGGGGTTCGGCCCATCAACAACATTGTGGATATCACCAACTATGTGATGCTGGAATACGGCCAGCCCATGCACGCCTTTGACTACCGGTACGTCTCCTCCGGGAAGATCATCGTCCGGGAGAGCCGGGAGGGCGAGACACTGACCACCCTGGACGGGAACCTGCGGCAGTTAAAGCCCGGGATGCTGGTCATCGCGGACCAGGACAAGCCCATTGGCCTGGCCGGCATCATGGGCGGTGAGAACTCCGAAATTCTGGACGACACCGCCACGGTGGTCTTTGAGTCCGCCAACTTTGACGGTACCTCCATCCGGCAGACCGCCCTGGCCCTGGGAATGCGCACCGAGTCCTCCGGCAAGTTTGAAAAGCACCTGGATCCCCTGATGGCCCTGCCCGCCATCCAGCGGGCCTGCGAGCTGGTGGAGCTGCTAGAGTGCGGCGACGTGCTGGACGGCGTCATTGACATTCTCGGCAGCATTCCCGAACCTCGGACCATTCCCTTGGAGCCGGAGAAAATCAACGCCCTGCTGGGCACCGACATTTCCCGGGCGGACATGGAGCTGTACCTGAATCGTCTGGAGATCCCTGTGGAAAACGGGATGATCCAGGTCCCCTCCTGGCGGCCGGACCTGGTCCTCACCGCCGACATTGCCGAGGAGGTGGGCCGTTCCTACGGCTACAACGAGATCCCTGTCACCGCCTTCTCCACCGCCACCCAGGGCGGTTACACCCCCATGATGCGCTTTGAAACCGCCGCCGGAAGTCTGTGCCGGGCCATGGGGTACAGCGAGATCATCACCTACTCCTTCGTCTCTCCCTCCATTTTCGACCAGATCCGGCTGCCCCAGGATTCCCCCCTGCGGAAGGCTCTGAAGATCCAGAATCCCCTGGGCGAGGACACCTCCATCATGCGGACCGTGGCCCTGCCCTCCATGCTGGACATTCTCTCCCGGAACAGCGCCTACCACAACAAGGCCGCCAAGCTCTACGAGCTTGCCAAGGTGTATCTGCCCGAGGAGGGCCAGGCGCTGCCCGAGGAACCCAAGCATCTGGTGCTGGGGACCTACGGCGCCGGCGAGACCTTCTTCACCCTCAAGGGGGAGCTGGAGGCGGTGTTCTCCGGCCTGCGGATGCCCAAGGCCGAGTACGAAGCCTGGACGGATCATCCCAGCTACCATCCCGGCCGCTGCGCCCGGGTGACTATCGACGGCCGGGAGGTGGGCGTTTTGGGTCAGGTCCATCCCCTGGTGGCGAAAAACTACGGCATCGATACGGAAATTTATGCCGCTGAGATCGATTTCTCCGGTCTGCTGTCCATGCAGCTTCCGGAGCCCACCTACACGCCGCTGCCCAAGTATCCCACCGTCAGCCGGGATCTGGCCCTGGTGTGTCAGGAGAGCGTCACCGTGGCCCAGGCGGAAAAGGTGATCACCCAGGCCGCCGGAAGGCTGCTGCGCAGCGTCAGCCTGTTTGACATCTACCGGGGTCCCGGCGTTCCCGCGGGCAAAAAGAGCATGGCCTTCTCCCTGGAGCTGCGGGCCGACGACCGGACCCTCACCGACGCCGACTCGGAGCAGGTGATGAACCAGATCCTAACCGCCCTGAAAGAGCGGCTGGACGCCACGCTACGTTAAAAACCGAAAAAAATACCGGTCAAGCCTTTACACCGGCGGTACTTTCGGCTATAATAGACCTCAGAAGAGGAAGGAGGGTGCCCCATGACAGACAACAGCACCATTAAATTTACCGTTCCCAGCGACGAGAAGGAGAATATGCGCCGGACCCTGCGCAGCGTTTTCGACGCTCTCAGCGAGAAGGGCTACAACCCCATCAATCAGATCGTGGGGTACCTGCTCACCGAAGATCCCACCTATATCACCAATTACAACAACGCCCGCAGCATGATCTGCAAGCTGGACCGGGACGAGCTGCTCCAGGAGCTGGTGCAGCGGTATCTATTTGAAAAATCTTGATGATTTGGGGGGCCCGCCCCGGGCTCCCCAACCATTTTCTGCAAGGAGGTTTCTATGGCGGAAGAAAACAGCGTTCTGATGTACAAGGGCCATCCGCTGATGCGGAAAGGCAATCTGATCTACTACGGCTCCATGGCGGACAGCCATATCGTCATGCTCCAGGTGCTGGAATCCAAAACGGTCAACGACACCGAGATCGCCACCCGGGTCTCCGTCCAGCTTCAACTCACCGACCCTGCCGCCCGGAGCCGGGACCGGATTGTAAAAAAGAGCGAAAAGGATGGGCTCTACACCGCCCTGGACGTGGGCAGCGTATGGCTGGAACGGGCCCTGGCCGGAAAATAAAATGGAAAAGCTGCGATACTATCTGCACATTCTAAAGGGCGTCCGGCTGTCCAAGTTTTTCGACGTGATCCGCCGGGCCCACGAAAAATGCGGAAAAAGCAAGTTTTTCCTGTTTTTCGACATTCTCAACTGCGCCGTGCGGTACGGGGCGGGGTACTATGACTATCTGATCTTCGGCTTCTACGACATGAATGCCGCCCAGCGGAAGACCTACGTCACCCGGCTGTGGAACAAAAAGCTGGTGACCATCTGCAACGACCCCCAATATGCCCACATTTTCGACAAGAAGAATGAGTTTTACGCCCGATTCGCCCCCTATCTGGGCCGGGAATACCTGGACATGACCACCGCCAGCGAGGCGGACTTCATCGCCTTTGCCCGGCGGTTTTCGGTGCTTTTCGCCAAGCCCCAGGTGGGCGAGAGCGGTAAGGGCATCGAAAAGCTAAAGACCGGGGATTTTGAGAATCTCTCCAAAATGTACGCCTATGTGAAGGAGAAGGGCTTCGGCACCGTGGAAGAGGAGCTGAAGCAGCACGAGGCCCTGGCTTATCTCTATCCGCTGTCCATCAACTCCCTGCGGATCGTCACGCTGGTGGCCCAGGGAGAGGCCCACTGTGTCTACCAGGTGGTGAAGATGGGCAACTGCGGCAAGTTTGTGGACAACATGGAAAACGACGGTCTATGCTGCCCTCTGGACCCGGAGACCGGAAAGATCGTGGGCGTGGCCCACACCTCCAAGCTCATCAATTACGACACCCATCCCTACACCGGCGTTCCTCTGCTGGGCTACCAGGTGCCCTATGTGAAGGAGGCCATCGAGCTGTGCTTAAAGGCCGCCATGGAGATCCCGGAATTTCGGTATATCGGCTGGGACGTGTGCATTACGCCCACCGGCCCCGCCATCATCGAGGGCAACGACTATCCCGGCTATGATTTCTGGCAGCTTCCCGAGCATACGCCCGACAAAATCGGCCTGCTCCCTTACTACCAGAAAATGATACCGGAACTGAAATGAACGCCGGGCCCCCGCGGAAAGCGGGGGCCCATTGATCAGGAGGAGCTATGAGGATTCTTGTAACAGGCTTTGAACCCTTCGGCGGGGACACGAAAAACGTCTCCTGGGAGGCGGTACAGCGGCTGCCCGCCGTCATCGAAGGAGCGGAGATTATCACCGCCTGTCTGCCGGTGTCCTATGACCGGGTGGAGCCCAAGCTGTGGGAACTGGCTGAGCGGTTTTTGCCCGACGCGGTGCTCTGCGTAGGCTTGGCCGGGAACCGGGACTGCCTGACTCCGGAGCAAACCGCCGTCAATCTCATGGCGTCGAAAATTCCGGACAACGACGGCGTACAATATCAGTGCCAAAAGATCCAGCCATCGGGGCCGGAATGCCGCACCTCTCCCCTGCCGGTGGTGAATATTGCCCAGGCCATGGCAAGCGCCGGGATTCCCGCCCGGGTCAGCCAGTCCGCCGGGACCTTCGTATGCAACCGGGTGATGTACGGCCTGCTGGAGGGGATCGCTGCCGGAAAAGGGCCAAAAACCGGCGGCTTTCTCCATGTTCCCAGGGAAGAGGCCGTGCCGCTGGAAAAGATTTGCCGGGGACTGGAAATTGAGATCCGGGAAATCGTCCGGGGCCTGAAATAGGGTTTTTGAGCGGTTTGTGGTTTACATAATACTGATTATTTTTCTGCCAACGGCGCATACTAGGGAAAAACATCAAGGAAGGTGTGCGCATGGGAACTTACAAACGGGGGCGGCAGAGCTTTGTGCCGGCACAGCCGCCGGTGATCGCCGCCTGGGCCAGCGTGGCGGGGAAAAAGGAAGGCGAAGGTCCCCTGGCGGGGTGCTTCGACGTGACGGAGCAGGACTCCTACTTTGGCCAGAAAACCTGGGAGCAGGCGGAAAAGCGGATGCAGCAGCTGGCCCTGGAAACCCTGGCGAAAAAGGCCGGACTGGACGAGAACGGCTTCGATCTGGTGTTTTCCGGGGATCTGCTGAATCAGTGCATTGGCTCCTCCTTCAGCCTGCGGAACACCGGCATTCCCCATCTGGGGCTGTACGGCGCCTGTTCTACCATGGCGGAGAGCCTGCTTCTATCCGCCATGGCGGTGAGCGGCGGTTTTTTCGATCGGGTGGTGGCCATGACCTCCTCTCACTTCGCTTCCTCGGAACGGCAATACCGCTTTCCCCTGGGCTACGGCGGGCAGCGGACACCCACCGCCCAGTGGACCGTCACCGGCTCTGGGGCCGTGCTGGTAGTGCCCCAGGGGAATGGGCCGAGAATCGAGGCATGCACCGTGGGCACCGTCCAGGATCTGGGGATCAAGGACGCCAACAATATGGGGGCCGCCATGGCGCCCGCCGCTCTGGACACCATCTGCGCCCATTTTCAGGACACCCAGACCGCTCCGGCGGACTTTGATCTCATCGTCACCGGCGACCTGGGTCAGCTGGGAAAGGATCTGCTGCTCCGGCTGGCGGAGGAGCGGGGCGTCCAGCTGGGAGGCAAGATCGCGGACTGCGGCTGCATGGTCTTTGACAACACCAAGCAAGACGTCCACGCCGGCGGCTCCGGCTGCGGATGCAGCGCCATCACTCTCTGCGGAAATCTGCTGGGAGAGCTGAACAGCGGAAAGCTGAAGAAGATCCTGTTCTGCGGCACCGGAGCGCTGCTCTCCCCCACCTCCACCCAGCAGGGTCTGCCCATTCCGGGCGTGTGCCACGCCGTCGCCATCAGCGGAAGGAGTAATTGATATGGATTATTTGAAAGCGTTTTTGGTGGGAGGACTGCTGTGCGTCATCGGTCAGATCCTGATCGACAAGACCAAGCTGACCCCTGCCCGCATTTTGGTCAGCTATGTGGTCGCGGGCGTCTTCCTGGGCGCCGTGGGACTGTACCAGCCCCTGGTGGACTGGGCAGGAGCGGGCGCCACGGTGCCCCTGACGGGCTTTGGCTACAATCTGGCGAAGGGCGTCAAGGAGGCTGTTACGCAAGATGGATTCTTGGGAACCCTCACCGGCGGGCTCAAGGCCACCGCCGGCGGGATCACCGCCGCTGTGGCGGCGGGGCTGCTGGCCAGTCTTTTTTTCAAAGCAAAGGATAAATCCTGAGTTTTGGGGCAAACTTCCCCTAGCGGCCCAGCCGTAAAAACCATGTTTTGGAGGATCATCACATGAATAGCAACCAGAATCAGAGCAAGAACCAGAACCAGAATCAGAACCAGAACAGCCAGAACCAGAACCAGAATCAGAACAGCCAGAACCAGAATCAGAGCAGCCAGAGCCGGAACAGCCGGTAACAAACCGCTGCCCCGCCGGATCCCGGCGGGGCAGACATTTTTGGGGGCCGCGCTAAAAACGCGCGGTTTCTTTCTTTGTTCGGCGCCACACAGTAGCCAAATAGGCCGCCTTCCACAGTACATCCTTTACAGCGCCACCGCCTGATCCAAGTGGAAGAAATAGAGGTACTTTCCCTTCACCCGGCGCTCAAAGATTCGCTCCAGGGCCGAGGCGTAGGCCTCTACCTGGGGGCGATACCGCTGGGCAGTCGATTCCAGGAGGTCCGGCGCAATACGGTCGGTTTTAAAATCGATAATGGTGATGCCATCCTCCTCCAAAATGGCGCAGTCCACCACGCCTTGTAGGAGGATCTTTTCTCCCTCCAAATCCGGCGCGAGAACGCCGCCGTCGTCCAGAATGGAGAATTTGAACTCCCGGAGGATGTTTTGCGCCTCCCGGAGCCGCTTCCCCAGGTCGGAGTCAAAAAACCGTGCCAGGGATGCGGGGTCCACCGCCTGTTCCTGTTCCTCCGTGAGAAAGCCCGCCTTTTGCAGCCGGGTCAGCTCCGCCCGCACGCCGGACAGGCTGCCGCACTTTCCGTAATCGATGTATTGCAGCGCCAGATGGACGGCGCTGCCACGGTCCTTGGCGGCCTGGGCAAAGGCCGGCGCCCGCCAGGACCGCCGGGACGTGGGGGGGAGCTCCTGGGCCTTTTCAGCGGCCTCCAGGTCCTTCTCCCGGCCCTTCCGCTCCGTGGCGGTCTGCTTGGATGGGGCCTGGGTCGCCGCCTGATGGGGGTAGCGGAAGGACAGCGACTGCCGCAGCTTTTCCAGGGTCGCTTCCGGAATGGGGGCCGCCGGAGCGGCGGTGGTACGGGTGTCTTCCGGCAGAGGAGCGGCCTGGGCCGTGACGATTTTCCAGGGAAAATTGCCGGGGACAGCGGAATCGGTATCGCCGCCCAGGGAAAACAGGGCGCCGGCCTCCGTCCGCTCCATAGCGGCAAGCAGCACCCAGTCCCCCAGGCAGGAAGCCGAGGCCGCCAGGGCCTCCCTGCCCCCTAGATCCCGCCGCAGCGCGATCCGGGTGAGGGCGTTTTCCGGGTTTCTGGAAGCATAGCTCATGATCAGCCGGTCCTTGGCTCGTGTCATGGCCACATAGAGTACCCGCAGTTCCTCCGAAAGCGTGGCGTCCAGGGTTTTGGCGGCGATGGCCCGCCGGGAAACAGTGGGATAGCGGACCCTGGTCCGCCTGTCCACGCAGCTCAGTCCCAGGCCCAGATCCCGGTCGCACAGGACCTGGGCTCGGGTGTTCTCCAAATTGAAGCTCCGGGACAGGCCGCAGAGAAATACCACGGGAAATTCCAGGCCCTTGGACTTGTGAATGCTGAGAATGGTCACCCCGTTGTCCGTCTGGCCGGGCAGCACCAGGCCCCGGCTTTCCATGGCGTCCAGATAGGCGAGGAAGGATTCCAAATCCCTGCGGCCCCGGCTCTCATACTCCGAGGCCAGGTGGTAAAACGCGCGCAGGTTTTCCTCCCCGCCGCCGGGAAGGGCGGAAAATACGCTGTCCAGCCGGGTAAGGGTGAACACCGCCTCCATCAGGCCCGTGAGTCGTTCCGTCCGGGCGGCCCGGCGAAGAGCCGTCAGGGTCTTGAGAAAGGCCCCGCTCTTCTCCCCGCCGTCCCGGCATACCGCGTCATATAAGGAACCCTCCCGGCATCCGGCCCGGGCCCGGGCCAGATCCTCCGCCCGGAAGCCGAAGGCGGGGCTGCACAGGCAGGCCGCCAAGGGGATATCCTGCCGGGGATTGCTGACGGTTTGCAGCAGGGAGCGGAGGACCATGACCTCGGGCGTTTGGAGCAGGTCCGTTCCCCCGCCGGAGGCGCAGGGAATGCCCCGGCGTTCCAGGGCCGCCCGGTAATAGGCGCCAACGGCGTTGGGCGAGCGAAGCAGAATCGCCACATCGGAAGGCTGGATCGGGCTCAGCGCCCCCTCCCGACGGATGAAATGGGTCCCGTCTAGCAGCTCCGCCAGGCGGTCCGCGATATACTCCGCCTCCTGGGCGTAGCCGTCCTGATCGGTTTGCAGCACATGCAGCTCCACCTCCGGTTCGCCCAAGGGTTCGTGGGGCAGGCCCTCCCGCAGGGCCTCCTTCTCCGTATAGGCAAGGCCTCCCACCTTTGGGGTCATGCAGGCGGAAAACACATGGTTTACCGCCTCCAAAACCGCCCCGCCGGACCGGAAATTCCGGCTTAGCAGCACCTTCCGGTCCTGGCCCGGCAACCCGGGAGCGGGAACAAAGGAGCGGTACTTTTCCAGGAAAATGGAGGGGTCCGCCAGGCGGAACTGATAAATGGACTGCTTCACGTCCCCCACCAGGAACAGATTTCCCCGGCGGGCGGTGAGGGCGGAAAAAATGGCGTCCTGGACGGCGTTGGTGTCCTGATATTCGTCCACCAGCACCTCCCGGAATTTTCCTCCCACCTCCTCCGCCAGCTCTGTCGGGCCGGTACGGCCCCGGCCCAGGAACAGGTCCAGGGTCTTTTGCTCCAAATCCGAGAAATCCAAAATCCTGCGGGCGGCCTTGGCCCGGTCATAGGCCCGGGAAAAACGGCGTACCAGGTCGGTCAGTCCGGCGGCGGCTGGAGCGGCCATGGCCAGATCCTCCAAAACCCGGCTGCTGGAGTCGGTGAAAGCCCGGAGCTTGCTCTTGACAATGTCCTTGCAGTCCTCCCGCAGGGCCTTGATCCGGTCGGATAACTGGGGGTCCGGGTATTTTTTGGGGAAATACAGCCGGCCAAAATCCACCTGGAAGCCGGCGACGCCGTCCCAGGTCCGCTCCTGGGACAAGATACGCAGCTGCGCCGCCGTATCGGACAGGAGCCCCGCCACCTTGCCCCAGCCCTCCTTCTTCTCAGCCGCCTCGGCGCAGGACCGAAGGATGGCAATCTGGCCTTGCAGACTGCTCCGAAGGTCCGCCATCAGATACTGCCCCCACGGGGTCTGAGCCGCGTCGGCGACGGCGCTTTGACTTCCCTGGGCGGCGCAGAACTTAAGATACCTTTCCGGATCCAGATGGCAGCGGGAACTGTCATAAACCTTTAGGATCAGGTCGGGGATCAGGGCATCGTCCCGGCCCAGGCCCTGGGTATCCACAAAGGCCCGGAAGGCGGCGTCCTCCGCCGCGCCCTCGTAGGCCGCCTCCAAAAGCCGGTTCAGGACCGTTTCCCGCAGCTCCTGGCACTCGCTTTCATCCGCGATCCGAAAATCCCCGGGAATCTCCAGCCGGTAGGCGTACTCCCGCAGAATCTCGCCGCAGAAGCCGTGAACCGTGGAGATCTTTGTCAGGTACAGCCGCTGAAGCTGCCGCTGCATATGCCGGTTCTCCGGGTGCTCCCCCACATAGGCGGTGAGCCGGGCGGCGATCTTTCCCCGCAGCTCGGCGGCGGCGGCGTTGGTATAGGTAATGATGAGAAATTCGTCGATATCCGCCGGATGGTTGGGGTCCGTCAGGCAGCTCAGGAGCCGGTCCACCAGCACCTTGGTCTTCCCGGAGCCCGCGGCGGCGGAAACCAGCAGCCGCCCGCCCCGGTCGGAAACCGCAAGGGCCTGTTCGGGAGTCAAGGTCTCAGCCATGGCGATCCTCCTTTTCCAGCGCGGCCCAAAATTCCTGGGCCTCCATTTTTCGCCCGTTCCGCCGCTGTCCCGTCCCCCGGCAGACAGCGCCGTAGGGGCAGTAGGCGCAGGCGTCGTGGGCGGAGCCTCGGGCATAGGGGTTGGGCGCGACCCTTCCGGCGGCGATCTCGTCCGCCATCCGGCCCACCAGTCGGAACACATAGCGCTTCAGCAGGGCAAGCTGCTCCCGGTCCGCCAGGTCGCCGGTGAGGGAGCCGTCTTTGCTCCGCTTGCAGCACAGCCGGACCGGGGAATCGCCGGGCTCCATGGCCCGGATCACCGGCTCCTCCCCCAGCAGCAGGCCCCGCCGGCGCCACTGCTTCTGCCGCTCCTTTTCCGCCGCCTCCTCCCCCAGCCGACTGTCCGCCGGGAGCACCGGGGCCCGGGCGGGAAAATACTCCACGCCCGCCGGAATGGGAAAACGGCCCAGCAGGTCGCCGCCTGTGTCCGCCAGGGCGAAGAGGTAGAGAAGCATTTGAAGGCCCAGGCCGTGATAGAGGTCGCAGTAATCCATATCCTTTTTACCGGTTTTATAGTCCACAACACGGAAATAGGTGTTTTCTCCCTGACGCCACACGTCCACCCGATCCACAACGCCCCGTAGGATGGCGTCCATTTTCTCCCCGGAGGCGTTGACGGGCGGGCGGCCCCGGTCGCCGAAGGGCAGCTCAAAAAAGGCGGGGGCAAACTGCGCGTCCCGCAGCTCCCGCCAGACCTCCTCCACCACCATCTCCAGCTCCCGGGCGTTCCGCTGAAAGAGGTAGGAAGCCCGGGCGTCCAGCTGCCCGAAGCGCTCCTGGGCATAGGCCGCGGAGTGGAACCGGGCGATGGACAGGGTCTCCTCCAGGCCCGTGTTGTGAAAGCCGCCCTGGGCCATTACCTGGCGGCAGGTCTTTTCCAAGACCGCATGGATATAAGTACCGAATTCCGCCGGATCAATGGCGGCAGGCTTTCGCTCCTGTGCCCGGATGCCATACTGGAGAAAGTAGGCCAGGCGGCAGTCGGCCTGCCGGTCGATCTGCGAGGCGGACAGCCGCAGGGCGCCGCCATAGAGGGCCGCCACGGTTTCCGGGGACAGCGCGCCTAGGGATTGGCTGGCCTGATCCCGCACCTGCCGAAAAACGTCGGTCAGGCCCAGAGCATCCGCGGCTTTCTCGCCGCCCAGCCGAACCAGATAAGCCCCGGCCTCCAACCGGTCCGTCCGGGCCGCGCCCAAAAGAGTCCCCACCGGCTCCTGGCCGTCGGCCATCTGGGCCAGGCGGCTATATAGAAAGGAGGGCTGGGCCGAGCAGGATACCGTCACCGTCTGAGAAGCGCCGGCAAAAACGCCGTATATTTCGGCAAATTCCGCCTGAAGGCCCTCCAGCGCCCCGCCGGTGAGGGGCACCCCCAGGGACCGGAGCGTCACCCGCTCCCGATCCGTCAGGACCCCCCGGGAGCCGCTGTAACGGGGAAGATTCCCCTCCTCGGCGGCCAGGACGAACAGGTGCCGGCTCTGCTGGCACCGAAGGGCGCTGACCGGGCCCACCGTCACGGCGTCCAGCACCGGCGGAATGGTACCCACATCGTACTGGCTGAGAAGCAGCGTCAGCAGCCGGACAAAGCTCTCCGGCTCCCAATGGGTCGGACCCAGCACGTCGTAGAGCTGCTCCAGGGCGTTCAACAGGATCTCCCAGAGCTGGTTCAGGATTTGCGCGCCTCGATTGTCCCCGGCGCTGTCCAGCTCCTCCGCCATCCGGCCCAGGCGGTCCGCCAGGGACAGCTGGGTCAGGAACTGGTAAAGGGCCTCCACCTGACCGGCCAGGTTCCCGCTTTGCCGGAACCCACGCCACAGCCCCTCCAGGGGCGCCAAGGCCCGGTCCCTTGCCTCATTGAGGGCCCGAAGGGTCTCCCGGGCAGCGTCGTTCCATTCCCCGCCCAATCCCTCCGGGTGCCGCTCCCAGGGCCGCAGCCAGCGGCTGCCCTGGATATTCCAAAGCAGGGCGTAGTTTTCAAGCCTGTCCGCCTCCTCCGGGGTCAGAGGCGAAACCATGGATTTTATGTAGCGCAGCACGTCCCGGCGTTCAAAGCCCCCCAGGGCCGCGTCCAGAGCGGTGAGGACAGCCGAGATCACCGTTCTGCCCAGAATATCTTCGGTGCCGGAGATGTAGATCGGGATCCCCCGGCGGCGAAACACCAGCTGGAGCAGCTGGCGGTACCCGGGAAGGTCCCCGCAGGCCACGCTGACGTCCCGATACCGGCAGCCGGCGGCCACCAGATCCAAAATCCGTTCAGCGACGGCCTGGCACTCCTCCATGGGGCTGCCGGCGGCGAACGCGTGGACCCGCCCGGGAAGCCAGGGAAGCTCCCCCTGGAACAGGGCGGCGTGGAGGGGGGACAGTGGCACCGAACGGGGCGGCACGAAGCTGATCGCCACCGGCGTTCCCGCCTCCTGGGCGCACCGCAGCAGGTCCATAGCGGTCTGGCCCGCCTTTTCAAAGGCCATGGCGTTTGAACCGGCCCGGTCGCAGTTCAGGCTGACGGTGACCAGGGGGGATGTTTCGATCAGATGCTCCAAAATCGCCATGTGCTGGCGGGTAAAATCGGGAAAGCCGTCGATGTAAAAGACATGGCGCTGGGCAAAATCTCCCGCTTCCAGCTGGGAGAGGAGCCAGTTCATCTGATCCCTTGGGTCCCGGCTGCCCCGGGCGCAGAGGGTGTCGTAGGTTTCCAGCAGCAGGGCCAGCTCCTCCAGCTTTTGGGCGAAGCTGCCCTCCAGGGCCTGGGAGGCCCGCCGCAGATCCTCCGGTCGGATCCGGCAGCGTTTAAATTCGTCCACAGCCTCCACCAGGCCGGTCAGAAACTCCGGGCGGGTCTCCACCGAGGCATAGGCCTTCAGCCGGCTGTGAAGCTGCCGGGCCGCCGCCGCCATGGCCACCACCCGGCCGCCGGCGTCCATACAGTTTTCAGGGGCCACGCCCATCCACTCCGCCACCCGGCGGGCCAGACGGGTGAAGGACAGCACCTCCGCATAGCGGCTGGCGGTGTCCCCCGCCGCCATGCAGAGCCGCCGCTCCATCTCATGGCTGATCAGTTCCGGAACCAGCAGGATCCGCCCGGCCTGGCGGTCGGACACGTCTTGGGCGATTCGGGACAAAACGGCGTCCCGGTTCGCGATCCAGTCAGTTCCCAGGAGCAGACGCAGCATAAGCCTCACCTCTTTGTCATTTTAGGCTATTATAACACGGAATCGGTCCAATGGACAATGTTCATTTCCCGGAAAAAAAGAAATTATCAACTCTTCCCAGCCAGTCCAGCAGGAAAAAGCGGAGCTGATATGTCCCCTCCCCCGTCAGAGCGCCGGAAAGGGTCTGGGAAAACCCGGCGGAGGCGGCCTTTTCCCGAAACGCCTCCTGGGTCTGGGGCAGGCACAGACCGGGAAACACCACGCACCACCAATTGTGTCCCTCCCCAGGGCCAATCACCACCCGCAGGGCGGTATACACTCCGGCGGGGAGCCGGAAGGTGTCGTACACCCGAGGAGGAAACGCCTCCCGCTCCAGACTTACCCGGGCGGTCTGGCCGCATCCCAGCTTGGATAAGATCCGGTTGGTCAGGGCCTCCAAATCCGCCAGGCGGTCCCGCAGGTACGCCTCCGCCTGGGCCTGATCGGGCAATTCCTCCAGCACCGGCTCCAGCCAGGCCGTGATGGCGTCCCGCACCTGGAGCTTTACCTCCTGATCCTGGGGCGAATCGGAGGCCGCCACCACATGGAGGCGGATCAGGCCGTCACTGAGCAGCTGCCGGTCCTTCAGCACCCCCACGTACCAGACCATCAGGCCCAGGAGAAGGACCAACGCGGTAAACTGGACCAATTTCTTCATAAAAAACACCGTCCACACTGAAATGCCTTCAGTATGGACGGAAAATGGCAAAATTATACAGATCTGGCGATGAAAATTTGGGGATAATGGTCCTTCAGCATATTGCAGGCCACGGCGGCAAACTCAAAACTGGGCATCATCCCGTACACCGCGGAACCGGAGCCGGTCATCTGCTGGCCCAGGGAGCCGTAGGTATTGAGGATCGACTTGATATAGTTCAGCTCCAGGTGGTCCTGAGTCACCACGGGATCAAAGACGTTGTAGATCCCGTCGGCCACCTTCCCCAGGTCCCCGGCAAGCAGGGCGCTTTCCATGGCCCGGTGATCCGGGTGCTTGGGAATGACGGTCCGGTCCAGCTTTTGGTACAGTTCCGGGGTGGAAACGGAAAAATCCGGCTTGCAGACCACGAAAAAGCACTCGGGAAGGTCCGGCAGCTTCCGCAGCCGCTCGCCCATGCCCTCCACCATGGCAGTCCCACCCAGGACACAGAAGGGCACATCGCTTCCCACCAGGCTCCCCAGCTCCGCCAGGGCCAGGATGGAATAGGGCGCGTCGTAATGCCGGTTCAGAGCCCGCAGCACCGCCGCGGCGTCGGCGCTGCCGCCGCCTAAGCCGGCCTGGGCGGGGATCCGCTTGAATAGATCGATGGTCAGGCCCTCCGGGTCCCGGCGGGCATTTTGGAAGAAGACCTCCGCCGCCTTCCAGGCAAGATTTTCCGGGCCCTGGGGCAGCTCTTCCCAATTACAGGTGAGCTTCCAGGGCTCCTTCGTGCCCAGGGTCAGGGTCACGTCGTCCCGGATGGAGACCGTCTGCATGATGCTGCGCAGATCGTGATAGCCATCCGGGCGCTTGCCCAGCACGTCCAGGGTCAGATTGACCTTCGCAAAGGCCGGTTCGTGAAGAATGATCATGATCTTCTCCTTTCGCGCCGATTGGCAGTCATGCCCATTTTCCCCGAATCTTTCCGGAATAAACCATTCCTGCCTGGGAAATCTATTGACAGCCCAATTTTGGATCGGAGGTTTAAAAATGGATACCTTGGCGCTGATACTTTCCATCATTGGCTCCATCAACTGGGGCCTGGTGGGCATTTTCCAATTTGATCTGGTGGCCTGGCTGTTTAACGGGCAGGACGCCCTGCTCAGCCGGATCATCTATACTGTGATCGGCCTGGCGGGACTCTGGTGCATCTCCCTGCTGTTCCGAAAGGGCAGCCACGGCGGAAGCGAAAGCTGAAAGCCCGCCGCATTTGAAGCGCACCAATGCGGCGGCACTTTTAACAGGTGCCGCCGCAGGTTTTCCCTTGGAACGCGCGGTTTAGGTCTTATTTTCGGTTTCGCCGTCGGTTTTGGACTCCGTGTCAGACGAAGACGTTTCCTCCTTGAACTCGCAGGTCACGTTCACCGTCTTGCTGACGGAACCGCAGGTCACGGTGATGGTGGCCTTGCCGTTCCCAACCGCGGTGATCACGCCGGATTCGCTGACGACGGCGACCTTCTCGTCACTGGACTTGTAGGTGACCGGTTCGCTGGCGTCGCTGGGCGTGAGGACCGGCTTGAGGGTATAGCTGTTGCCCTTGCCCTCCAGCTTGATCTCCACTTCCGGCAGGGTAAGATCCGTGCAGAGCGTGATCCGGACCCGGACGATGCAGGTCAGCTTCTGGCCCTGGTACTCCGCCACGATGGTGGTGTTGCCGGGGCCGACAGCGGTGACGATGCCCCGCGACACGGTGCAGACGTTTTCATCGTTGGAGGTCCAGGTGATATTGTCCCGGCCAACGGAGGAACCGTCGTACACATCCCACTGCTCGCCCTTAGAGAACATGGTGAAGTCGTCCCGGTTGAGCCTGAATCCTGCGGGGGCGGTGGTGGGAGGCTCGGTAGGTTCGCTGGTAGGCGGATTGGTGGGCTCGGAAGTGGGCGCGGAGGTAGTCTCCACCGTGCAGGTCACCGTCACCTGCTTGGTCACGGTGCCGCAGGTCACGGTGATGGTGGCGGTACCGCTGCCCACTGCCGTGATCTGGCCGGAATTGGTCACGATGGCCACATTCTCGTCACTGGTCGTGTAAATGATCTGGTCGGTGGTGTCGCTGGGCTGGGGAAGCGGATTCAGGTTCCAGCTGCGGCCCCTGCCATCCAGCGTGATCTGGGTATCGGTTAGGATCAGGTCGGTGCAGGGGATCACGCCGGGCTCCGAGGTGGGCTGGGACGTGGGTTCCGAGGTAGCCGCGGTAGTGGTGGATCCCGTGGATTCGTTGGCCGGGGTCCTGCTGAACAGATTCGGCACAAAGAACCGCACAGCGATAAAGGCCACGATCAGCAGAATGGCCACGATCAGGATCACCACCGCGATAATGACCGGGTTCAGAGAACGCTCCTCATACTGATCCGTGGGCTTCTCGTTCATATCCACGGGCTGCCGGGCCTCCCGGCGGGGCGCGGGACCGGCGCTCTGGTTCCGGCGGCGCACATTGGACTTGGAGAACCGGCCGCCTTTTACATAAGTATAGCCACCGCCGGCATCTACCTGCTCCCCGGCAGAATTACCGGCGGCTGTCTGGGGATGATCCGGTCTGGCGCAGCCACAGATCGGGCACTGACTGGCGGTATCCGGGTAAGCTGTTCCGCAGACATCGCAGATGATCTTGCTCATATTCTTTCCTCCTAACTGGCGCGGCCGAGGGCCGTGCGGCTTTTCGACAATATTATAACATCTCTTTTAAAATAAAACAACTACAAGTGGTTGCTTTTTTGTAAATTTCTTTTATAATATAAGCGTATGTACACGAAAGGAGGCGATGGAATTGTCGGAACCAAAGCTGATTCACCCGATGTTGGATGATTTTGCCATGGGCGAACCGATGAGCGAGCATCACGGAATCCGCTGCTGCCCCGCCATCAACAAGGTCTCTGATAAGAAATACATTGTAAAAGTCATTTCCATCCCCGCGTCACAAGTACAGACCCAGGCCCTTCTTTTGGCCGGGGCTTACCCCACCGAGGCCGCCGCCCTGAGCTACTACCGAGAGCTGGCGGACGCCACCGTGAAGGAGGCAAAGGCCCTGCTCCGGCTGTCCCGGGTGGAAGGGTTTTTGACTTACGACAGCTATCAGATCGTGCCCATGGAGGGCGAGGTGGGATACGACGTGTATCTCCTCAGCCCCTACCGGCAAAGCCTGGAATACTATTTTCGGAAGCACCCCATGACCTATCTGGAAGCGGTGAACCTGGGGCTGGATCTGTGCGCCGCCCTGGCGGTGTGCCGCCGGGCCGGGCTGCTGTATGTGGACCTGAAGCCGGAGAACGTCTTTGTCTCCCCGGAGCGGGAATACCGGATCGGCGATTTGGGATTCGTCAACATGTCCTCCCTGAAATACGCCTCCCTGCCGGATAAGTATATCAGCAGCTACACCGCCCCGGAAATCAAGGACGCCATGTCCACCCTCAATTCCAGCCTGGACATCTATGCCGCCGGTCTGATCCTCTACCAAGCCTACAACGGCGGAAAGCTGCCCTTCACCGGGCGGGCCCCTGCCGAGCCGCTCCAGCCCCCCAAGTACGCCGACGAGGAAATGGCGGCCATTATCCTCAAGGCCTGCGACCCGGACCCCGCCAACCGGTGGGAAGATCCTCTGCAAATGGGCCAGGAGATCCAGTCCTATATGCAGCGCAACGGCGCCAACGATGAAGTCATGACCGACTCCGCCGGCGAAGAGCCGGAGGGAGGCCAGCAGGAAGCCAAAACCAGCGCCGAGGCCATGCTGGAGGAGCTGCTTCAAAAAATGGCGGAGGGCGAGATCGCCTTCCACGACGAGGACGGCAATCCCACCAGAAAGACCGAGGAGGACGGGACTCCCGCGCCCCGGGTGGAGGCGGAAGACTTCGCCTTCCTGGACGCCCTGGCCTCCGACGACGCCGATCCCGACGAGGAATACGGCGGCATCACCGAGGAGACCACCGACATCCTCTCCCAGGTGGACGCGCTGATTGCCCATCAGACCCCCGAGCCGGTGGTGGCGCCCGAGCCCATCGACGTGCCGGTGCCCCCTCCCATTCCCGTGGAGAAGCCGGAGCCGGAGCCTCAGGTGCTGCCCGGTTCCCGGACCTTGGTGGCCCCCGCCAAAAACGGCGGCAATATCCAGAGCGGGGCCGCCGCCCGTTCCAGCGGAAGCGCTTCCCGTTCCGGCGGCGCCGTTCGGAGGACCGGCACCTCCGGCAGCCAGAACCTGCGCCGGTACGATCCCCAGGAGGCTCCCAAGAAAAAGCGGAAATTCCCCGTCGCGCTGCTGGTGATCGTGATCCTGCTGGCCGTCGCGGCCTTCGGCTGGCACTGGTTCTACAATAACTACTACTTGCAGACCGTTCAGGCGATCTCCGTCTCCGGAGAAAAAACCGATCTGACGGTGAACGTCTCCACCAACGCCGACGAGGCACTGATCTATGTGACCTGCTCCGATATCTACGGCAACAAGCGGGAGGTCCACCTGGAAAACGGGCAGGCGGAGTTCAACCATCTGACCCCCAACACCATCTACCAGATCGAGGTGCAGATAGAGGGTTTCCACCGGCTCACCGGCACCACCTCCTACACCTACACCACCCCCGCGCAGATCAATATCGTCAGCTTCACCGCCACCGCTGGGGCGGAGGACGGCGCCGTGATCCTCAATTTCACCGTGGACGGCAAGGACCCGGAGACCTGGAACCTGGTTTACAGCGCCGAGGGGGAGGAGGAAAAAACCACCGTCTTCTCCGGCCACATGGTCACCCTGAATGGTCTGACCGTGGGCAAGGAATACACCTTCCGGCTGATTCCGGATTCCTCCCTCTTCACCGCCGGATACGATACCCTGACCTACTTTGTCCAACCCCTGATCTACGCCCAGGATCTGGAGATCGTCAGCTGCCAGGATCAAACCCTGACTGCCAAGTGGTCCGCCCCCGAGGGCGCTCAGGTGGAAAGCTGGGAGGTCCACTGTTACAGCGACAACGGGTTTGACCAGACCATAACGGTCAACACCTGCGAGGCGGTGTTCACCGATCTGGACACCACCGCCGGATACACGGTCGAGGTCACCGCCCCCGGAATGATGGCCGGCAGCCGTGCCTCCATTACCGCCAACAGCGTGACGCTCTACAACTTCCAGGCGGATCTCTCCGATCCCCGCTCTATCCAGCTGTCCTGGGACTACTCTGGACCCGCCCCCGACGGCGGCTGGCTGGTGCTCTACTCCTTCACCGCCCGGGACGGCAACGACGTTCCCGACCGGGAGGAGGTGCTGCGCACCGAGACCAATTCCGCCGTGCTGGCCCCCGCGATCCCCAACAGCGCTTACAGCTTCACCATCCAAGCTGCCGACGGCTCCACCGTCTTCCAGGGAAGCTTCACCAGCCAAACCCCGGATGCCCCCGCCTTCCACGACTATGACCTTACGCCCGAGGACTTCATCTTTACCATGTGCATCGCCCCCGACGCCGAATCCTGGACGTATGGCGACGTGCCCATGACGGATTACACCAACACCTTTACTCTGGGCCAGAAGGCGGCCATCCTGGGCCGTACATACTCCATTTACAACTTCGACTGGGACGAGGTCACGACCCTGTACATCATCCGGAACCAGAACGGGGATCTGATCAGCGCCAACACCCAAGCGCGGACCTGGGTCGCCATCCTCCATGGCGGATACTGCGAGCTTGCCATCCCGGCTATGCCGGAGGCTGCGGGCGAATACACTGTCAGCGTTTACTTTGACGGCGCGTTCGTCACCGAGCAGTCCTTCACTGTGGTGGAAGCCGAGGAATCCGAAGATTGAGACCCAAAACCGCGGCCACTTTTGTGGCCGCGGTTTATTATGCAATTTGTATAAATATTTCCTTTTCTTTTCAGAATTCTTATGAAAAACGTAGAAATATTTTTTTCCAGTGGCAAAACTGCAAAAAATATGTTACGATTAGCATAAGGTTACTGAAAGGAGGACGCGGATTTGAGGTACGAATGCCATCAGCTGCTGGGGCACTACCTGGCGGACCGGTTCCTGGTGGAAGAACCCAGGCGCTACCGGCGGGCTTTTCTGCTGGGCTGTGTAGAGCCGGACTGGAACTACGCGACCTACATTAAAGGCTCGATTCGCGCCTCCTGGTTCCGAGGCCACAACTGGAGCAACTCCCAGCGCTATGTGGGCCGGGTCAGCCGCCGCCTGGACGCCCGGGAGCGGCTCAGAATGCTGGATTTCTACCGGCTGGGCAAGCTGATCCACTACACCACCGACGCCTTTACATACGCCCACAATGACAGCTTCCAGGAGAATCTGCGGGAGCACCGCTCCTACGAGCGGGGACTGCAAGGTTTCTTCTCCCAGTATCTGGCGGAGGAGCATCCGACGCGGGCGATGGCGTGCGGCAGCATTATGGACCTGATCCGAAATTACCACACCGATTATGTAAACCATCCGTGGGGCGTCTACAACGACTCCAAGTACACCCTCATCGTCTGCACCGCCATTCTGGAGCTGCTGTTTTGCAAGTCCCCGGAAAGCGCGGAATAGGCGTCCCATCGCGGGTTCGTTTTTCAGGCATGGCAAAGGCCATGCCTGATTTTTTATCGCAAAAGGGTCAGGCTGACGCTTCTGGACAGGGTGCGGGGCGTGGGGATCCGGTCAAACTGAATGATGTAGCCGCTCTGATCCCGGGGAACGCCGATGATTTTCCCCGGCCCGAAAACCGGATGGTCCACCGCTTTTCCGATCTGGGGGTCCTCCCGGGGAATTCGAGGCTGTAAATTCTCCGTCCCGGCGATGAGGCTCTGGGCCCGGTCCACCAGCTCCGGGTCCAGGGGCACCACGTAGTCCACATTCTCCTGACCGGCGTTGAACAGGAACCGACTGGGCAGACGGCCGGTGCCGTCATAGTTGTTCCCGGCGGCGTCGGACAGGTACAGCCGGTCCCGGGCCCGGGTCATTGCCACATAGCACAGCCGCCGCTCCTCCTCCAGCTTCTCCCGGGTGTTGGCCCGCTTGCCGGGAAAAATCCCCTCGGACAATCCACAGAGAAACACCACCGGAAATTCCAGGCCCTTGGCGGCGTGGACCGTCATCAGCTTCACCGCCTCCGCCCGCTCTGTCTGATCCATATTGGTAAAGAGGGCCGCGTGATCCAGGTAGTTCCCCAGGGTGACCTCCTCACCTGCCTTCTGCTGGAAATCATACACCGCCTGCTTCAGCTCCGCCAGGTTGTCCAGCCGCTCCTCCTCCCCGGAGGCCCGGAGGGCCGCCTCGTAGCCGCTTTCGCTGAGGATCCCGGAAAGCAGGTCCGTCAGATCCAGCTGGTCGTAGATGGCCCGGTATTTTTCGATCAGCCGGACATACTCCCGGGCCCGGCTCCGGCGAAACAGCTCCGTCTCCAGATTGGCCAGCAAAGCGTCGAACAGGCTGCACTGGTTCCATTCGGCGTACTCCTTTAAAGCGGCGATCCGCCGGCGGCCCACCCCCCGGCGAGGCTCATTGACGGTGCGCAGGAAGCTGACATCATCCCCGGAGTAGAGCATCCGAAGGTAACATAACACATCCTTAATCTCTTTCCGTTTATAAAATTCCACGCCGGAATAAAGCACATAGGGGATCCGGTTCCGAATCAGCGACTCCTCCACCGCCCGTGAGACATAGTGGGCCCGGTAGAGTACCCCCATCTGGGAATAGGCCATTCCCCCATCGTGCAGGGCCCGCATTTGCGCGGTGAGCCAATCCGCCTCCAGCTGGCTGTTCTTGGCGTGGAAGTACAATGGCTTTCTGGTGCCAGTGCGGGTGGGGACCAGCTTTTTATCCAGCCGGTCCCGGTTGTGGGTGATCAGGGCGTTGGCGGCGGTGAGGACCGGGGGCACGGAGCGGTAGTTTTCGTTGAGATAGACGGTTTTGGTCCCCGGGTGGCGGCTGTCAAATTCCAAAAGAAACTTGACGTCGGCGCCCCGCCAGGTATAGATGGTCTGATCCGGGTCCCCCACCACAAAAAGATTCTTGTGATAGCCCGACAGGATATCCGCCAGGGCGTACTGGTCCTTGTCAATGTCCTGGAACTCGTCCACCATCACATATTCCAGCCGATGCTGCCATTTTTCCCGGACGGACCGGTCCTGCTCCAAAATGTACAAGGTGAAATACACCAGATCGTCAAAATCCAGGCCGTAGCACTTCCGCTGCTCATAAAAATAACGGTAGAGGACCTTGTCCTTGAGGGTCGTGGCCTGTTTTTCATGGTCCCGCAGCCGCTCCAGGTCCGGGTCGATGAGGGTTTTGACATACCCCCGGCCCCCCTTCCGCCAGCCGATGTAATCCACCGCGTCCTGGATGGTCATGTCCCGGCCGGTGACGCCCAGGTCCTCGAATACCCGGCGGAGCATGGCCTCCTTATCCTCCTCGTCCAGCACCAAAAAGGCGCTGGGGTACTCCACCACATGGCAGTCCTCCTTCAATAGACCCACGCAGAAGCCGTGAAAGGTGGTGATCCGCCCCAGGTCCTGATCCGGCAGGTGGGCGCGGATCCGCTTCTTCATCTCCGCCGCCGCCTTATTGGTAAAGGTCAGGCAGAGAATATTGGCGGTGGAGATCCCCAAATCCTCCACCAAATACAGATACCGGGCGGCAAGGGTTCGGGTCTTTCCCGAGCCAGCCCCCGCCACCACCCGGAGATACCCTTCCGTATCCTGGGCCGCTTGAAGCTGGGACGGATTCAGCGTTTGAAAAAAGGAATCCATGGCTATTCCTCCATTTTTTGTGTTTTTATCAGGATACCACAGGATTAGTCCAAAAAAATGGGTAGGATTCGTAAAATTTTCTCTTGCAAATTTTGAGGAAATGTGGTATATTCAAGAAAACCAGTATCTGGAGGCCCTTTATGGCTACGAATATCCTCCGCGGCTACTTTTATTTTGACTATTACTTTTGCGACGGGAAAAAGTAATAGAGTTTTGTGCTGCAAGGGATTCTAAAACCGGAACTGTCATTTGGAACGCGCCGCACTTCACTCAAAGAACGTGCGGCGTGATTTTTTTGCGAGGAGTTGTTTATTTATGATCGCGATTCTCAAGCACGGCGTTACCCAGGAGCAGACAGACCATCTGGTGGCCTGGCTCAAACGGATGAACCTGGACGTCCACATCTCCCAGGGCGAGGAGGTCACCGTCCTGGGTCTGATCGGAGACACCAGCCGGGTGGACATGGAGCTTCTCAGTAGTCTGGAGATCGTGGACTCGGTGAAGCGGGTCTCCGAGCCTTTTAAGCAGGCCAACCGGAAATTCCATCCTGAGGATACCGTGATCCGGGTGGGAGACGCCGTTTTCGGCGGCGGAAACTTCGCCATGATCGCCGGGCCCTGCTCTGTGGAATCCGAGGAGCAGATCATTGAGGTGGCCACCGCCGTCAAGGAGGCGGGCGCCCAAGTGCTGCGGGGCGGCGCCTTCAAGCCCCGCACCTCTCCCTACGCCTTCCAGGGACTGAAGGACGAGGGCATCCGGCTGCTGCTGGAGGCAAAAAAGGCCACGGGCCTGCCCATCGTCACGGAGATCATGACCATCACCGCGCTGGATCTGTTCGACGAGGTGGACATCATCCAGGTCGGCGCCCGGAATATGCAGAATTTTGATCTTCTGAAAGAGCTGGGCAAGACCCACAAGCCCATTTTACTGAAGCGAGGTCTGGCCAACACCCTCCAGGAGCTGCTGATGAGCGCAGAATACATCATGAGCGAGGGCAACGAGCAGGTGATCCTCTGTGAGCGGGGCATCCGCACCTTCGAGACCTACACGCGGAATACTTTGGATCTGTCCGCCGTGCCGGTGCTTCACGAGCTGACCCATCTGCCCGTGGTGGTGGATCCCAGCCACGCCACCGGCAAGGCCCGGCTGGTGCCCTCCATGGCGGCGGCGGCCGCTGCCGCCGGTGCCGACGGCATCATGGTGGAGGTCCACAACAATCCCTCCCGCGCGCTGTGCGACGGGGCCCAGTCCATTACTCCCGCCCAATTTGCCAAGCTCAGCGCCCAGCTCACCGCCATTCGGGGGGTCCTGCAATGACCGTCGGGATCCTGGGTCTGGGGCTCATCGGCGGCTCCCTGGCCCGGGCCTACGCCAAGGCCGGCCACACCGTCTACGCCTGGGACCGGGACGAATCCATCCTTTCCTTCGCCCAGCTGGCGGGGGCCGCCACGGGAAAGCTGGACCGGGAAGCCGTGGGGCAGTGCCAGCTGCTGCTGCTGGCCATCTATCCCGGTGGTTCCATTGCCTGGCTGGAGGAAAACGCGCCCCTTGTTTCCAAGGACGCGCTGGTTTTAGACTGCTGCGGCGTGAAGGGGGAGGTCTGCGAAAAATGCTTCCCCCTGGCGGAAAAGTACGGCTTTACCTTCGTGGGAGGGCATCCCATGGCGGGTTCCCATTTTTCCGGGTTCAAGTACAGCCGCTCCAATCTGTTCCAGGGCGCGC
>CANQXH010000027.1 GCA_947627745.1 uncultured Oscillospiraceae bacterium
CAGGCCACCTATTCCCATGTGGACCGGATGGTGGTCATGGGCATCATGCCCGTGCACGAGGAGGTGCCCATCGACAAGGGCATCGATATCTGGGCCAACTTCGGCACCAATTCCTTCTTCGAGCGCCGGGAGGCCGGCGTGTTCAACCTGGGCGGCAAGGGCGCCATCCAGGTGGACGGCACGCGCTACGACCTGGGCTATGAGGACTGCCTCTACATCGCCAAGGGCGCTAAGGAAGTCACCTTCTCCAGCGCTGACCCGGAGAATCCCGCCCGGTTCTATCTGGCCTCTACCCCCGCCCATAAGACCTGCAAGACCACCTTTCTATCCTTTGAGAACGCCAACCACCGGCCCTGCGGGGAGGCGGAGAACGCCAACAAGCGGGTGATCAACCAGTTCATCCACCCGGATGTGCTGGAAACCTGCCAGCTCTCCATGGGCTTGACCCAGCTGGCCCCCGGCAGCGTCTGGAACACCATGCCCTGCCACACCCACGAGCGCCGGATGGAGGTCTACACCTATTTTGAGATTCCCGAGGACCAGGCGGTGATCCACCTGATGGGCCAGCCCAAGCAGACCCGCCACCTGGTGATGAAGAATTTCGACGCGGTGATCTCTCCCTCCTGGTCAATCCACAGCGGCTGCGGCACCTCCAACTACACCTTTATCTGGGCAATGGGCGGAGAGAACCAGACCTTTGACGACATGGACAATCTGAAACCGACGGATTTGGAGTGAGATAATATGGACATGAACGCTTTCCGGCTGGACGGCAAGGTGGCCCTGGTCACCGGCGCCAGCGCGGGCATCGGCTTTGAGATCGCCGCCGCTCTGGCGGAGGCGGGGGCCAAGGTGGCCTTCAACAATACCAACCCCAAGAAAATGGAAGCGGCCATTGCCGCCTACAAGGCCCGGGGCATCGACGCCAAGGGCTACCTGTGCAACGTCACCGACGAGGGGCAGGTCCAGGCCCTGGTAGCGCAGATCGAGCAGGATCTGGGCGTGATCGATATTCTGGTGAACAACGCCGGCATCATCAAGCGTATCCCCATGCTGGAGATGAAGGCCGAGGAGTTCCGCCAGGTCATCGACGTGGATCTGAACGCCCCCTTCCTGATGGCCAAGGCTGTGATCCCCGGCATGATCAAAAAGGGCCACGGCAAGATCATCAACATCTGCTCCATGATGAGCGAGCTGGGCCGGGAGACCGTCTCCGCCTACGCCGCCGCCAAGGGTGGACTGAAGATGCTCACCCGGAACATCTGCGCCGAGTACGGCGAATATAACATCCAGTGCAACGGCATTGGACCGGGCTATATTGCCACGCCTCAGACCGCCCCTCTGCGGGAGCGCCAGAGCGACGGCAGCCGGCATCCCTTCGACCAATTCATCGTCGCCAAGACCCCTGCCGCCCGCTGGGGCGAGCCGGAGGACCTGGCGGGCCCGGCGGTATTCCTGGCCTCCGACGCCTCCAACTTTGTCAACGGCCACATTCTCTATGTGGACGGCGGCATTTTGGCCTACATCGGAAAGCAGCCGTAATATGCGGACCGTCTCCTTTTCCGCCCTTACCGGCAGGGTAACGGGCTATTTGCAGGAGGAACGGGACGCGGCGGTTGCCCATAAGGTACGCCCCGCCCTGGTCATTTGCCCCGGCGGGGCTTACCGCTACTGTTCCCTCCGGGAGCAGGACCCACCGGCCCTGGCCTTTCTGGCCCAGGGCTATCAGGTTTTTCTGCTGGAATATTCTGTGGAGACCCAGGCGGGGGCCTACCGGCCCCTCCGGGAGCTGGCTGAGACCCTGACCCGGATTCGGAAAAACAGCGCCGCCTGGCACATCGACCCGGCGAAGGTCGCCGTCATGGGCTTTTCCGCCGGGGGGCACCTGGCGGCCAGCTTGGGGGTGCTCTGGAACGACCAGGAATTATGTCTACCAACGGATGCCCGCCCGGACGCCCTGCTCCTGTGCTATCCGGTGCTGAGCGCCTATGAATATGCCCACGACGAGTCGATCCGGTGGGTCACCGGGGGCCGGGAGGAGCTGCGGCGGAAGCTGGACATCCCGGCCCAGGTAACGGCGGACTTTCCCCCCACCTTTTTGTGGCACGGTGGCGCGGATGATAGCGTCCCGCCGGAAAACAGCCTTCTGCTGTCCTTTGCCCTGCGCCGGGCAGGGGTCCCGGTGGAGCTGCACCTGTTTTCAGAGGGCGGCCACGGCCTGGCCACCTGCACCCAGGAGACGGACTCGCCGTGCGATGCCTGCCGCCCCTGGCTGGCGCTGGCGGAGGACTGGTTGAACCGCCGGTTTTCCTTTGTCCCCTGATTTTTAAGAAGGAGGAATGGTCATGCAGCTGGGAATCCGCCTGCACGATGTAAATACGACCCTCCCGGAGGCCCAAAGTATGGCCGCCCGGGCGGAAAAGGCCCGGGAGGAGGGCTTTTCCTGCGTTCACCTGGCCTTTTCCAAGGTGATTCGGGGGGTGACCTTTGACGAGGCCGCCCTCAGCGAGGGCTTGGCCTTTTATGCCAAGCGGGTCTTTGCCCAGCAGGACCTGGACGTTGCGGTGCTGGGGTGTTATCTAAACCTGGCCCACCCGGACCCGGCGGAGCTTGCCAGGATCCAGAGCCGGTACTACGGCCACATCCGGGTGGCGGCGCTGATGGGCGCCGGCGTGGTAGGTACCGAGACCGGCGCGCCCAACGCCGCCTATCAGCTGGATGAAAACCCCCACACCCAGGAGGCGCTGGAGCAGTTCATTCGGGGCCTGGCCCCGGTGGTGGCATGTGCCGAGGGCTATGGCGTCACCGTGGCCATCGAGCCGGTGTGGAAGCACATTGTCTATGATCCCGACCGGGCGGTGGAGGTACTCAAAGCCATTGGCAGCCGGAACCTGCGGATCATCCTGGACCCGGTGAACCTGCTCTACCCCGGCAACATCGAGCGGCGGGACGAGGTCATTGCCGACGCCATCGACAAGCTGGGGGACCAGGTGGCGGTGGTGCATTTGAAGGACTTCGTACCGGCAGGGCAGGACTTAAAGAGCGTCGCCGCCGGCACCGGCCAAATGGATTACACCCGAATTTTGAAATTTATGAAGGAGCGCAAGCCCTACATCCAGGCCACCCTGGAGAATACCACCAATGCCAACGCCGTACAGGCCCGGGAGTACCTGGAAGCCTGCTATGACCGGCTGTAATAATCTAAGAAAGGCGGAAGAAGAACATGGATGTATTGCAGGCAATGGCAGCCCGCAGCTCCACCCGGAGCTATACGGCGGAGCCGCTGACCCAAGGGGAGCTGGACGTGCTTTTGAAGGCGGGGCTCCAGGCCCCCACCGCCACCAACCGGCAGGAGCTCCACATTACCGTGGCGCCGGGGGACGCGCCGGTGCTGGCCAAGCTGAATGAGACCCTGGGCCGGGGCGGCAGCTTCTACTATAACGCCCCCACGGTGCTGGTGATCAGCGGGGAGGAGGCCTTCTCCTGGACCCCGGTGGACGCCGGGATCGCCGTGGAGAACATCGCCCTGGCGGCGGAGGGACTGGGCCTGGGCAGCGTGATCCTGGGCTGCGTCAAGGCCATCCTCCGGGGACCGGAGAAGCCAATTTGGAACGAGGCGCTGAAGATCCCCCAGGGGTACGCCTTCGAGGTGGCCATTGCCGTGGGCCACAAGGATAAGGAAAAGACGCCCCACACCTTCGATCCGGAGAGGCAGATTAGCTATCTTTGATGCGCCCCGCCTTCCCGGCGTGGGGCTGTAAAGATGTACTTTGGATACGGCGCGGAGCCAAAAAGGACGCCGCGCCGTATCCTTTGTCATGTGGCATTTGCATTTCTGAGGATTTTACTTTACAGCGGAAGCTTGCCTGGGTATAATGATAGCCGAGAGCGGCGACGGCAAATCCGTATGCCCCCACAATGCCGCCATTCGGAGGGAATCGACCATGACACAGAAGGAAAGAAGCGCTTATTTGATCGGCGAGCTGCTGAGAGAACAGCCCGAATACAGGGACATAGCGATCCCACGAAACGAACAGGATCAGAAGCGGCTGCTCCGCGCCCTGATGAATGTCCGCCCGCCGATGCCGATCGGCGAGGATGTTCTGACGGTGCAGGACGAATATTTGCAGGAGGAAACCGCCCGAAAGGGCGTCACTGACATTGCCGATCTGACGAGTGTGGAGCCGGGGATCTACCTCTGGCAGGGGGACATCACCACCCTAAAATGCGGCGCTATCGTGAACGCTGCCAACGCCGGCATGACCGGTTGCTACGTCCCCTGCCACGGCTGTATTGACAACGCCATCCACACCTATGCGGGCGTTCAGCTCCGGCTGGCCTGCGCCGAGATGATGAAGAAGCAAGGGCATGAGGAACCCACCGGGCAGGCCAAGCTCACGCCCGCCTACAATCTGCCCTGCGATTACGTTCTCCACACCGTCGGCCCCATCATCTACGGCGGCGTGACGCAGAGGGACCGGGAGCTGCTGGCCTCCTGCTATCGTTCCTGTCTGAAACTGGCGCAGGAAAACTGCATAAAAAGCGTGGCCTTCTGCTGTATTTCCACAGGGGAGTTTCATTTTCCAAATACGCAAGCCGCGAAAATCGCCGTGGACACGGCGCGGCAGTACAGAGGAAACACAGAGGTGATTTTCAATGTCTTCAAGGATGCCGATTACGAGATTTACCGGGAGTTACTCGGATAACGTAAACCGCCTGCGGGAGGCGTTACGTAGCGCGGACGCCGTGGTAGTGGGCGCGGGAGCGGGACTTTCCACTTCTGCGGGATTCGTTTATACGGGTGAGCGATTTCGGCGGTACTTCTCAGACTTTGCCGAAAAATACGGCTTTTCCGATATGTACTCCGGCGGCTTTTATCCATTTCCCTCGCCGGAGGAATTTTGGGCCTATTGGAGCCGGTATATCTTCATCAACCGCTACATGGACGCGCCAAAACCGGCCTATGACGATCTGCTGGCGCTTGTTCAGGATAAGGACTATTTTGTGATCACCACCAATGTGGATCACTGCTTCCAAAAGGCGGGCTTTGACAAAAAGCGCCTATTCTACACCCAGGGGGACTACGGCCTGTTCCAATGCTCCCAGCCCTGCCGCCAGGAAACCTTTGACAACGAGGAGATGATCCGGCAGATGATGGAAAAGCAAAGGGATCTGCGGATTCCCTCCGAGCTGCTGCCCATTTGCCCCCATTGCGGCAGGCCCCTGACCATGAATCTGCGCTCCGATGACAAGTTTGTGGAGGACGAGGGCTGGCGCCGGGCGGCGGAGCGGTACGAGGATTATTTAAGGAGCAGGGGAGACGGGCAAATCCTGTTTCTGGAGCTGGGCGTTGGGTACAACACCCCGGCCATTATCAAGTACCCCTTCTGGCGCATGACTGCCCAAAATAAGGCGGCGACCTATGCCTGTATCAATTACGGCGAGGCGCTCTGCCCTAGGGAGATTGCCGGGCAGTCCATCTGTATCGATGAGGATATTGGGCGGGTTTTAAGGGATTTGAAGTAAGGCATCCCACAACCTTCCTCTAATGCGCGATATGAAATTTCACACAAAAAAGGCAGCACGGAAAGCGTTTCCACTTTCTGTGCTGCCTTTTGTCGTATTCATGAAAAGGGTCAATCTGTGTAGACGTTTTTCCCGTTTACAAAGGTTTGCCAGGCGTGGGCCCCCACGGTGGTCAGCGGGTTGGCGGTCCAGACCACGATATCGGCGTCCTTTCCCACTTCCAGGCTGCCCAGCCGGTCCGCCACGCCCAGGGCCCGGGCGGGCCGGATGGTAATGGCTTCCCAGGCGGCTTTTTCTCCCAGACCCGCTTCCGCCGCCAGTCCGGCGCAGAGGGGCAGGTATTGCAGGGGAATCACGGGGGCGTCGGTAATAACGCTGACGTCTACCCCAGCCTTATCCAGAATCCCGGCGGTGGCGAAGGTCTTGTTTTTCAGCTCCACCTTGCTCTTGGTGCCCAGGCTGGGGCCGACAAAGGCGGGATACCCCTCCGCCCCCAGGGCATCGGCAATTTCCGCGCCGTCGGTGCAGTGATCCAGGGTCAGCTTCAGTCCAAATTCCTTGGCGATGCGAATAGCGGTAAAAATGTCGTCGGCCCGGTGGGCATGGGCTTTGAGGGGGATTTCGCCCCGCATCACCGGCAGCATGGCCTCCAGCTTGGCGTCAAAGGCGGGGGCCTTCCCCTCGTCGGTGTCCTGCTGATACTTCCGGGCCTTGGTCAGAAAGTCCCGCAGCAGGGCGGCTACGCCCATCCGGGTGGCGGGGGAGCGCTTAGCGCCCTGGCCGTAGACCCGGCGGGGGTTCTCGCCGAAGGCGCACTTCATGGCGGCGGGGAATTTTACCACCATGTCGTCCACACGGCTCCCCGCCAGCTTGATCACGGCAAAGGCGCCGCCGATGACGTTAGCGCTGCCCGGGCCCGTGCAGGCGGTGGTGACGCCGCCCCGAAGGGCGTTGCCGAAGGCCTCGTCCTGGGGGTAGATGGAGTCAATGGCCCGCATTTGGGGGGTGATGGGGTCGGTGACCTCGTTGTAGTCCTTGCCCTCCCAGCCTACGGCCTCGTTGTCCAGGCCGATGTGGCAGTGGGCCTCCACGCAGCCGGGGGTGACCAGACGGCCCTCCGCGTCCAAAATCTCCGCGCCCTCCGGCGGGGTCAGACCGAAACCCAGGGCGGCGATTTTCCCGTCGTCCCCGATGAGCAGGCAGCCGTTGGGGATATCTGGGGCGGTGATGGGCTTGAGATGGGCGTTTTGAATGAACAGCATGGGACAAAACTCCTTTTTTCTTTCTATTTTACAAACTTTTTTTCCAAAAGGGAAGGGGCAATTTACACAGTCCGGTTGACTTTTTTCGGAAAGAGTGTATACTAATTGCATAATAGAAATCCCGGCGGCCCCATCTGCGCCGCCGGTTTTCTGAAAAAGATAAAGGATGTGTCAAAATGTACGGAAAGCTATTGGACGCCATCGGATTTGTGGCCTATTCGGATCCTGAGCTGTCCGCCATGATGAGCCGGGAGCTGGACCGGCAGCTGAATGGGCTGGAGCTGATCGCCTCGGAAAACTTCGCCTCTCCGGCGGTGATCGCTGCCATGGGGTCGGTCCTCACCAATAAATACGCCGAAGGGCTCCCCGGCAGACGGTACTACGGGGGATGCCAGTATGTAGACGAGGTGGAGAGCCTTTGCATCCAGCGGGCTAAAGACCTGTTTGGGGCGGAGTTCGCCAATGTCCAGCCCCATTCCGGTGCCCAGGCCAACGCCGCGGTGCAGCTGGCCCTGCTCCAGCCCGGGGACACGCTCATGGGCATGAGTCTGGCCAACGGCGGCCACCTGTCCCACGGCAGCCCCGCCAACATCTCCGGCAAATACTACCGGGTGGTTTCCTACGACGTGAATCACGAAACGGGCCTCATCGACTATGACCAGGTCCGGGACCTGGCCCGGAAGAACAGCCCCAAGCTGATTATTGCCGGAGCCTCGGCTTATCCCCGGGCCATTGACTTCTCCATTTTTGCGGATATTGCCCACGAGGTAGGGGCCGTGCTGATGGTGGACATGGCCCACATTGCCGGCCTGGTGGCCGGCGGGGCCCATCAGAACCCGGTGCCCTACGCGGACATCGTCACCACCACCACCCACAAGACCCTCCGTGGCCCCCGGGGCGGCCTGATCCTGGGCAAGGAGGAGTTTGCCAAGAAAATCAATTCCGCTGTTTTCCCCGGCACCCAGGGCGGCCCCCTGGAGCACATCATTGCCGCCAAGGCGGTGTGCCTGCGGGAGGCCATGGAGCCCGCCTTTAAGGATTACGCCCGGAATGTGGTCGCCAACGCCAAGGTCCTGGCCCAGGCGCTGCTGGAGGAGGGCTTTGATCTGGTCACCGGCGGCACGGACAACCACCTGATGCTGGCGGATCTGCGGCCCATGGGCATTACCGGCAAGGAGCTTCAGAACCGGCTGGACGCCAATCACATTACCCTGAACAAGAACGCCATCCCCGGGGACCCGGAGAAGCCCGCCATCACCAGCGGCGTGCGGATCGGTACCGCCGCCGTCACCACCCGGGGCCTGGGCCCGGAGGAAATGCGGGTCATCGCCAAGTGCATCGCTATGACCGCCCGGGACTTTGATGGGACAGCCCGGCAGGTGCGGGACACCGTGGCGGAGATCTGCCGGAAGTACCCCCTCTACCAGGTATGACCTCCCAAGCGCTGGGGTTCCGGTTTTACGCCTCCATTTCTGATTTTCTCCGGGACCGGAAGATCCCCCTGCCCGAAGGGGTGGCCCAAAAGCGGGACCTGTCCTACGGTCCCCATGGGCGGGCCAACCGGCTGGATGTGTACTTTCCCGAAGGGACGGCGGGGAGGCTGCCCACCATCGTCAGCGTCCACGGCGGCGGGTATGTCTACGGCAATAAGGAGATCTACCGCCGGTACTGCATGGACCTGGCCCGGCGGGGGTTTGCCGTGGTGAATTTTAACTACCGCCTGGCGCCCAGGTGGAGATTCCCCACGCCTTTGGAGGACTTAAACCGGGTCCTGACCTGGCTGATGGAGGCGGACGCAGATTTGCACCTGGACCCGGAGCGGGTGATACTGGTGGGGGATTCGGCGGGCGCCCAGCTGGCCAGCCAGTATGCCGCCATCTGGGAAAATCCGGAATACGCCGCCCTCTTTTCCTTCCGGGCGCCTCGGGTCGCCCTGCGGGCCCTGGGGCTCAACTGCGGAATGTACGATCTGGCCCAGCGTGCCAAGGAGCCTCGGGAGGGGATCCAGCTGGACTATTTTGGGGACCTGGACGAAAGCGACCCCCGCCTCCGGGAGCTGGACGCCATCGGGAGCGGCTACCCGCCGGCGTATTTGGCTACCGCCTGCAATGACTTTCTCCGGGAAGCGGCGGAGCCCATGTATCAGTTCCTCCGGGGAAAGGGCGTGGAGGCCGCCTGGAAGTGCTACGGCAGGGAGGAGGACAAACAGGTGGCCCATGTATTTCATGTGAACCTGCCGCTGCCGGAGGCAAAGGCGTGCAACGACGACGAGTGCGCCTTCTTCCGAAAATACCTGTAAATCAGCGGCTTCCCGCCAGGGGAGCGCCCAAAAGCGAGGCAGGGAGCATCCCCAAATCCGCTGCCTGTACACAGCAAAAAATGACCGCCCTCCGAGCTGCGGAGAGCGGTCGTTTTGTTCGTGGGATAGTTCTACGCTCTTATTGCGTTCCTAAACATCAATAAGGGATTCTCATATTTTTCAAAAAGCCTTCTATGCTGGTGGCTTTACTTTCAGATTCCTCGGTCAGGAGCCCATCGTCCGTTAAAAGCGGCGTATCAAGGACCGATTTGACAGAAACCGCCACACTGGCACAGGAGGCGATGACCTGCTTGGAGGCGGGAGAATAGCACCTGTAATCGTCCCCCTCGGCCTTGACGATGTCCTCCATTTTGTAGATCAGCGGCAGGAAGTAGGTGTCCAGCCGGGCGAGCAGATTGTAAAACAGATAGGTCCGCCGGCGGATCGTCTCACACTGCAAGGATGCCGTATTCAACTGGGAGGCGATCTGGATGGCCTCCGCTTTGTTGGTATATGCCTTTTCCAGATTTTTCTTGGCGGCGCTGCCCGCTACAAAGCCCATGACCATCAGGGCCGGACCTGCAACCAATCCGCCCAGGATCATGGTGCCTCCGGCCATACCGAGCCCGCCTGCCGCCAGGGAGCCGCCGCCGAAGAAGGCCAGGGTGGCGTTGGTGGCTGCCGCACCGTGGAGAGCGGCGATTGCAGTACCGGTGGAGGCGCAGGCCAGGGCCTGGGCCGCGCCATAGGCGCCAAAGGCGGCCAGCGCTCCGCCGGCAGTCCCGGCCACAGCCCCGCCGACCAGGGACCCGGCGAAGCTCACCATGGTTTTCATCTCGGTAAATTCCTTCTCATCCACATGGAGCCGGCGCAGTTCATCCAGGCCTTCGGTCTCCCGAAAATCCACATTTTTGATTTGTGTGAATGTATCAAAAAACTGTGTCATGCTGAAATTCAGCACAAACAGCTTTTCACTGCCCAGATGGGACAGAGAATTGCCGCAGGCCAGTCGCTGCGCGTTCAGCAGCTTTGTAGCGTCCTCTACGATCTCATTGGCGTTTTTATTGATATTGCTGGCGTTAACGGTGTCGATCCCCGCCTTTACGGTCTTCCCAACGCCCAGCGCCCCCGTTGCCGCGACGACGCCGATAAATAACAGCGGTAATGGCATTTTGATTCCTCCCGTCTTAAAGCGCGATCAGATCCTTCACGCTCTCAAAGATCACGTTCTTCCGATCCGCGATTTCATTGACCATGGTTTCGATTGTCATATAGGGCCGGTCCGTGGTTTTGATCCAGGCCAGCTCCTTTTCCAGGTCCATCAGGGTCAAGATGCTGTTCTCCATCTCCAGGAAAACCGCCTTGTCGATGCCCAGCTTGCGGGTGATGTACTTCAGGAGCCGCCGCTCCGTGTCGTCGTAGTGCTCGTCGCTGTATGCCACGGTCAGCAGATCCCAGACCAGCAGCTTTGGGGTGATAAAGGTGTCCTCCGTCTGGACCGAGGAGGAAAGAGCCTGCTCCACCCCATCCTGGAGCACATCATAGTAGTCCTCCGGATCGATGATCTTCTCCATTTGTGCCCGGCAGTCCTGAATGATTTGCTCCCGGTGCTCCGAGAAGCCGGGATCAAGCTCCTCGCCGATGGCGTCAAATTTTTCCTCCTCGCTGTGGAAGATCTCACCGTCAGCCGCCATCAGATAATAGATGACCTTGATGGCGTTCTGGGTAGAGACTGCCTTGAGCTCCAGAGGCTTGACGGGATCCTCCGGCTCGGTCATGCGGGGCTTTTTCTTGAACAGGTCCTTGACCTGATCGGGGACCTTGATCTCCGGCGCTTTGATCTCCGGCAGCTTCACATTCTGCACCGTCGCTTTGACGGAATCCATCGCGCCGTGGAGCGTGTTCAGAATACCGCCGCCTTTTTCCTTGCCGTTTTCGTTTTTAGCCATTGCGTTGCCTCCTATCACAGCGTCAACGGAATATCTGATTCCATCAGCGCGTCAAATTCTTCCTGATTTGAAAACTGAGGCTCCCGGCCCAGGACCTTTTGAATGATGACGTTCCCGTGAATGACCAGATCGGAATCGCCGCTGTCCAGGCCCTGGCGCATGTAGTCAAAGCCCGACATGAACTCCACAATATCCTCCGCCAGATAATTGGACACCCGTTCCTCCAGCCTGGCCTTGAATTCCTGGAGCTGCCGCAAAAACAACGAGGCCTTTTGATCGGACAGGAGCATCTTTTCGTGAAGCAGCTGGGTCTCCTTCTTCTCGTCGGAGATCTCCTTTACGATGGCCAGCGCTGCCCGGCCCGCCCCTACATAGTTGAACCGCGCGACAAACTTCCCAGAGAACAGCACCCAATTTCCCCCGGTCTCAATAGCCGCGTGAATGGCCGCGTCGGCGGTGTCCGCCACCGTAAAGGTCATGGAGGAGATCGTGAGCATCCGGTCCACGGTTCTGTTCTGGAAGGGGACTACTTTGTTCCAACGCACATTTTCAATGCCGCCTTGGCTGTTCAGTTCCCCTACCAGGTGAATGATGAAATATGCCAACCGTACGAGAACTTCATTAAAAACGACCGGGACCATCTGCTTGCCTGCCGCCTTATAGAGCGTCACTTCGTGCCGCAGGTCCAACTTTTTATTCTGATATAAGTCATTCACAAACTGAGGCAGACCGGAATTTTTCAGGCCCGGCAGACTGGCGATCTCATAGAGCAGGGAGAGGAAGATCCCCGGGATTCCCATTCCGCCCCCAGCGGTATTTTTGGAGCCGCCCATATCGCTGACCAAATGGCCAAACCAGTTGTCTGCGCATTTCGCGACTTCGATCAGCATCGGCGTTGACGCGGCCAAATGCGCGACGGTTCGCAGAATTTTAGGAATCTCACGCTCCCCCTCCGCTTCATAACGCTTTTCCGCAATAGCGACCAGCCAGTTCAAGATCCCGGTCAGCAAAACCGGCACAAGGATCTGGATGATATCTTTGGGGTGGGTTTCTACCAGAATGAAGTGCCATTCGCCGTTCCGGTTGACAAATGTGCCAACACGGAGGAACTGCACGACCAGAGCGGCCATGAGCCCCAGCGGCGTGGGATGGTGGGCAAGGTCAGCCAGATGGTGATTCTTTGGGGACACACTAATCCCGGCACCATTCCATACATTGTCCTGCGCTACCTTGAAGGTTTTTTCTAAATCGCTGATAGCGTCCTTCAGGCGAGGTCCACCCAGGCCTCTGGCGTCGGCATACTCCTGAATAAAGCGGTTGACCTGCTCGTGGGAAAGGGCAACATCGTTATCTGTGATTTTGATTTCGCCCACAAAGACGCTGTCCAGAAGCCCGGCCAGGATGCCGCTTCCCACGGCAATGGCATAATCGGTTCGGTCGGCACTGTTGGTGAAGCGTTCCAATTCAGAATCGACCGCTTGGAGTTTCCGGTTGACCTCGTCCAGATCGGACAGGACCTGGGGTTTGTCTGAATTTAGATGCACCTCGGCGGAGATGACTTCCTCCTGGGAATAGTGTTCCTTCTCGGCCTTCTTTTTCTGAAGATTGCTGGAATTGTCGGCCATACAGGGGCCTCCTTTACACAGTTTGTCAGACAATTTTGCTTATGATCTGAGTATAGCAAAGCGTTCGCCAAGATGCAAGGATTTCTTGCGATTTGCAAGATGCAATTTTTTGCCGCAGTTCCATTTCTCGGCCTTTTGGCGGAGCGGGGGTTTCATAACAAAATCCTTGACAAAAAAACCAACTAAAAATAAAATAATATTAGAAGGATGATTTGGCCGATTTGGGGAATGGGAGGATGCTATGATTCGGATCGCTCTGGTGGAAGACGACCCCCTGTATACCAAGCAGCTGCGGGAATATCTGACCCGGTTTGAGGGGGAAAACCATACCCGTTTTTCCGTCCGGGAGTTCCGGGATGGGGACGAGATCGCCTTGGACTACCGGGCGGAGTATGACATCATTCTGATGGACATTCAGATGAATTATATGGACGGCATGACCGCCGCCCAAGAGATCCGGAAGCGGGACAGAGAGGTTGTCATTATCTTCATCACCAATATGTCCGCCTACGCCATCCGGGGCTACTCTGTGGACGCGCTGGACTATATTCTCAAGCCCTTTTCCTACTTCACCTTCTCCACCAGCCTGGAAAAAGCCATTAGCCGGCTGCAAAAACACACCAAACGCTATTTGTACCTGGCCAACCGCGGCGGCTCTCAAAAGGTGGAGGCCGGACGGATCTACTTTGTGGAGGTGGACGGTCACAGCCTGGCCTATCACACCGCCGATGGGCTGATCACCGCCACCGGCACCATGAAAGAGGTGGAGGAGAGTCTGGCGGGCATGAGCTTCTTCCGGTGTAATAAGTGCTACCTGGTGAATCTGGAGCATGTGGACGGCATCCGGGGGGATGACGCCCTGGTTCACGGCACCCCGGTGCAGATCAGCCGGGCCAAGAAAAAGGCGTTCCTGGACGCTCTGAACGGCTACATGAACGAGGTGGGCTGATGAGCGGCGAGCTGCAAAATATTCCTGGGTACTGGACGGCCCTGACCCACAGCTTTTCCTGCCTGCTGTACATGAGCATGCTGCCCCGGCGGCTGAAGGGCTGGAAATTCTGGGCGGCGGCCCTGGGCATCTACCTGCCCCTGATCCCCTATATGGACCGGGTGGCGGCGCTAAACGGGTTTCCTTTCAATGTTGGCATGTCCATTTTTGCCATCTGGACTGCTGTGCCCTTCCTCCTGCTGTGCCGGGAGGACGGCTACCGGGGGGTCTATTACTGCGCCCGGGCCTTTATTCTTGGGGGATTCGCCATTTCCCTGGCCTGGCAGCTGTATATGTTCTACGCCCGGAGGGTGGCGCTTTTTGAGCGGCTCTGGGTCCAGGCGGTGTTTATCCTGGTCATTGAGGGGGCGGTATTTTTCCTGATGTACGGCCTGGAGCGAATCCATCTGAAGGAGAGCGCCGAAATGCCCGTGACCCGGGCGGCCTGCGCCAGCACGGTGGCCATCGCCCTGGTGATCTACATTTTGTCCAGCCTGAGCTATGCGGCGGTGGAGTCGCCCTTCACCACTCAGCGGCCGGCAGAGGCCTTCAACATCCGTACCATTGTCTATCTGGGAGGGGTGGCGATTTTGTATGCCCACCATTTGCAGCTGTGCGACGCCTACGCCCTGCGGGAGGTCACGGCCCTGCAAAATGTGGTGAATATGCAGTACGCCAACTACCAGCTCAGCCGGGAGTCCATGGAGATGGTCAACAGGAAATACCACGATTTGAAGCACCAAATCGCCGTCCTCCGCTCGGAGATCGACTCCAAGGACAAGACGGCGGTGCTGGATCAGCTGGAACGGGAGATCCGGGCCTTCGACATTCAGTGCCACACCGGCAACCGGGTCATGGACGCCATCCTCACCCGAAAGAGCGCCTACTGCCAGGACCACGGCATCCAGTTTACCTGCGTGGCGGACGGCCATGCCCTGGATTTCATGGGGGTGGTGGAGCTGAGCACCCTGCTGGGCAACGCCCTGGACAATGCCATCGAGGGCGTGAGTAAGGTGGCGGACCCGGAGCAGCGGGTGGTCCATCTATCGGTAAGCCAGCAGCGGGGCTTTCTCCGGATGAGCCTGGAAAACCGCTGCGCCGAGGCGGTCACCACCGGGAAGGAGCTGCCCCAGACCACCAAGGCCGACCGCTCCCAGCACGGCTATGGACTGAAAAGCATCCGCTCCACGGTGGAGCGGTACGGCGGCTCCCTGACGCTGAAGGCGGAAAACGGATGGTTCACCCTGGGGGTGCTGATCCCCATGGAGCAGGCGAAAGACTAGGACCCACGCCCGAGTTTTCGGCATATTGCTGAAAATTCGGGCGTTTTGATTAGATATTTTAGCCAATATCCAAAACAGTTTGTGCAAAGAAAGCAACGGATTACGCATTTGCCCCCACAGGGGGCATTTTTTGTGCTATTGTATACTTGACAAAAAGGAAACCCCCAAGGGGGTCGGAAATATTTCGATTGAAGGAGGATACTATGCTGAACATCACGCGTTTCGCGGTGGAGAATCTGACAAAGGATTGCGTCACCGATGTGAGCAGGCCCCGATTTTCCTTCGCCCTGGAAAGCGACCGCCCAGGCGCCGCCCTTAAGCAGGCGGTGATCAAGGTGGGTCCGTGGCAGACCATCACCGAGTCGCAAATCGCCGTTTGCTACGACGGCCCGGCTCTGACGCCCTTCACCCGCTACACCGCCACGGTGGAGGCCCAGGACGACGCCGGGGAGACCGCCTCTGCCCAGGTGGATTTTGAGACCGGGCGGATGGACCTTCCCTGGGAGGGCAAGTGGATCTCCGACGGCGCCTACAAATTTACGGAGGCCAAGGTCTCGCCCATCCCCATGACCTTCCGCAAGACCTGGAAGCCGGAGAAAAAGGTGGTCAGCGCCAAGATTTACGCCACCGCCATGGGCATCTACGAGCTGTCCGTCAACGGCCAAAAGGCCGGAGATCAGTATTTCGCCCCCGGTTTTACCTCCTATAAAACCAATTTGCAGTACCAGACCTACGATGTGACCGCCCTTCTGGGGGCGGAGAACATCATCCAGGCGGTGGTGGCCGGCGGCTGGGCTGTGGGCTCCTTCGTCTTCACCCGGGGCAACCGGGTATCCGCCGACCGTCAGGCCCTGCTGCTGGAGCTGCGGGTGACCTACGAGGACGGGACCCAGGAAGTGGTGGGCACCGACGAGAGCTGGTCCGTCACCGAGGACGGCCCCTACAAAATGGCGGACCTCTACGACGGCGAGACCTACGACGCCACCGTTCGCCCCGAGGACGTCACCTGGCGCGGCGCCACCCTGGAGACCCTCCGGGTAGACCCCAAGATCATGGCGGACTACGGCGCGCCCGTGAAGGCCCATGAGCACATGGCGCCCATTTCCTGCACGAAGCTCCCCTTCGGGGCCCTGATCTACGACTTCGGCCAGAATTTCGCCGGCGTGGTGGACCTGACGATTAAGGGAAAGAAGGGCCAGACCGTCACCGTCAAGCACGCGGAAATTCTAAACCCCGACGGGACCCTGAACACCCAGTTCCTCCGCACCGCCCAGGCCACCGCTACCTACATCTGCCGGGATGGTGCGCAACATTACAGTCCCCGGCTGACCTACATGGGCTTCCGCTACATCAGCGTGGAGGGCATCGAAGAGCGGGATATCCAGGTCTCCGCCCGGGCGCTGTACTCCGATTTGGAGCGGATCGGCGAGTTTGCCTGCTCCAACGACATGATCAATCAGCTTCAGAGCAACATCATCTGGGGCGCCAAGTCCAACCTGGTGGACATTCCCACGGACTGCCCCCAGCGGGACGAGCGGATGGGCTGGACCGGCGACATCGCCGTATTCTCTCCCACGGCCTGCTACCTGTTCGACATGAGCCGGTTCCTGGGCAAGTGGATGCTGGATGTAAAGGCCGAGCAGTTCCCCGGCGGCGGCCTGCCCAACACCGTGCCCCGCCACAGCTACGGCTTCCCCGCCACCATGCCGGATATGGCGGTGGACTGGTGGGACGACGCCTGCATCCTGGTGCCCTGGGCGGAGTACCGGGCCAGAGGAGACGTGGAAATTCTCCGGAAATTCTACCCCGGCATGAAGAGATATGTGAAAGCCTGCACCTTCTGGGCGGGCCTGCTCAGCTTCGGCAAGCACCGCTACATCTGGCACACCCCCGGCGTGTTCCATTTCGGCGACTGGGTGGCCCCCGACGTGCCCAAGATGAGCCAGTGGCAGGCCCGGAGCAAGTGGACCGCCACCGCCAGCCTGAAAAACACCAGCGGCCTGATGGCCAAGATCGCCGACATTCTGGGGGAGAAGGCGGATGCGGAATATTACCGGGATCTGAGCGGCAAGGTGGCCGACGCCTACTGCTCCATCCTCACCGACGGTCACGGCAAGCTCCTGGAGGAGTTCCAGACCGCCTACGTCCTGCCCCTCTACCTGGATATGTTCCCCAACGAGACTGTCAAGGCCCAGGCGGCGGACAATCTGGTGAAGCTGGTGGAGAAAAACGACTACTGCATCGGCACCGGCTTCCCCGGCACGCCCTTTATCCTGTTCGTCCTGGCGGACAACGGCCATGCCGACACCGCCTTTAGGATGCTTCTCAACACCAAGTGCCCCTCCTGGCTGTATGAAGTGAAGATGGGCGCCACCACCATTTGGGAGCGCTGGGATGGCCTGGACGAGAACGGCGTGTGCCCCATCAGCAACGACGGCACTGACATGATGATCTCCTACAACCACTATGCCAGCGGCGCCGTGGGCGACTTCCTGTACCGCCGGGTGGCGGGCCTGGAGGCCGTGGAGCCGGGCTACAAGGTGTTCAACGTCAAGCCCCTGGTGGGCGGCGGTATCACCTGGGCCAAGGGCAGCGTGATCACGCCCTACGGCAAGGCGGCGTCGGAATGGAAGGTGGAAAACGGCGCCTTCACCGTCACCATCCAGGTCCCCGTGGGCGCCACCTGCCAGCTGACCCTTCCCGACGGCACGGAGAAGAGCTTCCCCAGCGGCCGCTACACCGAGTCTTGCCCCATGTAATATCCCTCGGAACGAGGTTTATAACTATTTTAGGAAAGGATGAATCCCTATGAGCAAGAAAAACGATGGCTTTTGGAGCTCCCCGCTGACCAGCTCCGCCATCAAAACCAACGACGTGAAGCTGCCGGAAATGGTCATTGGCTATTTCCTGGGACCCTTCGGCGCCCTGCTGAGCTCCGGCATCTTCACCAGCATGCTCCAGAAGTACCTCAACGAGGTGCTGGGCCTGGACAACAGCTTCCTGACGGTGTTGCCCCTGGTGAGTACGATCTTCATCGTCATCGCCAACCTGGTGGTAGGCCAGCTCATCGAGCGGACTAAGGTCCTGGCGGGCAAGGCCCGGCCCTGGATCCTGCTCTCCGCCCTGACCCTCTCCATTGCCAGCGTCCTGATGTTCATCGTTCCCTTCGAGAGCGAGGGCGCCAAGATGGTCTGGATCGCCATCGCCTACAACCTGTACTACTCCGTGGCGTACCCCATCTACAACACCGCCAACTCCACCATGATCCCCGTCTCCACCCGGGATTCGGAGAAGCGGGGCGCCCTGGCCTCCTTCACCAACATTGCCGGCCTGGCCGTCATGGGCACCGGTTCCATGGTGTTCCCCATCTTGGCCTCCAACGTCCTGGGCAATGACCAGAACCGGTGGTTCATCGTGATGCTGGCCGTGGCCATCTTCACCGCCATGACCGCCTACCTCCAGTTCAAGTTCACTCGGGAGCGGGTGACGGAGGAGGACCTGGTCTCCGGCAAGTCCGAGAAGCAGGAGACCAAGAACGTCTCCATCAGCGCCCAGCTCAAGGCCGTCACCAGCGAGAAGTGGTGGTGGATCGTCATCATCTTCTACCTGCTGTTCCAGTGGTCCGGCGCCATCAAGAACGGCTCCATGACCCAGTTCTGCGAGTGGGTGGTTGACAGCTCCATGCTGGGCGGCGACTGGGGCATTGCACAGACCGTCCTGAGCATCCTGGGCGCCGTGCCCATGGCCGTGGCCGCCGTGGTGGTGGTGCCCCTGGCCAATAAGTTCGGCAAGGCCAAAATCACCGGTATCGGCATGATCGTGGGCGCTGTGGGCGGCGTCATCGCCGGCCTGTTCCCCACCAACATCATCATGGTCGCCATCGGCGTGGCCCTGAAGTGCCTGGGCTCCTCTCCCGCCTGCTACCTGATCCTGGCCATGCTGGCCGACGTCATCGACCACATCGAGTACAAGAGCGGCATCCGCACCGACGGTCTGACCATGTCCATTTACAGTTCCTTGATGGTGGCCGCCTCTCCCATCGGTACCTCCATCCTCAACGCCCTGTTGAAAATGGCCAACTTTGACCAGAACATGGTCTTCGGCCAGGGCGTCCAGAGCGCCGCCGCCCAGAACGCCCTGTCCATCAGCTACATCTGGATCGAGACCGTGTGCTACGCCGTCTGCGGCGTTCTGATCTTCCTGTTCACCGTGGAAAAGAATCTGAAGGAAGAGCAGGCCGCCATCGCCGCCCGGAAAAAGGGCGAATAATCTGTGAGCTGGGCCGGGGCTGCCCCCCGGCCTGCCATAAAACGTGATGAGATAAGGAGGAAAATCATGAGCAAAAACACCAAGGGCGGCCGTGCCGCAATGCGCCTGTGGCGCGGCCTGACCACCGTGACCGCCGTTCTGCTGGCGATCGCGCTGGTGGGCCAGGTGCTGGTGGAGGGCTTCCGTACCGACATCGACAAATTCCTGGGCACCCACAGCAGCGAGATCGTCACCGACGAGAGCGGTGACAAAACCGACCTGTACACCTACAAGTCCGACTATTCCAGCACCAAGGAGCTGCTGGACGCCATCGAGGACCTGGGCGAGCGGATGAACGAGGAGGGCACCGTCCTTCTCAAGAACAACGGCGCCCTGCCTCTCACCGCCGACGAGACCCAGAAGGTCTCCCTGCTGGGCTTCTCCAGCTACTACCCCGTGATGGGCGGCGATATGGGCTCCAGCCTGACCGAGAATCACGGCACCGACGCGGACACCGTGGACTTTGTCCAGGCCCTGACCGCCAAGGGCTACAAGATCAACACGACCCTGCAGGACCTCTACAAGTCCCTGGAGTCCGTGTTCACCACCGAGATCGAGAGCTGGGGCGGCACCATTACCTACACCCGGATCACCGCTCCCTCCATCGGCGGCGTGTTTAGCAGCAAGGAGCCCTCTCAGGACGCCATGACCACCGCCAACGCCGGCTGGAAGGACACCCTGAACGACTACCCCGTGATGATCGTCACCCTGGCCCGGGCCGCCGGTGAGAACCGGAGCTATATGCCCGGCGCCGCCGGTGTGGATCCGGAGCAGAACCTGAACCAGACCGATCCTCTCGGCCTGTCCGATGACGAGCGGGATCTGATCCAGGCTGCCATCGACGCCAAGGGCGCCAACGGCAAGGTCATCGTCCTGCTGAATAACTCCAGCGCCATGGAGATCGACGAGCTGAAGCACAACGACGGCGTGGACGCCATCCTGGAGATCGGTCTGCCCGGCGGCTACGGCTTCTACGGCGTGGCGGATGTTCTGTCCGGCGCGGCCAACCCCTCCGGCCACCTGGCCGACACCTACGCGGTGGTGAACGCCAATTCTCCCGCCGCTCAGAACTATGGCAACTACGCCTGGACCAACGGCAACCCCGAGGTCTCCATGAACTCCGCCCTGGTGGAGGCCGAGAACATCTACATCGGCTACAAGTACTATGAGACCCGTTACATGGATACCGTCCTGGGCCAGGGCAACGCCAGCAATGCCATCGGCAGCGCCGACGGCGTGGCCTGGAGCTACGACAACGAAGTTTCCTATCCCTTCGGCTTCGGCCTGAGCTACACCACCTTCACCCAGACCCTGGACAGCCTGACCGTGGATCTGGCGGCCAAGACCGTCACCGCCCAGGTCACTGTGACCAACACCGGCGACGTGGCGGGCAAGGACGTGGTCGAGCTCTACGTCTCCACTCCTTACACCGACTATGACAAGCAGCACGGCGTGGAGAAGGCCGGCGTGCAGCTGCTGGACTACGCCAAGACCGGCGAGCTGGCCCCCAGCGCTTCCGAGCAGGTGACCATCGTGGCCGATGTGCAGAACATGGCCAGCTGGGACAGCACCGCCGACAACGCCATCGGCACCAAGGGCAACTACATCCTGGATGCCGGCGACTACTACTTCACCATCGGCAACGGCGCCCATGAGGCCGCCAACAACATCCTGGCCGCCCAGGGCAAGACCGCTTCCGACGGCATGACCGCCGAGGGCGTGGCTGCCAACGTAAAGACCTGGAGCCTGTCCGCCCTGGACGACACCACCCTGGCCTATACCAAGACCGGCGTGGCTGTGGAAAACCACCTGGCCGACATGGACCTGAACCACTGGATGGGCGAGGGCACCGTCACCTACCTGTCCCGTTCCGACTGGGCCGGCACCTGGCCCAAGACCTACATGGATATGACCGCCACCGCGGAAATGGTGGATGTCCTGGATAACGACAACTACACCATCACCGCCAACGGCAATCCCGGCAGCGTTACCTTCGGGGCCAACAACGGCGTCACCCTGGCGGACCTGAAGGGCATCTCCGACATCGAGGACGAGCGCTGGGGCATGCTGATGGATCAGATCCTCCTGGAGGACTGCATGATCCGCACCGGCTTCGGCGGCACCTCCACCAAGGCCATTGAGTCCATCATGTCCCCCGAGGTCATCCAGAACGATGGCCCCAACGGCATCTACTCCTACACCCTGGGCCAGTACGCCAACACCGACGCCTCCTCCGGCGATCCCTGCGTGGTGACTCCCGACGATCCCAACCTGGCCTACAAGTTCGGCACCATGAGCAACGAGACCGTCATCGCCCAGACCTTCAGCAAGGAGCTGGCCAAGGAGTACGGCGAGATCTGCGGCAACTACTCCCTGTGGGCCAACCTGACCATCTACTGGGGCTGCGGCACCAACCTGCACCGGCTGCCCTACAACGCCCGGAACCATGAGTACTACTCCGAGGACGCGGTCCTGACCGCCCAGCAGGGTACCTCCTTCGTCCAGGGCGGTATGAAGTACGGCTGCCTGATCGCCCCCAAGCACCTGGCCTTTAACGACACCGAGATCAACCGTACCGGCGTGGCCGTGTTCATGACCGAGCAGCAGGCCCGTGAGAACGAGCTGCGGGGCACCCAGGCCATCGTGGAAGACGGCGCCCTGGCCCTCATGACCGCCTTCAACCGGGTGGGCTGCCTCACCGCCAACTCTCACACCGGACTGATGATCGACATCCTCCGGGAGGAGTGGGGCTACAAGGGCCTGATCTCCGAGGACTTCATCCAGAGCGCCAACTACGCGGTGCTGAAGGAAGCCGTCCTTAACGGCATCACCATGACCTGCAACACCGGCGAGAGCACCATGGCCGCCGTGTCCGAAAAGTGGAACTACTGGACCGTGGACAACGTGAGCAAGGACGAGACCCTGCTGGCCGCGCTGAAGCAGGCCATGACCTGGCAGAACTACGCTTTGGCCAACTCCAACGCCCTGGACGGCCTGTCCTCCAACTCCCGGCTGGTCAGCGTCCGTACCGTGTACGACAATGTGCTGACCGGTCTGCAGGTCGGCTTCGCGGTGCTGACCGTGGCCTGCGCCGCCATGTATGTCATGTCCGCCAAGCGTAAAGAAAACTGAGCTAGGAGGTAACATTGATATGGATATGAAAAAGCAATCCGTCGGTTTCTACACCACCGCATGCTCCGCCATCCTGGCTGTCGTGGGTCTGGTGGCCTACCTGATCAACTGCGGGACCGACTATTTCTCCAACCTGGGCGTGAATCCCGCCGTGGTGGCCTGCCTGGTGATCGCGGTAGTGGTGCAGGCGGTCTACCTGGTCGTCACCCAAAAGGGGACCCCCATTTGGACCGACGTTCTGCCCGTAGCCGCCTCTGTGCTGCTGGTCGTGGCGACGCTCCTGTTCGTCAGCGTCCGGATCAACGGCATTGCCTCCATCATGACCTTTGAAGGCAACGCCAAGACCATGGCCGATCTGACCAGCGCCATCGTGGGCATCATCGGATGCCTGGCGGCCACCATCGTCAGCGTGGCGGCGTCCTTCTTCGACACCACCAAAGCGTAACTTTTCTCAAAGCCCGACCGCCCCCAGCCATTCCTGGGGGCGGCTCCGGGCAATTTAGGACATGAAGGGGAGATCAGAGATGGGCAAAAAAATCCTTTGCGCTCTGATCTGCCTTTTGTGCCTGACCGGCTGCGTCCGGGTCCCGGAAAACCGCCTGCCGGAATGTCAGGTGGTCTTAGAGCAGGGGGAGGGATTCACCGCCAGCGACTATCTCTGCCGATGCGCTCCGGGGGAGGACATGGTTTTTTCCCTCCGAGCCCGGGAGGGCTACACCATCACCGGCACGGACTGGCCAGGGGCGGAGCTGACCCCTCAGGCTGGGGGCGTGGTGGAGCTGCGGCTGAAAGAGGTACGGTATACCAAGACGCTGTCGGTTTTTACCGAAAGGAGCAGTGTTTCCCTGCTGTATGATCCCAACTACCCCGGTGGCGCGACCGTGGAGGTCCCGGTGATCCCTTCCCACCGCCGCTGGAACACCGCCCGGGCGGGACTTTTCACCCGGGAGGGGTACACCCTGGTGGGCTGGAACACCGCTGCCGACGGAAGCGGTACGGAAGCCGGGCTGGGAAGCAGAATCGAGGCGGAGCCCGGCAGGACCCTCTATGCCCAGTGGGAACCCTGGTCCCCGGAGACGGACTTCCGCTGGGAGCACCAGGGGGACGGCGTACAGATCACCGCCTGGCTGGGTTCCGGGGAAACGGTGTGCGTACCGGAGACCCTGGGCGGGCAAAAAGTCATCGCCATTGGGGCGGGGGCCTTTGAAAACGGGGCCTGCCGGCAGGTGATTCTGCCCGCGACCCTGCGGCGGATCGAAGATGGAGCCTTTTCCGGCTCTCAGCTCCGGGAATTGACGATTTTCGACACGCTGACCACCGTCAGCGACTACGCTTTTTCCGGCTGTGAGGAGCTTCGGACCCTGCATATCAATGCCGCCCGGGGGCCGGTGTACAGCGGGACCTATTACGCCACCTTCGCGGACAAGATGGACCGGCTGAAGGCCCTGGCAGGCGAGCGGAAGATCGTTCTGTTCTCCGGGTCCTCCGCCCGATTCGGCTACGACAGCGCCGCCATCGACCGGGCTTTTCCCGACTACCAGGTGGCCAACATGGGCGTGTTCGCCTACACCAACGCCCTGCCCCAGATCGAGCTGATCGCCCGCTATCTCCAGGAGGGGGACATTTTTCTCCACAGCCCAGAGCTGGACGCCGCCAAGCGGCAGTTTTGCACCACAAACGATCTGGACGCCGCCTTTTTCATGCTGGCGGAAGCGGACTACGATTTGGTGGCCCTGCTGGATCTGCGGCATTACGGCCAGGTGTTCACCGCCTTTCAGGCCTATCAGGCCGGCAGGGAGGGAATGGCCGAGAGAAGCTGCGACCTGTCGCCCCGGGACTTTGACGAGGACGGGAACCCGGTGTCCACCCCCAGCTACAACGAGTACGGGGACTATATTCTCTACCGGCCCAATTCCGCCGGGGACGCCCCCGTTTACGGCCTGCCGGTAAAATACACGGTGGCCGCCTATCCCAAGGAATTTTATCTGGACCCCCTGAACCGGGTGACGGAGGGCCTCCAGGCCCTGGGGGTGCGGGTCTACATCACCTATTCTCCCCGCAACGCCCTGGCAGTGTCCCAGGACAGCACGCCGGAGGCCATCCAGGCCCTGGACGACTATTTTCGGGCGAACCTGACCGCCCCGGTGATCTCCCGGCTGGCGGATTCCCTAGTGAGCGGGGTGTACCTGTATGGAACGGACAACCATTTGTCTACGGAAGGCGTGGCGCTGCGAACGGAGCGGGTGATCCGGGAGCTTTTGGCCCAGCTGGAAAAGGAGGGGGCGCTGTGATGGAGCTTTGGACCCTGCTTCCCCTGGCGCTGGCGGCGGTCTGCGCCCTGGCCTGCCGGCTGGGAAAGCGCCAGGGGCTTTGGATGGCGCTGGGGGAGGCCTTTGCCGCCGGGGCGGTGCTGACCGGACTGGCCCTGGGGGTCTCCCTGGAATACCTGGCTCTGGGGGCCATGGGGCTGTTCCTGCTCTGCGCCGGGGGAGGGAAGCCATGAATTTCAACACTTTGGCATTCCTCCTGTTCTTCCCCACGGTGACGGTTCTTCACTATACTCTTCCCCACCGGTTTCGCTGGGCGCTGCTGCTGGCGGCGAGCTGGCTGTTCTACGGGCTTGGAAGCCCGGAAGCGCTGGGGCTGCTGCTTTTGACCACGGCGGTTTCCTGGCTGTGTGCCCTGGGGATGGGCCGCGGGCCCTGGGCCCGGCGGCTGCTGCTGGGGCTGGCCCTGGCGGTCTGCCTGGGGAGCCTGTGCTTTTTCAAATACGGGACGTTTTTGGCGGAGCTGGCGGGCCTTTCTCCCGCGGAGAAAATTCTGCTGCCCGCCGGGATCTCCTTCTACACCTTCCAGACCCTCTCCTACGTCCTGGACGTGTACCGGGGCCGGGTGAAGGCGGAGCGGCACCTGGGGTATTACGCCCTGTTCGTGTCCTTTTTCCCCCAGCTGGTGGCGGGGCCCATCGAGCGGCCGGAAAGGCTGCTG
>CANQXH010000028.1 GCA_947627745.1 uncultured Oscillospiraceae bacterium
CCAAGCAGTTCCTGGTTGTCATAGATGTTCCCGATGACCTCAAAGCTCACCCGCCCGGCGGTGGAGGCGGGGGAACGGCTGGGCTTCCTGCCTGGGGATTTGCAAAATAAGGTGGACCCCTATCTCCGGCCGCTGTACGACGCCCTCTACGATATGCTGGGGGCGGAGACCTTCCAGAAATACCAGGAGCGGGGCTCCATCGAGGTGGCCCCCCTGGCCTATATGCGGGGCCGGACCCTGGACGACAGCTTTATCATTCTGGACGAGGCCCAGAACACCACCCGGGAGCAGATGAAAATGTTTCTGACCCGGCTGGGCTTCGGGTCGAAGATCGTCATCACCGGGGACGTGACCCAGATCGATCTGCCGGGGGACAAGGTTTCCGGGCTGAAGGACGCCGTCCGGGTGCTGGAGGGGGTCCGGGATATCGCCATCTGCCGCCTGACCTCCGCCGACGTGGTGCGCCACGCCCTGGTCCAGGAGATCATCAACGCTTATGAGCGGGCGGACAAGCCCCAGGAGCCCAAAAAAGAGAAAAAACAGGTCAAAGGCAGGAGGAAAACGGTATGAATCAGGTGAATATCCAGTTCGATGTGTTCACCCTGCGCAAGCCCCAGGTGGAAGGGATCATCCGTTCCTGTGTGGACGCGGTCCTCAGTGCCGAAGGGGTGCCGGTCAGCTGTGAGATCAATGTGCTGGTGACTGATGAAAAGGGCATCCAGGCGGTGAACAAGGCGGGCAGAAACGTGGACGCCCCCACGGATGTGCTGAGCTTCCCCATGTTCGCCCTGACACCCGGGGCGCTGCCGGAGAGTTGGGAGGAATATCTGGACCCGGACACCGGGATGTGCCCCCTGGGGGACATGTGCCTGTGCCTGAGCCGGGCGGCCAACCAGGCCAAGGAGTACGGCCACAGCCTCCGCCGGGAGGTGGGGTATCTGACCATCCACTCCATGCTCCATCTGCTGGGGTATGACCATCTGGACGAGGGGCCGGAAAAGGCCCGGATGCGCGCCCGGGAGGAGGCCATCGCCGCCACCCTCCGGGGCATGGGACGTACATAGAGAAAGGAGCGCGCGTTATGGGACTGAAATTTCGGAAAAGCGTCAATATTGGGCCCCTGCGGATCAATTTCAGCAAGTCCGGGGTGGGCTTTAGCATGGGCGTAAAGGGCTTCCGGGTGGGCCGCAGCGCCACCGGCAAGACCAAGGCCACCGTGAGTCTGCCGGGAACGGGCCTGTCCTACGAGCAGGATCTGACGGAGCTTGTGGAGCCAAACAAGAAGAAAAAGACAACCAAAAAGAAAAAGTCCGAATCGTGACGAGGTAATGTTATGTCAACTAAAATCGCGCTGATCACTCTCTCCGGCCGGCCCAACGTGGGCAAGTCCACCCTGCTCAACGCTCTGGTGGGGGAGAAGATCGCCATTGTCTCCAACAAGCCCCAGACCACCCGGAATCGGATCCGGGGGGTGCTGACCAGGGGAGATACCCAGTATGTGTTTCTGGACACGCCGGGCTTCCACCGGCCCAGGACCAAGCTGGGAAACTACATGGTGTCTGTGGCCAGGGAGTCCATCGCGGATGTGGACGCCGCCTTCCTGGTGGTGGAGCCGGTGGCCCATGTGGGCCCCCAGGAGGAGGGGCTTCTGGCTCAGATCAAGGCCAGCGGCTGCCCCGCTGTGCTGGTGATCAACAAGATCGACACCGTGGAGAAGGACCGTCTGCTGGAGGTGATGGCGGTATACGCCCAGGCGGCGGACTTTGACGCCATCATCCCCATCTCCGCCAAAACCGGGGATGGTTTGGAGGAACTGCTGGTCCAGTGCGGAAAATACGCCCAGGAGAGCCCGTTCCTCTTTCCCGAGGACGCCACCACTGATCAGCCCGAGCGGCAGGTGATGGCGGAGATCATTCGGGAAAAGCTGCTCTGGTGCCTGGACAAGGAGATCCCCCACGGGACGGCGGTGGAGATCGAGCGGTTTTCCCAGCGGGACAACGGCATTATCGATATCGACGCGACCATCTACTGCGAAAAGGCCAGCCACAAGGGGATCATCATCGGCAAACAGGGGGCCATGCTGAAAAAAATTTCCACCCTGGCCCGGGCGGACTGTGAAAAATTCATGGGCGAGCGGGTCTATTTGACCACCTGGGTGAAGGTCAAGGAGAACTGGCGGGAAAGCGAGCGCCTGGTGCGGGGCTTCGGCTATACCGACAAGGATTGAAGGTAAGCATTTTTTTCCAGGACTAATTCCCTCCGCACTGCGAAAGCTATTCCCGGAGGGATGAACATGAACGCACAGGAGCTTTGGCAACTGTTTTGGGAGACCGGCGCGCCGGAGGCGTACCTGATGTACCATCAGGCCAAACGCAGGGAGGAAAACCATGTATTTGACCATCCGGGGACTGGTCCTGCGGATCACGGATTACAATGACCGGGACGCGCTGCTGACCCTGCTCACCGGCAGCCACGGGAAGCTGACGGTGAAGGCCAGGGGCCTGCGCCGCCGGAACAGTCCGCTGGCGGGGGTGTGCCAGCTGCTGACCCTGGGGGAGTTTACTCTGTTTGAGTACAAGGGAATGTACACTATCAACGAGGCGGTCCCGGTGGAGCCCTTTCTGGGCCTGCGGCAGGATCTGGAAAGATTAGCCCTGGGGACCTATTTTGCCCAGGCGGCGGAGGTCATGTCCCAGGAGGATCTGCCCAACCCGGAGCTGCTGAGCCTGACGCTGAACTGCCTCCACGCACTGACGGCCCTTTCCCTGCCGGAGACCATGGTAAAGGCGGTTTTTGAGCTGCGGGGGGCGTGCCTGGCGGGGTATACGCCGGATCTGACGGGCTGCCATGTCTGCGGAAGGCCGGACGCCGACCGGTTCGACCTGTCCGCCGGGCATTTGGAGTGCGCCGGATGCCGGGACGACCGTTCCGGCGGGCTGCGGATGCCAGTCAGCCCCGGGGAGCTGGCGGCCATGCGGTATCTGTGTTCCTGCCCGGCGAAAAAGATCTTTTCCTTCCGCATGCCGGAGGAGCGCTGCAAGGGCTTGGCCCGGGTGACGGAGGCATACCTGGCCACCCAGCTGGAACGGGGCTTTTCTACCCTGGATTTTTACAAATCACTACTTATGGAAGGTATCGGAGATAACCATGTCTGAATTATATCAGCGTTCGCTTCTGAAACTGGAGCTGGACCAGGTTTTGGAACAGCTGGCCCAGGGCGCCGGAAGCCAGGAGGGGAAGGCTGCCTGCCGGCAGCTGCGCCCCCAGACCGACCCGGAGGAGGTGCGGCTGCTGCTGGAGCAGACCGACGCCGCCGCCCGGATCTGTCAGGTGAAGGGCAATCCCGCTTTTGACGGGGTGAAGGACGTCACCGCCTCCCTGGAGCGGGCGGAGCGGGGCGGCTGCCTTCAGCCGGTGGAGCTGCTCTCCATCGCCGGGGTGCTGCGCTGCGCCCGGTCCGTCAAGAGCTACGACGCCGAGGATCCCACGGTGCTGACGCCACTGTTCCAGGCCCTGATCCCCAACAAATATCTGGAGGATCGGATCACCGGGGCCATCCTCTCCGAGGAGGAGATCGCCGACACCGCCAGTCCGGCCCTGGCGGACATCCGGCGGCATATGCGCCAGCAGGAGTCCAAAATTCGGGACAGTCTGCAAAAGGTCATTTCCTCTCCCGCCTATGCCAAGTTTCTGCGGGAGCCCATCATCACCATTCGCCAGGGGCGGTATGTGGTGCCGGTGAAGAGCGAGTGCAAGGCCGACGTGCCGGGGCTGATCCACGACGTATCCGCCACCGGTTCCACGCTGTTTGTGGAGCCGGTCTCCGCTGTCAACGCCAACAACGCCCTGCGGGAGCTGGAGCTGAAGGAAAAGAAGGAGATCGAGCGGATCCTGGCGGAGCTGTCCAACGAGGCGGCGGCCCACCGGGAGGACATCTGCATGAGTTTGGCAATGCTCATCCGGCTGGACGTGATCTTCGCCAAGGCCCGGCTTTCCTTCCAGATGCGGGCCTGCCCGCCGGAGATCAACCAGGAGGGCCGGATCGAGCTGAAAAAAGCGCGGCACCCGCTGATCGACCCGACGAAGGTGGTGCCGGTGAGCCTGCGGCTGGGGACGGATTTCGACACCATGATCGTCACGGGCCCCAATACCGGCGGAAAAACCGTTACATTGAAAACCGTGGGTCTGCTGACCCTGATGGCGGAGTGCGGTCTCCACATCCCGGCGGGAGAGGGAAGCCAGATCTCCACCTTTGACGCCATTCTGGCGGATATCGGAGATGAGCAGTCCATTGCCCAGAGCCTGTCCACCTTTTCCAGCCATATGCGGACCATCGTCCAGGTGGTGGGGGAGTGCGACCAGCGGACCCTGGTGCTCTTCGATGAGCTGGGAGCGGGCACGGATCCCGCGGAGGGCGCCGCTCTGGCGGTGGCCCTGATCGAATTTTGCCGCACCATGGGCAGCCGGGTGGTGGCCACCACCCACTACGCCGAGCTGAAGCTCTACGCCATGCGCACCCCGGGGGTGATCAACGCCTCCTGCGAATTTGACGTGGAGACGTTGCAGCCCACCTACCGGCTGCTGATTGGCATTCCCGGCAAATCCAACGCCTTCGCCATTTCCCGGCGGCTGGGACTTCCGGAGGAAATTTTGAAAAAGGCTGATGAGCTGGTGGGGAAAAGCGACAAGGACTTTGAGGATGTGCTGTCTCAGCTGGAGCAGCAGCGCCAGCAGATGGAATCCGCCCGGATGGAGGCGGAGCGGCTGCGCCAGGAGACGGAAAAAATCAAGCGGAGCAGCGAGGAATACAGCGCCCAGCTTCAAAAGGAGAAGGACAAGGCCCTGGCGGAGGCCAGGAGACAGGCCCAGCGGATCATTGAGGACGCCCGGCGCACCGCCAACGAGGCCGGCGAGGAGCTGAAGGCTCTGCGGCGGCAGCTCCAGGAAAACGGAGACACCACCAACCTGAATCAGCGGCAGGCGGAGCTGCGCCGGAGCCTGAACGAGGCGGAAAGCCGCCTTCGGGAGCCCAAGGAGGAAAAGAAGCGGGAAAAGCCCAGCAGGGAGATCCTGGTGGGGGACACGGTGGAGCTGCTCAAACTGGGCACCCGGGCCAACGTCATCGCTGTCAACAAAGACGGTACCTACCAGCTTCAAGCGGGCATTCTCAAACTGTCCGCCAAGGCCGATGAAATTTATTTGCTGGAAGAGCCCAATCCCTATGCCCAGAAGCCTGCCCATCCGGCCCACTCCGGCCGGGAAATGAAGCTGGAGCCCACCCCCGGGGAAGTGGATCTGCGGGGCATGGACACCATTGAGGCGGTCTCCGTGCTGGAGCGGTATCTGGACGAGGCCATGCGGGCTAACGCCCCATCCGTGCGGATCATCCATGGCAAGGGCACCGGCGCCCTGCGGGCCGCCGTCCAGCAGATGCTTCGGAAAAACAAGTATGTGAAGCGGTTCCGCCTGGGGGTCTACGGAGAGGGCGAGGACGGCGTTACCATCGCGGAGCTCAAGTGAGGCTCCGGGTTTTTGCGAAAATTCCTTTCTTTCGCCGGAAAATCGGTTGACATTTTCGATAAATTTGGTATGATATAAGGGATGAAGAGGAGGCGCCCCAGGGGTTGGGGAATCCCGAACGGCGAAAAAGGAGTGTGTTGTATCCATGTATACAAAAGAAGTCCTGGTAAGATGCGAGTCCGGACTGCACAACAAGCAGGCTACATACTTTGTGCAGAAGGCCAACGAGTTCTCCGCTTCCATCTGGGTGGAAACCGGGAACCGGCGGATGAACGCCAAAAGCCTGCTGGGCATCATGTCCCTGGGCGTGGTCACAGGCGCGGTGGTGACCCTTTCGGCGGAAGGTCCCGATGCCGAAAAGGCGGTCAACGCCCTGGAAGTCCTGCTTCAGCGGGACGTCTATTGATCAAATCGGAATGAACCGCCTCGGCGCATAGGCGCTGGGGCGGCTCTTTTTGGAGGGAACCATGGTTTTCGAGGAATTGAAGGAAAAGGCTCTGGGCCTGCCCTACGCGCCTGGGGTGTATATCATGCGGGACAAGACCGACAAGGTCATCTATGTGGGAAAGGCGAAAAAGCTGAAAAACCGGGTGAGCCAGTATTTTCAGGACACCGCGTCCCACACCCCCAAAACCCGGATGATGGTGAGCAAAATCGACCATTTCGACGTGATCGTGGCCGCCTCGGAATTTGAGGCGCTGGTGCTGGAATGCTCCCTGATCAAGCGGTATCTGCCAAAATACAACATTCTTCTCAAGGACGACAAGGGCTACCCCTACATCCGGCTGGATATGAAGGAGGACTATCCCGCCATCTCCCTGGCCAGCCGCCTGGAGGAGGATGGGGCGGTGTACTACGGCCCCTATGGGAGCCGGGGCGTGACCCAGAGCGTGATCGACGCCATCCGGCAGACCCTGCTTCTGCCGGACTGCAATAAAAAATTTCCGAAGGACATCGGAAAAAGCCGGCCCTGCCTGCGCTATCACATGAAGCAGTGCGCCGGATGGTGCCAGGAGGGGCGGAGCCGGGAGGAATACCGGCTGGTCATGGAGCAGGCCCGGCAGCTGCTGCTGGGAAACTACAAGGCCGTGGCGGAGGAGCTGCGGGAAAAGATGCTGGCGGCGGCGGACGCCATGGAATTTGAGCTGGCAGCCAACTACCGGGACCGTTTAAACGCCGTGGAGGCCCTGGGTCAGAAGCAGACCGTCACCGCCGGAGCCGCTACCGACACCGACGCGGTTGGCTACGGGCAGACCGAAGCCAAGGCCTGCTTCGCGGTGCTCCATTTTTCCGACGGGAACCTGATGGACAAGGATTACCAGGTCTTTCCCGTGCCCGACGAGGCCGAGGGCGCGGTGGAGAGCCTGATCAAACAATACTATCTTACCCGGGGAATGACCCCCAAAACGATCCTGCTGCCCTTTCCTATGGAGGACGGGGAGCTGCTCACCCAGCTTCTGGAAAAGGAGTATGGGAAAAAGACGGTTTTGCGGGTGCCCCAGCGGGGCGAAAACGTCCGGCTGGTGGAGTTGGCCAATAAAAACGCTCTGGAAGAGGCGAAGAGAGTTACCAGCCGGGAGGAAAAGCTGTCCGGCGCCCTGAACCTGCTGGGGAAGACCCTTGGCATGGCGCCGCCCCAGCGGATCGAGTCCTTCGATATCTCCAACATCTCCGGCACGGACATGGTGGCCAGCATGGTGGTATTTGAGGACGGAAAGCCCAAGCGGGGCGACTACAAGCGGTTTAAATTGGAGAACATGACCGGCCAAGACGACTATGGAGCCATGCGCCAGGTGGTGCGCCGGAGATTTGTCCACTATCAGGCGGGGGACAAGGGCTTCGACAAAGGGCCGGATCTCCTGCTCATCGACGGCGGCGTGGCCCATGCGGAGGCAGCGCTGACCGTGCTGACCGAGCTGGGGCTATCCTTCCCGGTGTTTGGCATGGTAAAGGACGACCGGCACCGCACCCGGGCGCTGGTGACTCCGGAGGGAAGGGAGATCTCCATCGACCGGGAGCCGGCGGTGTTCGCCCTGGTGGGCTCCATTCAGGAGGAGACCCACCGGTTTGCCATCACCTATCACCGGCAGCTGCGGAGCAAGCGGCTGCGCTACTCGGAGCTGGACGCCATCCCCGGGGTGGGGCCCAAGCGGAAGCAAATGCTCCTGAAAACCTTCAAATCCCTGTCCGCCATGGGCCAGGCGGAGCTACCCGAGCTGGAGCGGCTGCTGCCCAAGGACGCCGCCCGGGCCGTGTATCTTCATTTTCATCCACAGGAGGAGAGCTGAATGCGCGTGATCACAGGCACGGCCCGGGGCGTGGCGCTGAAAACGCCGAAGGGCATGGAGACACGGCCCACCGCGGAAAAGGTGAAGGAGGCCCTGTTTAGCATCATCCAGTTCGACCTGCCGGGGAGCCGGGTGCTGGACCTGTTCGCCGGGACCGGGCAGCTGGGCATCGAGGCCCTCAGCCGGGGGGCCCAGAGCGCCGTGTTTGTGGACGCCCGGGAGGAAGCCTGCGGCCTGGTCCGGGAGAACCTCCGCCGGACCCGGTTGGGAGAAAAGGCCCGGGTGGTTCGGGGAGACTATCAAAACTTTCTCACGCGATGCCGGGAAAAGTTCCATATTGTGTTTTTGGACCCGCCATACCGGGAAGAATTTCTGGAAAACGCCATAAAAATGATTACAGAAATTGACATTTTGTATTCTGGTGGTATAATAATCGCAGAGCGGCCCTTGGGCAAGAGCCTGCCGGAAGAGATTCCGGGCTTTCTCCGCTCGAAAGACTATCAATACGGAAAAACGCTGCTGACCCTGTACCGCAGGGCGGCAGAGGAGTAAAGCATGAAGATTGGAATTTATCCGGGCAGCTTTGATCCCGTCACCATCGGCCACCGGAACATTATCCGCAGGGCGGCAGGGATCTTTGACAGGCTCATTGTCTGCGTCATGGTCAACGCGGCGAAAAATCCCATGTTCACCCTGGAGGAGCGGGTGGATTTCCTGCGGCGGGTCACGGCGGACCTTCCAAACGTGGAGGTGGACGCCTTCGACGGCCTGCTGGCGGAATACGCCAGGGCAAAGGGCAACTGCGTCATTGTAAAAGGGCTGCGGGCCGGTTCGGATTTTGAGTACGAGTTTCAAATGGCGCTCATCAACCGGAAGATCAATCCGGGACTGGACACCATGTTCCTCACCGCCGAGCACCAGTATACTTACCTCAGTTCCAGCACCGTCAAGGAGCTGGGGGAATACGATGTGGATCTGTCGGATTTTCTGCCGGAGCAGATCATTTCGGATTTTAAAAACCGAATCGCCACGATTCGTCAAGGAGGAAAACGATCATGAGTCAGAAAAATATGGAGGATATCGTCACCAGCTTGTACGACATGGTTCAGGACGCCCGCTCCATGCCCCTGGCGGCGGATAAGTGCGTCCTGGAACGGGACAAGGTCCTGGATATGCTGGACGAGTTGATTTCCCAGATCCCCTCCGACCTCAAGGAGTCCCGCGCCATTGTGGAGTCCCGGAACGAGATCGTGGGCCAGGCCCGCCGGGAGGCGGAGAACATCCTGAAGGACGCCCAGGCCAAGGCCCGCCAGCTGGTGACTCAGGAGGCCATCTATCAGGAGGCCCGCCGCCAGAGTCAGGAGATGCTGAACAACACTCAGGCCCGGATCGCGGAGCTTCGCCGGGCCAGCAACGAGTATATGGACGACGCCCTGCGCCGCACCGAGGAGTCCATCGCCGCGTCCCTGGGCCAAGTGCGGGATACCCGGGTGCAGTTCCGGGCGCTGATCGAGGCCCAGGAGAAGCGGACTCCCGCCGCGGCGCCCCAGCAGCCCCAGAACCCCGGCCAGGCATAAAACCGGAAGCTTTTCCGAAGGGCATTCGTCAGGTCACAGGTGTTCTTTTCGAGCGAAATCTCATAAAAATATTTTAGGAGGTTTTAGAATATGACTTATTTGGAAAACTACGATTTCTGGTGCAATGCCGGTCTGCCTCAGGACGTCCAGACGTCCCTGGAGGCGGTGAAGAACGACCCCGAGGAGCTGAAGGGCGCTTTCTCCGGGGACTTGCAGTTCGGCACCGCCGGGATGCGGGGCCTGATGGGCGTGGGTAGCAACCGGCTGAACCGCTATACCGTGCGCCGGGCCGCCCAGGGCATGGCCGCCTGGCTGTCCTCTACGGATCTTCCCCAGCAGGCCGCCATCGGCTACGATTCCCGGCATAATTCCCAGCTTTTTGCCGAGGTTTGCGCCGTGGCTTTTGCAGAGGCCGGGATCCACACCTGGCTGTACGACCGGCTGGCCCCCACTCCCATGCTGTCCTTCGCCGTCCGGGAGCTGGGCTGCGGCTGCGGCATTGTCATCTCCGCCAGCCACAACGCCGGGGCCTACAACGGCGTGAAGTGCTACGGGCCCGACGGCTGCCAGCTCACCGACGAGCCGGCTGCCGTGGTGACGGAGCGGATCGAGACCATTCCCTACTTTGTCCCCGAGAAAAAGAGCTTCCAGGAGTATCTGGACGAGGGTCTGATCTCCTACATCGGCCAGGAGCTGTGGGAAAAGTATTACCAGACCGTCATGGCGGAGGCTGTGGATCCGGAGATGCTTCGTTCCGCCGGGCTGGACATCGTCTACACCCCCCTGTGCGGCACCGGCAACGAGCCTGTCCACACCATTTTGGGCCGCCTGGGCGTGAATATCACCGTGGTCAAATGCCAGGAGCAGCCCGACGGGGATTTCAAAACCTGCGAATACCCCAACCCCGAGACTGACGCGGCCCTGAATGAAAGCTATAAGGTGGCCGCCACCGCCCCCTGCGACGTGATTTTGGGCACCGACCCGGACGCCGACCGGCTGGCCATCGCCGTGCCCGACGGCAAGGGCGGCTACAAGAAGCTCAGCGGCAACGAGCTGGGCTGTCTGCTGCTGGACTACATCCTCAAGGCCCGCACCGCCAAGGGCACCATCCCTCAGGGGGCCGAGGCCGTGCGGAGCATCGTGTCCTCCCCGCTGGCGGACCGGGTGGCCGCCAACTACGGCGTGACCATGAAGCGGGTCCTCACCGGGTTTAAGTACATCGGCGGCGAGATCCTGGAGCTGGAGGGCAAGGGCCAGGAACAGAAATTCCTCTTTGGCTTCGAGGAGAGCTGCGGCTATCTGAAGGGCACCTACGCCCGGGACAAGGACGCCATGGTGGCATCCCTGCTGACCTGCGAGCTGGCCGCTTCCCTGAAAAAGGAAGGCAAGTCCATTCTGGACGCCATGGAGGAGCTGTATCAGAAGTACGGCTACTACCTGGCCTACGTCCAGAGCATCGCCCTCACCGGCGCGGACGCCATGGAGAAGGCCGCCAAGCTGATGGCGGACCTGCGGGCACAGATCCCCACTTCCATCGGCGGGGCCAAGGTCACCGGCGTCCGGGACTACCGCTCCAGCGAGGACCGGGACCTGGCCACCGGCACGGTGAAGACCATCGCCCTGCCCAAGTCCAATGTGCTGGAGTTCCTGCTGGGAAATAAGGGCAGCGTGATCGCCCGGCCCTCCGGCACCGAGCCCAAGGTCAAGTTCTACTACACCGCCGTGGGGCAGACCAAGGAGCAGGCCAAGGCGCTGCTGGACGCCATGGTGGCCCAGATGTCTCATTAACCGTTCATTCTACCGCCCGGCCGGCACCGGCCGGGCGGCACATCTTTAGCTAGGGGAGGGGAGAAGATGCGCTTTGTTCGCGAGATCACAGATCGCAGGCCGGTGCTGTCCGGTTGGGTGATCACGATGCTGTTTACTGTGCTGCCGCTGGCAGTCATGGCACTGTGCAAGCTGGCCGCCGGAGACGCATTCAACATTGAAATGATCGTGATGATTTACGCCTTCGTTCTTCAGCTGATCCTCTGGCGGAACGTGGAGCGGTTTATCCTGGTGATGCTGCCCTTCATTCTGATGCTGCTGGGCCTGATTCTGGGGGAGATTGGCGCCGCCGTTGCCCAGGCACTGCCCCAAACCTATAAGCAGGGCGGCTCGCTGGGCTACCTGTTCGCGTCCGCGCTGGTCGGTCTGTGTGGGCCCGAGGTCTGTGGGATCCTGGGGGCGCTGCTGGTCAACGCGCTGATCAGTCTGGGGCAGCTCATCTGGGAGGCCGTCACGGACCGCTGAATAGGAACGATGCTTGATGCCGCCCGTTGGGGCGGCTTTTTTACGTTCATATTTTGGAGCCGGGCGAATAGGGTGTAGGGAAGGGGGCGTGGACATGGGCGCAAATCCAAGAAGCGGGAAAAAGGGAATCAGCCTCCCCGCCGGACTGGCCGGGGGAATCGCGGCGGCAATTGCCGCGACGCTGGTGGGGGCGGCAATTGTGGCCTGGCTCATCGACGGGGAACGGATATCGGAGGAGGCCATAGGGTACGGCACACTGGTGGTGCTGCTGCTTTCCGCCGGAACGGGGGCGTGGATCGCCTCGGCGCTGGTGGGCCATCAGCGGCTGCTGGTGTGCGGGCTGACGGGTCTCGGCTATTTTTTGGTTCTGCTGAGTATGACCGCCTTATTCTTCGGCGGTCAGTATCAGGGGGTGTGGGTCACCGCTCTGGTGGTGCTTGCCGGGTGCCTGGGGGTGAGTCTGGTGGGCCTGAAGGGGGCAGGGGGGCCTAAACACCGCCGCAGACGCATAACTTCCCGTTAAGTTGTACAAATTGCCATAGTGGGTAAATAATATTTACCCACTATTTCTTGTATGCAGGGAAACTTGCAAAATCAATATTTAGTACCAAAAGAGGGCTTTCATCCCTAAATATTGGAAAATAGTTGAAAATGATAAATAATTGTTTGGGGGTGGTTGCGTGAGTTGACATAATGGCGTTAACATAAAAGTGGGCATAATCTACAAAAATCGTAAAAATATCCAAAAGGGTCTTGAAATTGCGTTGATTTTGGAGTATAGTATCTGTGCGAGGGGAAAACGGGTGCAACCTGGCCCGGTTTATGACTTTCCGGCGGCTATGCTCCTAATTTATCAAATTGGAGTTGCTCTTGGAAAGGAATGTGAGCGATGGATCTTTCGTATCCCGTTTCCTCCGCAGCGGTGCGGCGCAGGACTTGCATGGCGCTGCTTGCGTTCTCCGCATGCTTCGGCTTGGCTACCGGCCTTCGGTCGGCGTCCCTGATGGGGCAGTCCAGCTTAACGATGGTTGCTTCTTCCGCGGGTTTACCGGCTTCGCCTATGGGTCTCGCTTCCGGGGCGCTGCTGCCGTTTCTCTTGGCGGCCTTGGCCTCCTGGATCGGGCTGGAGGGCTTGACGGTGCTTGTTTGCCTGATGAAGGGGTTTGCCTTTGGCCTTTTGGGCGGGGGACTGGGGCTGGTGTTCGGCTCCGCCGCTTGGCTGGTTCGGCTTCTGCTCCTTTTTTCCGACTGGATCTGCTTTCCGCTGCTCTGCTGGTTCTGTTTGAGAAGACTTACCGGCAGGCGAAGGGAACTGTGGACGGATTTGGCTGTATGCGGGACCCTGGCGCTGCTGGTCGTCTTTTTGGAAGTAAGTGTGATCGCGCCGTTTTTGGCGTCACTGCTTTAGATTTCTTTTGGAAAGGTACGCTTTATTCATGTTGGATCTGATTCGAGCCTATGAAAATTACCTGACAAAGGTAAAACAGGCCTCCGCCAACACCGTCGCCTCCTACCTGCGGGACATTCGGCAGTACAGCCAGTGGCTCCAGGACAATGAGGACCTGGATGTGGTGGACGCGCAACAACAGAATATCAGCGATTACCTGTCCTACCTGGAATCCGACGGACGCTCTGCCGCTACCGTTTCCCGGTGCCTGGCGAGTCTTCGCAATTTCTATTCTTACCTGGTTTCCTCCGGCTTTCTGGAGTTCACCCCCGTGACGGATATCCGGGTGAACCGGGGGGAGAAAAAGCTGCCCCAGATCCTTACCGGGCGCGAGATCGAGATGCTGCTGGCCCAGCCCGTGTGCGTGGACGCCAAGGGCTATCGGGATAAGGCCATGCTGGAAGTGATGTACGCCACCGGTATGCGGGTGACGGAGCTCATCGATCTGAACGTGGACGATGTGAACCTGGAGCAGGGGATCATCCGCTGTTCCAGCGGGAAAAAGACCCGGGCCATTCCGCTGTATCCCCAGGCCCAAAAAGCTCTGGCGGTGTATATGCACGAGGTTCGCTCCGGGATGCTGGCTTCCCCGGAGGAGCAGGCGCTGTTCGTCAATGTCAGCGGGGTGCGGATGAGCCGCCAAGGCTTCTGGAAGATTCTCAAGCACTACCAGGCGACCGCCCACATTGAAAAGGAGATCACCCCCCACACGCTGCGTCACAGCTTTGCCGTGCATCTGCTGGAAAACGGCGCGGACATCGGCTCGGTTCGGGAGCTGATGGGCCACAGCGATATCTCTTCCACCCAGGTCTACACCCATATGATCAACCAGCGGCTGAAAAACGTGTACGACAAATTCCATCCCAAAGCTTAATTCCCGCCGGTGGGCCTCCCACGGGCCTCCCGAGCCGGTGTAGTTTGTCACCGAAAAAAAGACATCCCCTGCGGCGGGGGATGTCTTTTTTCAGCGGCAGGAGAGTGGACAAGAGGAAAAAATGTGCTATAATGAATACAAAAGCGGAGGGGCAGCTTGTTTTAAAGGAGGAAAAATCATGACGGAATTGGAGGCCATTCAGGCCCGCCATTCAGTGCGGGGATATCAGGACAAACCCATCGCGCCGGAGATCCTGAAATTGCTCCGGGAGCGGGTAAGCCAAATCAACCAGGAATCCGGGCTCCACATCCAGCTGATGGAGGAGACGGACGGGGTCTACGGAAGCCCGATCTCCCGGCTTTCCGGATGGCGGAACGTGCCCAGCTATCTGGCACTTGTGGGGCCCGAGGGGCCAAATCTGGAGGAAAAGTGCGGCTACTACGGGGAAAAGCTGGTGCTCTATGCTCAAACCATCGGTCTCAACAGCTGCTGGGCCGGAATATTCCGGGCCAAGCAGGTCTGGGCGGAGATTCGTTCCGGGGAAAAGCTGGTGCTGACCATTGCCCTAGGCTACGGCGCCACCCAGGGGAAGTCCCGGAAAAGCAAGACCTTCCAGGAGGTGACGGAGCTGGAAGGGGAGGCCCCAGACTGGTTTAAAAAGGGTGTGGAGGCGGCGCTGCTGGCCCCTACCGCCGTGAATCAGCAGAAGTTCCGGTTCTCCCTGGGGGAGGACGGGGAAGCGCGGCTGAAGGTCAGCGGTCCAGGGCCATTTGTCAATGTGGATCTGGGGATTGTCAAATACCACTTTGAATTGGCCTCTGGCAGGACCGTAAAATGATAGGGGAGTACGAGGTCATCACGCTGTGCGGCAGCACACGGTTCAAGAAGGAATTTCTGGAGGCCCAGGAGGAGTTGACGCTGGCAGGGAAAATCGTGCTTTCCGTGGGCCTGTTCGGCCATGCCGACCACAAGTACGGCAGGGAAGTGACGCCCCAGGTCAAGGAAATGCTGGACGATATGCACAAGCGGAAAATAGACCTGTCCGATGGGATCTGTGTGATCAACCCGGGGGATTATATCGGAAAAAGCACCGCGTCGGAAATCGCCTACGCCCAGGCCACGGGCAAAACGGTGACTTACCGGTATCCCCACCAGGAAGCAAAGTAAAAGAGGCACGGGGAGTCCCGTGCCTCTTTACTTATGTGTGTTCTCAGAAGCCGGTCATGGCCGCCAGAACGTCTTCTTCCATCCGCTGGATGCCCTTCTTCATGGACAGCGCCTCGTCGATGTCCACGTCCAGATAGCCACCGTCCTTGGTGCAGACGATCCGGTTGGTCTTGCCCTGGTTCAGCAGCTCCACCGCCAGATAGCCCATCTTGGTGGCGTTGACCCGATCCCGGCCGGTGGGGGTGCCGCCCCGCTGGATGTGGCCCAGCACCGTCACCCGGGGATCCAGGTCGATAGTCTCTTTGATCTGCCTGGCGATGTCCGCCGCCGAGCCGGCGCCCTCCGCCACCACGATCATGTAGTGGGTGAAGCCGTTGAACCGGGCCTGGCGGATCTTTTCGATCACGTCCCGTTCAAAATCAATGGGTTCCTCGGGGACCAGCACTGCCGTGGCGCCCACCGCCAGGCCCACGTACATGGCCAGATACCCGGCGTTGCGGCCCATGACCTCCACCACGGAGCAACGCTCGTGGGACTGCATGGTGTCCCGCAGCTTATCGATGCACTCGATGGCGGTGTTGGCGGCGGTGTCGAAGCCGATGCAGTAGTTGGTGCAGCTGATATCGTTGTCGATGGTGCCGGGGATGCCCACCACGTTGATGCCGTACTTGCTCAGCGCCAGGGCGCCACGGAAGGTGCCGTCGCCGCCGATGGCCACGATGCCCTCCAGGCCCAGGAATTTACAGGTGGAGACTGCCTTTTTCTGGCCCTCCTCGGTCATGAATTCCTGGCTGCGGGCGGTGTAGAGGATGGTGCCGCCCCGGTTGATGATGTGGGCCACGCTTTTTTCGTCCAGCCGGACGATGTCGCCGGTGATCAGGCCCTGCCAGCCCCGGCGGATGCCGAAGCACTCGATATTATGATACAGCGCGGTACGGACCACAGCCCGGACGCAGGCGTTCATGCCGGGAGCGTCGCCGCCGCTGGTGAGAACGCCGATTCGTTTAATGCTCATGGATGAAATTGCCTCCTTTTTGATATCTGGCTCTATTGTAACCCGGAAGAGCGGGAATGTAAAGACAAAAGGAAAAGTTTTTTCGTCACTTGACAGAATCCGCCGGGGGTGCTATTGTTAAAGAAAACCCGTGAGGGGAGAAAAGCGAACGGTGGTTTCGCCTAACGCAACAAAATAAAAATTTTGTTGCGTTAGAAGGACGTTCAAGCCGCCCAAGACCCGTCAGGCCCGGCAGGCGGCCATAAGCTGCCGGCAGACCATATAAGCGAACGGCCGGTCAAAAGCAACGTTCGGATAAAGTAAACGGCTGGCCGCAAAACCATTTTTTTCCTGTTTGGAGGCGTTTATGAAGCGATACAGCGACTGTCCGCAGATCCTGCGGGATTTCCTTACTTATCACGAGACCATCATGGGCCAGTCCCAGCTGACCATTCAGGAATACTATTTGGATCTGCGGATGTTTCTGCGGTTCCTGAAACTCATGCGTCAGGAAATGCCGCTGCACACGGATCTGGACACCATTGACATCAAGGATATCGACGCGGAATTTCTGGGCACCGTGACGTCCTCGGAGATTTTCGACTTTTTATCCTATCTGGCCAACGACCGAGCCGTGAATCCCGATTCCGCCGCGCCGGAGTACGGCATCGCCGCCTCCGCCCGGGCCCGGAAGCTCTCCGCCATTAAATCCTTTTATAAGTACCTGACGGTGCGCACCAAGCAGCTCAAGGACAATCCGGTGGCCGATCTGGAGTATCCCAAGCTCCGGAAAAGTCTGCCAAGATACCTGACCATGGAACAGTCCGCCGCGCTGCTCCAGGCGGTCTCCGGCCCCAACGCCAAGCGGGACTACGCCATTTTGATGCTCTTCCTCAACTGCGGCATCCGGCGCAGCGAGCTGGTGGGCCTGAATCTGACGGATGTTTACGAGGATCGGATCCGGGTGGTCGGCAAGGGCAACAAGGAGCGCTTCGTCTATTTTGGCACGCCCTGCCGGAAGGCCATCGACGCCTACCTGCCCGAACGCAACAAAAAAGTGCTGACGGACAATCGGGCCCTGTTCGGCTCCCGGGACGGCAACCGGATCAGCGTCACGGCGGTCCACCGGCTGGTAAAAAAATACCTGCTGATGGCGGGCCTGGACGCCTCCCAGTTCTCCGCCCACAAGCTGCGGCACACCGCCGCCACCATGATGCTCTCCGGCGGCGTGGATGTGAAAACGGTCCAGGAGGTCTTGGGCCATGAAAATCTGAACACCACCCAAATTTATACCCATATTGAAAACACGGAGCTGAAAATCGCCGCACAGGCCAATCCCCTGTCCAAGCTGGACCTGCTGCCGGAGGAGGACTGACCCCCTCCCCTGCCCATCGGAATCGAATACGAAAGGCCAACAAAAACCGCTGGAATTTTGAATATTGTATTGCAATCAGCAATACAATATGATATAATAATAGTGAGGAACTTCATAATCAAAAAGCTGAAAGGCAGGTGCTTCTTATGGCAACGAAAAGCGCGAATGTGACAGCTCGTGTTCAGCCGGAGATCAAGCGGCAGGCGGAATCCATTTTGGACAGAATCGGGCTGCCGGTTTCAGTCTTGATCGATACCTTGTACAGACAGATCATTATGACAGGCGGCGTTCCGTATTCCCTCACCGTACCTAAATTGCCTACAAGAGACGGTTTAACGGATGAGCAGTTTAATCAGTTGATGGAAAAAGGGTACGATCAAGCGAAATCCGGCGAGGGACTGTCCGTGGACGAAGCTTTTGCCAAAATTCGTGAGGGTATTTGAGTATGCGGTATGAGGTGAAGCTGACCGCACAGGCAATCAGGCAAATCGAGGAAACGGTACAGTATATTTCCAAACTCCTGTTGGAACCGGAAACCGCACGGAAATGGGCGGATACACTGCAACGAGAAATCGAAAAGCTAGATTCCATGCCGTCAAGATACCCTCTTACAGAGGAGGAACCGTGGCATACGAAAGGAATCCGAAAAATGCCCGTTAAGAATTTCCTTGTTTACTATCTGGTTGACGAAGAGAAGAAAACTGTGTGGATCACGGCGGTTATTTACGGACGGAGAGATCAAATTGCCGCATTGTTCGATATGTCGTTCAATGACATAGAGTAATCAGTTGGAGTACTACGATGATCAAGCAATTTTGGAAAGCGGTTTTAGAACAGGATCAAAATCGTATCAGGCAATACTTTCGGGATGACGCCTATGTGAACTGGCACTGCACAAATGAACACTTCACTGTTGATGAGTTTATCCGAGCGAATTGCGAATACCCCGGTAAATGGGACGGTGAAATTGAGCGCATTGAAAACGCCGGGGACACCACGATTACAGTCGTGCGGGTTTTTCCAAAAGACCGTTCCATGTCCTTTCATGTTGTTTCCTTTATTCGTATACAGGAAGCTAAAATCCTATCCGTAGACGAGTACTGGGCTGACGATGGTACTCCCCCGCAATGGCGGCGGGAATTGGGCATCGGCAGGTCCATCAAGTAAAATCCTGTTTGTTATCCTTTGTTCATCAAATAACGCAATAAAACAGCCAAAAAATGGAGGGGGAAATCCATTTTTTGGCTGTTTTCTTAAACAATTCTGATGCGACCCGCGACCGAATACGTCAGGCTGGCGGCGAGGCCCTCCGCCAAAATGCAGCAGAACAGATTGAAATCAAATCATCGGGAAAAAATATCTTCCCTTTTGCTTGTCTTTATTTTACCGGATTTTGGGCCAAGAGTCAAGGAAAAATTATTAAAAAGTTTTTAACAAACCGTAAATAATTTGCTAGGCCAGCACGGTCTCGATGGCCTCCCGGATGTTGCGCACCCGGTAGACGGTCATGCCTTTGGGGATCTCCAGCTTCTCTCCCCCACCCCGGGGAATGACGCATTTGGTAAAGCCCAGCCGGGCTGCCTCCGCCAGCCGCTGGTTCAGATGGGTCACCGCCCGCACCTCGCCGGTGAGGCCCACTTCCCCAATGGCCGCCAGGCTGTGATCGATGGGCTGGTCCCGGTAGGAGGAGGCCGCCGCCAGGATCACCGGCAGATCCGCCCCGGGCTCATCCAGCCGCAGACCGCCGATAACGTTGATGTAGGCGTCCAGAGCGCTGAGCTTCATACCGCCCCGCCGCTCCGCCACCGCCAGCAGCAGCACCGCCCGGTTGAAATCAAAGCCGTCGGCGGTGCGCCGGGGGACGTTCAGGGCGGTTTTTGCCACCAACACCTGGACCTCCGCCAGTACCGGGCGGGTCCCCTCCATGACGCAGGCCACACAGGTGCCGGATGCCCCCTCCGGCCGGCCGGAGAGCAGCATCTGTGAGGGATTGGGCACCTCCGTCAGCCCGTCGTCCAGCATTTCAAAGACGCCGATCTCGTTGGTGGAGCCGAAACGGTTTTTCGCCGCCCGGAGGAGCCGGTAGGAGGTGTTGGCGTCTCCCTCGAAATAGAGGACGCAGTCCACCATATGCTCCAAGACCTTGGGGCCGGCGATGTTGCCGTCTTTGTTGATGTGTCCCACCACGAAGACGGTGACGCCTCGGTTCTTGCTCAAGCGCATCAGGGCCATGGTGCAGTCCTTCACCTGGGAAACGCTGCCGGGAGCGGAGTCGTTTTCCTCGCTGCAAAGGGTCTGAATGGAGTCCACGATGAGAATATCCGGCTTTAGCTCCTCCACCGCCTCCAGCAGATCGGAAAGATTGGTTTCGGAGAGGATGTAGAGATTATCCGGCTCCACCTTCAGCCGCGCCGCCCGGAGCTTAAGCTGGCTCTCGCTCTCCTCCCCGGAGACGTAGAGCACCCGCCGCTCCTGGCAGAGCCGGGTGCAGATCTGGAGTAGCAGCGTGGACTTGCCGATCCCCGGAGCGCCGCTCACCAGCACCAGAGAGCCGGAAACCGCGCCGCCGCCCAGGACCCGGTCCAGTTCCCCCATGCCGGTGGAAAAGCGGATCTCACTGCCGGCGTCGATCTGTGACAGCTTTTTCGGGCTCCGGGAGGCGCCCAGAGGGCTGCTCCGGGCGGCAGGTGATGGGGAGGAGGGCTTCTGAACATGCTCCTCCAAGGTGTTCCAGGCGCCGCAGGCGGGGCAGCGGCCCTGCCATTTGGGGGTTTCGTTGCCGCAAACGGTGCAGAAAAAGACGGTTTTGCTCTTTGCCATGGGGTGATCCTCCCCCTTCTTTTTTTCTCATTATAGCAAAGATCCTACGTCTGGTCAAGAAAATTGCTCACCGTCGCCGCGATGACGCAGCAAAGCGATTGCTGGTAGGACGGGTCCCGGAGCCGGGCTTCCTCCTCGGGGTTGGAGAGGAATCCACATTCGATCAGGGCACCGGGCCGTTCGATGTGCTCCATCAGGTAGATGCCGGTGGCCCGCTTGGGCTGGCGCTGACTGCCGGGATTCAGATATTCCACCAGCGCTGCCTGGAGGGCCTTCGCCAGGGCCCGGCTTTCGGTATCCCGGGCGAAAAAGACCTGGGCGCCGCTGTACCGGCTGTTGGAAAAGGTATTCTGATGGATGCTGATCAGCAGGGCGTTGGGTTCGCTATTGACCAGCTTCACCCGCTCCTTGAGATCCGACGCCTTCTTCGCGGCGATGGTGGTACCCTGAGTGTAGACGGAGGTGTCCGTAGTGCGGACCATCCGGGTATCGTAGCCCAAAAGGCCCAGCAGGTCGTTGAGCCTCAACGCGATCTCCAGGTTGATCTGGCTTTCCAGTACCCCGGAGCAGGAGGTGGCGCCCCCATCCTCCCCACCGTGGCCCGCGTCAATGATCACGCATCTGCGCTGGGGCAGCGGCGCGTTTTGGGTGATGGCAGTCACCGCCCGGCTGCTCCCCAGGGCCGAAAGCAGCAGCGCGCCCAGGCAAAAAACATAGACCGGCAGCAGCGAGCGGAGCAAGCGTTTTGTTTTCATTCGGAAAACACCTCCATATCCTTCGGGACGGCTCCCCTATGGTCTATGCGCCGGGAACCGCTCCCATGCACCAACCGGCGAAATGCGGCATAGCATGACCCGGAACGACAGGAGGCTCCCGCCTCCGATGGTTCCGAATCTGACGATTGGAGGAATCTGCTTTGGATCAGAAAAAGGAACGACCCGGCTGGGAAGGCCGCCTGCCCGCCATGGCGCCCCTTGCCAACCCCTATGTGCCCTTCCAGCTGGAGGATCCGCCGAAATACGAGGCGCGGAAGGCCTTGGTGCGGGGCACCCTATTCCCCGGACTGGACCTTCCCTTCATGGGGATGGTCAACCAAAAGGAGAAGCCGGTCACACCCCTGACGGAGCTTCAGACGATGGCCTTCGCCATTCAGGAGCTGGCGCTGTATCTGGACACCCACTGCGGCGATCAGGAGGCGCTGTCCTTGTATCGCACCTATCAGGAGCTTTACCATAAGGGAATGCGGGAGTATTCCGAAAAATACGGGCCGTTGAACCACGGGACCCCGGTCACCGGGCCCTATCGCTGGCTGGATGACCCCTGGCCCTGGGAATACTGCCAGAATCAGGAGGGCTAATTATGTTTGTATATGACAAGAAGCTGCAGTACCCCGTAAAAATCGACAAGCCCAACCCCAGGCTGGCGGCGGTCATCATCTCCCAATACGGCGGGCCGGACGGAGAGCTGGGCGCATCCCTGCGCTACCTATCCCAGCGGTACTCCATGCCCTTCGATGAGCTCAAGGGCCTGCTGACGGACATCGGCACCGAGGAGCTGGGCCATTTGGAGATCGTGGGCGCGATCGTTCATCAGCTGACCCGGAATCTGAAGGACGCCCAGATCAAGGATCCGGCCTTCGCGCCCTACTTTGTGGATCACACCGTGGGGGTCTACCCCACCGCCGCCTCCGGGTTCCCCTGGAGCGCCGCCTCCATGGAGGTCAAGGGCGACCCCATCGCCGACCTGGCGGAGGACCTGGGCGCCGAGCAAAAGGCCCGGGTGACCTACGACAACATTCTCCGGCTCTCCGACGACCCGGATGTGAACGACGTGATTAAATTCCTCCGGGAGCGGGAGATCGTCCACTTCCAGCGGTTCGGCGAGGCCATGCAGCTGCTGCGGGAAAAGCTGAACCAGAAGAACGTGTACTACATGAACCCGGCAATGGACATTTGACGGATTGAGGCGACAAAAACCGTCCCCGGCTGCTTTCAGCCGGGGACAACATCTGTCAATCGTCGCGCTCCTTGGGATGGGTCTTCCAAATCAGGCGGCCCCGATCCTTTTCCGGGAAGGGCCGGTCCGGTACCTCCAGCACGTACCGCTCGGACACGTTGACGACCTGGCTGTCGTTATACTCGAGAACTCTGGGAATGTTCAGACCGTAGCGCAAATGGACATGGCCATGGAGCAGGTAAAGCGGATGATACCGGTCCAACAGCTCCCGCAGAGCCTCGAAGCCCTTGTGGGCCGGGTCCTCCGCGTCTCCCAGCCCCCTGGGCGGGGCGTGGGTCACGACGATATCCACCCCGCCGGTGCGCCAAAGCGCCAGCCGGAGCTTGGCAATCCGGCGGCGCATCTGCTCCTCAGTATACTGCTGCTCCCCGGGGTGATACCGGAGGCAGCCCCCCAGGCCCAGAATCCGCAGACCGTTGTACACCACGATCTGCCCGTCGATGCAGTCACAGCCCTCCGGCGGGGCGGTGCGGTAGCTCAAGTCGTGGTTTCCGTGGACGTAGAACAACGGGCAGCGGGCCATCGTCACCAAAAAGGACAGGTAATCCGCTTTTAAGTCCCCGCAGGAGAGGATCAGATCGTAGTCCTTCAGCCGTCCGGGGACATAGAAATCCCAGAGCGCCGGACTCTCCTCATCGGAAACCGCCAGGATCTTCATGCCGGTCCCTCCTTTTTAAGAGGGATCTGCTCCCGATGGAGCCCCAGCTCCCGCACCAGGGCCTGGGAAACCGGCAGCACCTGGTCAAATTCCGGGATGCAGCCTTCCACATTCTCGCACAGCCAGTCCATGTGCAGCAGGTCTTCCGGAAGGAAGCCGGTTTCCCCGGTATTTTTCACTGTGCCGTCCTGCGCCTTTACCTGGCGGTGGAAGGGATCCAACCGGCCGTCCCGCATGTCTCTGGCCAACAGGCGGGCCAGGGCCCGCAGGCTCTCCGGCACCCGGTCCGTCAGCTCCACGTCGATCACGCCGCTGTCCATGCCCCACCA
>CANQXH010000029.1 GCA_947627745.1 uncultured Oscillospiraceae bacterium
GTAGCGTAGGCATGTGCGTTTATGCGACGATAACTTATGTTATGTTCGGCATGAGGCCCATGACCGGGGGATGTTCGCCGACGGGGCGGTGGAGGCCGCCCGATTCCTGGTGGGCAAGGCCCCGGGGCTGTACGGAATGGACGGACTTTTGGGGGCGTAGTATGGAATTTTGGCATATGAGCGGGGCGGGCAACGACTTCGTGGTGACCGACGCCCGGGGCCTGGACCTGGATTTTTCCAACCTGGCCCGATCCCTCTGCGCAAAGACCGGGGCCGACGGCTTTATGGCCCTGGACCATTCGGCGGAAGCGGATTTTCGCCTGCATTTTTACAATTCCGACGGCTCCCGGGGGGAGATGTGCGGCAACGGCGCCCGCTGCATCTGTCGATTTGCCTATGACCGGGGGATCGCGGGGCCGGAGATGGTGGTTCAGACCGACGCCGGGCCGGTGCCCGGCTGGCGGCTCTCCGAAACCCAGTACCGGGTGCAAATGAATCTGCCCTCCTTGGCGGCTATGGACCGGCTGCCGGGGGTGGACTATATCGAGCTGGGCTGCCCCGGCTCCCCCCACGGGGTGCTGGAGGCGGAGGACCTGGAATTTGACCAAATGGATGCTCGGCGGGCCCGGTCGGCGGCTCTGCGCCGGGACCCGGCCTTCCCCAAGGGGGCCAACATCAGCTACTACCGGCTGCTGCGTCCCGGCACGGCCCGGGTGCTGACCTATGAGCGGGGCGTGGAGGACTACACCATGGCCTGCGGCACAGGCTGCTCCTCGGTGGCGGTGAGCCTGTGGCTCCGGGGGCGGCTCCCCGGGGGCGCCATGGAGGCCCGGTGCCGGGGCGGCGTGCTGACCGTCCAGGTGGAGGGCACGGGGAAGACCGTCCAAAAGCTGCTGCTCACAGGCCCGGCGGAGGTCCTTTCGGTATTCACGGATTGAATTTGAGGAAGAGGAGAGAAAAGGCTTGATCCATATCGCCATCGCGGAGGACGACGCCGCCTATGCCAAGGAGCTTCAATCCTTCATCGCGACCTTTCAGAAGGAGTATGGCCAGGAGCTGCACCTGACCCTGTATTCCGACGGCCAGGAGCTGCTGGAGGACTACCAGGGCCAGTTTGACCTGCTGCTGCTGGATATCGAAATGCCCCGGCTGGACGGCATGTCCACCGCCCAGCGCATCCGCCTCCGGGACCCGGAGGTGCTGATCCTGTTTATCACTGCCATGCCCCAGTACGCCATCCGGGGCTACGAGGTAGACGCCCTGGACTATATTCTCAAGCCCCTGGCCTATTTTCCCTTCTCCCAGCGGCTCAACCGGGCCATCAGCCGGCTGAAGAGCCGGGCCAAGAATTATCTGATGCTGCCCATCAAGGGCGGCTCCAAAAAGGTGGACGTGGAGAACATCTACTTCGTGGAGAGCCAGGGCCACAATCTGGTGTTCCACACCAACGAGCGGCCCATCGTGGTCCACGGGGCCATGAAGGAGATCGAGGAGAAGCTGGTGCCCATGCACTTTTTCCGGTGCAACAAGGGATACTTGGTGTCCCTGGCCCATGTGGACAGCGTGCAGGACGGCTGCGCCGTGGTCCACGGGGAGAAGCTGCTGATCAGCCGGGGCCGGAAAAACGAGTTTTTGGTGGCGCTGGCGAACTACATGGGCGGGGTGACGCTGTAATGGACGGATTTTTTAGCATTCCCCAGGCGTACCTGGCCCTGGCGGAATGGCTGTCGGGGCTGGTGTTCCTCTATGGCATGAAGCCCCGGCGGGCGCTGCGGTACAGTATTCCCATCGCGCTATTATGGCTGCTGGTCCAGGTGTCCTTCTTCGAGCTGACGGATTCCGCGCCCCCGGCGCTGTGGATCCCGGTGGTGCTGGCGGCTCTGATGATGCTCTTCGGATTGCAGCTGGTGCTGTGCGACATGAGCATCTCCCGGGGGATCTACCAGACCATTATGGCCTTTGTGCTGTCGGAGCTGGCGGCGGCGACGGCGGATCTGTTTTGGCGGATCCATTGCATCCTGTGGCGGATCCGGGAGCCGGTGGCCTGGCAGCGGGCGGCGGTGGTGCTGACGGTATATGCCGGGGTGCTGCTGACCATGCTGTTTCTGGTGCGGTACAACCGGAAGAACCGGACGCTGCTGGTGGTGACCGGGCGGGACCTGGCCATCTGCGCCCTGCTGGGGACCACGGTGTTCGCCGTCAGCAATCTGGGCCTGTTCCGCATGGCCATGGGGCGGCCCAACGACATGGGCATGGAGCTGTCCATCTTCCGGATGGTGGTGGATCTGGGGGGCATGGCGGTGCTGTACGCCTACCACGTCCAGCGGATCGAGGCCCAGGCCCGGGAGGAGCTGGGGGCCATGCAGTACATCCTGGACAACCAGTACGCCCAGTACCGGATCAGCCGGGAGTCCATCGAGATGATCAACCGGAAGTACCACGATCTGAAGCACCAGATCGCCGCCCTCCGGGCCGAGCCCGACGCCGCCACCCGGAACCAGTGGCTCGACGAGATGGAGGCGGACATCAAGGCCTACGAGGCCCAGAACAAAACCGGCAACACGGTGCTGGACACCCTTCTGACCAGCAAGAGCCTGTACTGCCAGAAGCACCAGATCGACCTGACGGTGGTGGCGGACGGCAAGCAGCTGTCCTTCCTCAGTGTCATGGACATCTGCACCATCTTCGGCAACGCCCTGGACAACGCCATCGAGTGCGAAATGAAGCTGGAAAACAAATCCCGGCGGATGATCCACCTGACGGTGACGGGGCAGAAGCAGTTTTTGCTTTTGCAGGTGGAGAACTACTGCCCGGAGGACCTGGAGTACCAGGGCGGACTGCCGGTGACCACGAAAAAGGACCGGGCCAACCACGGCTTCGGCCTGAAAAGCATCCAGCAGACGGCGAAAAAGTACGGCGGCACCACCACCGTGGGCACGGAGGACGGCTGGTTCGTTCTCAAGGTGCTGATCCCCCTGCCGGAGCGGGAGGAACCAAAAAAATAGCGTCGCGCCCGGCCGAAAAGGCCGGGCGCCGTCATTGTTAACAAAAGAAAACCGCAATTTTTATGCAGGATAACGAGGCGATTTTCCCCGAAAAAGGGAGAATTTGCAGATTGTGCAAAAAAACGTGCAGTTTGTGCAACACCCCTTTTCAACGGTTGAAATTTATGTTATATTTAGTCCGCGATGAGGGCCGAGCGCGCCCTCCAATCGTGAGAGAAGTATTTTTAAACGAAGAGGAAACCCAATGGAACAACTTATCATCAATTTGCTGGGACCCATTTTCACCGGTATGGGCGCCAGCATGTCCGATGTGGAGACGTACATCCATAACTGCATCGGATTCATCTATGCCATTCTGATTGGCCTGGTGATCATGGCTGTCGTGATCGTCGTGGCCAGCCTGAAGGCGCGGAAGGGCTGGAAAATGCCCGTAAACGTGACGGCGGTCGTCGCGTGGCTGCTGGCCGTGTTGATCATTGTCAACATGGTCTGCCTGGGACCGCTGAAGGACAACATCAACCTGATGCTCAGCGACTCCTCCGGCCTGACCGAGGAGACCATCGCCAACAGTAAGGCCGTCATCGAAGAGATCGGCCAGGAAGGTATGGTCCTGGTGGAGAACAACGGGCTGCTGCCGCTGTCCGGCGACGTGACCAAGCTGAACGTCTTCGGCTGGGGCTCCACCAACCCCATCTTCGGCGGCACCGGTTCCGGCTCCTCTGACGGCTCCACCGCCATCGGCATTCTCCAGTCCCTGGCCAACGCCGGCTACACCACCAACGCCGACCTGACCAAGCTGTACACCGACTATCGTGCCGACCGTCCCAGCGTGGCTATGCAGGAGCAGGATTGGACCCTGCCCGAGCCCACTGCCGACGCTTACACCGACGCCGTCATCAGCCAGGCCACTGGCTTCTCTGATGTGGCTGTGGTGGTTCTGTCCCGGTCCGGCGGCGAAGGCGCGGACCTGCCCACCGATATGTACGCGGTGATTCACGGCACCTACAATGTGGCGCCTCAGGTCTCCGTGACCAACTTCGGCTACTTCAACGGCAAGTACACCAACAACGGCAACTACGATGACTTCGACCAGGGCGAGCATTACCTGGAGCCCTCCAACACCGAGGAAGCCATGATCGACATCGTGTGCCAGAACTTCGACAAGGTCATCCTGGTCATCAACGCCAACAACGCCATGGAGCTGGGCTGGGTCAAGGACCATCCCCAGATCGGCGCTGTGATCCTGGCCCCCGGCACCGGCGCTACCGGTTTCAACGCCCTGGGCAAGATCATCAAGGGCGAGGTCAACCCCTCCGGCCGTACCGTGGACACCTATGTGTACGACCTGACCGACACCCCCACCTTCAATAACATCGGCGGCCATTACTACAACAACGTTTCCGACCTGCAGAACCAGCTGAAGGAAATCGACGGCGCTTATGAAGGCGCGCTCTCCTTCGTCAACTATGTGGAAGGCATCTACGTCGGCTACAAGTTCTACGAGACCGCGAATGACGTGGGCATGGAGGGCTTTAACTACGACGAGAAGGTTGTCTACCCCTTCGGCTACGGCCTGAGCTACACCACCTTCACCCAGGAGATCACCAATTTTGACGCCTCCGGCGACACCATCAAGATGTCCGTCAAGGTCACCAACACCGGCTCCGTCGCCGGCAAGGACGTGGTGGAGATTTACTCCACGCCTCCTTACACCGAGGGCGGCATTGAGAAGGCCAGCGTCAACCTGGTGGACTTCGGCAAGACCGAGCTCCTGGAAGCTGGCAAGGACCAGACCATCGACTTCGAGATCCCCAAGGAGGATCTGGCGTCCTATGACTACGCGGGCGTGAAGGTTCCCGGCGGCGGCTATGTCCTGGAGGCCGGCGAGTACACCATCTCCATCCGCTCCGACTCCCACACCGTCCTGGATTCCGAGACCTTTACCGTTGACAGCGACGTGACTGGCCGCGCCAGCGACAAGACCGTTGCTACCAACCTGTTCGGTTACGCCCAGGGCACCGTGAACTACCTGTCCCGCGCCGGCAAGTTTGCCAACTATGCCGAGGTCACCGCCGCTCCCGCCGACAGCGCTTATGTGATGGACGACGCCACCCTGGAGGCCGTGAAGGGCAACTCCGCCGCTGGCTGGGATCCCACCAAGTTTGACAACTCCGGCGACCAGATGCCCACCACCGGCGCCAGCAACGGACTGAAGCTGGCCGACCTGCGGGGCGTGCCCTATGACGACGCCAAGTGGGATCAGCTGCTGGACCAGATGTCCGTGGAGGACATGATCACCCTGGTCAACCGGGGCGGCTTCGGCACCCAGGCCATTGAGTCCGTCGGCAAGATCGCTACTACCGACTGCGACGGCCCTGCCGGTGTCAACCTGTTCTTCGGCGGCCTGTCCGGCACCGCGTATCCCTCCGAGGTCCTGATGGCTCAGACCTGGAACAAGGAGCTGGCTACCAAGCTGGGCGACGCCATGGGTCATGAGTACAAGGATCTGAGCATCTTCGGTTGGTATGGCCCCGCCATGAACACCCACCGGAATGCTTTCGCTGGCCGGAACTTCGAGTACTTCTCCGAGGACGGTGTCCTTGCAGGTAAGTTCTGCTCCAACCAGGTCAACGCGGCCTCCAAGCTGGGCGTGTACGCTTACATCAAGCACTTCGCCCTGAACGATCAGGAGACCAACCGTTGCGCCTTCCTGCTGACCTACTCCAACGAGCAGGCCATCCGGGAGATCTACCTGAAGCCCTTCGAGATTGTGGTTAAGAACTTCGACTTCGCCAGCTACAATCCTCTGGCCGTCATGTCCAGCTTCAACTGGATCGGCACCAAGCCGGCCGGCGCCTGCGGCGAGCTGCTCAACAGCGTGCTGCGTGGTGAGTGGGGCTTCGTGGGCATGGTCATCACCGACTTCGACGGCTCCTATGGCTACATGATCACCGAGAACGCTGTCCGCAACGGCAACGACATGAAGCTGGGCTTCGGCTCCAGCGTCACCAGCGTGGTGAACGACACCTCCGCTACCCAGGTCCTGGCCCTGCGGAACGCCTCTAAGAACATCCTCTACACCGTCGCCAACTCCGGCCACTATGCTCCGGACGCGGCCGGCGCCGGTATGGATCCCGCTACCAAGCTGATGCTCCCCATCGACATTGGCGTGGGCATCGTCCTGGCTGCCGTCCTGGTGCTGGTGTGGCTGCCCAAGTTCCTGAAGAAGAAAAAGTAAGCAGCCTGCCGTCATTTTACCGACTTAGCAAGGGGCCTCCCTCCTTCGGGAGGGGGGCCCTTCGCCCTGTTCAAAGGCGAGGGCAGCCAGGGATCCTGGCCTTTGGACAGTGCTTCCGAAAATTTTAGTTAAGGAGAGATGAACGTGACCATCCAAGAATACGTCAAGAAGATGACCCTGGAGGAGAAGTGCTATCTCCTCTCCGGCAAGGACTTCTGGCAGACCCGGAGCGTCAAGCGCCTGGGGATCGCCAACATGACCCTGTCCGACGGACCTCACGGCCTGCGCAAGCAGGAGGGCGCGGGCGATCAGCTGGGCCTGAACGGCTCCGTGCCCGCTACCTGTTTCCCCACCGCCGCCACCATGGCCAATTCCTGGGACCCGGAGCTGGGCGAGGAAATGGGCCGGTATCTGGGCGAAGAGGCCGCCAGCCAGGACGTGTGCGTGCTTCTGGGACCGGGCCTGAACATCAAGCGCAGCCCCCTGTGCGGCCGGAACTTTGAGTATTTCTCCGAGGACCCCTACCTGGCGGGCAAAATGGCCGCCGCTTACGTCCGGGGCATCCAGGCCAACGGCGTCTCCGCCTGCCCCAAGCACTTCGCCGCCAACTCCCAGGAGCTGCGCCGGATGGCCTCCGACTCCGTGATGGACGAGCGGACCCTTCGTGAAATTTACCTCACCGGTTTTGAGATCGCGGTGAAGGAAGGCAAGGCCAAGGCCATCATGTCCTCCTACAACCGGGTCAACGGCGTCTACGCCAACGAGAATGAACACCTGCTCCAGGAGATCCTCCGGGACGAGTGGGGCTTCGATGGCTTCGTCGTCTCCGACTGGGGCGCCTCCAATGACCATGTGGAGGGCGTCCGGGCCGGTTCCCATCTGGAAATGCCCACCACCGGCGGCGATTCCGATCTGGAGCTGGTAGAGGCCGTCAAGTCCGGCCGCATCAGCGAGGAGATCGTTGACAAGCGCGTCGGCGAGCTGCTGGGCGTGATGCTCTCCACCCGGGCGGCGGTGGACCCCCTGAAGGGCAAGCCCTTTGACAAGGACGCCCACCACGCCATGGCCCAGAAGGCCAGTGAGGGCTCCATCGTCCTGCTGAAAAACGAGGGCGGCATCCTGCCCCTGCAAAAGGGCACGAAGGTCGCCGTCATCGGCGAATTCGCTCAGAAGGCCCGGTATCAGGGCGCCGGCTCTTCCGTGGTCAACCCCACCAAGGTGGAGAACGCCATGGACGTGATCGGCTCCTTCGATCTGAACGTCACGGGCTTCGAGGCCGGCTATCCCCGCTGCGGCGCCGGCGACCCCGAGATGCAGAAGAAGGCCGTGGAGCTGGCCAAGACCGCCGACGTGGTCCTGCTCTACATCGGCCTGGACGAGATCTCCGAGTCCGAGGGCCTGGACCGGCCCGCCATGAAGCTGCCCCAGAGCCAGGTGGATCTGCTGGAGGCCGTGGCGGAGGTCAACCCCAACGTGGTGGCCGTGATGGCCGCCGGTTCCGCCGTTGAAATGCCCTGGCTGCCCAAGTGCAAGGCTGTCATCCACGGCTACCTCTGCGGCCAGGCCGGCGCCACCGCCATGCTGCGGGCCATCATGGGCGAGGTCAACCCCTCCGGCAAGCTGGCCGAGAGCTACCCCGTTAAATATGAGGACGTGTCCTCCGCCCCCTACTTCCCCAGCAAGCAGCGCACCGCCGAGTACCGCGAGGGCCTGTATGTGGGCTACCGGTACTTTGACACCGTGGGCAAGCCCGTTACCTTCCCCTTTGGCTACGGCTTGAGCTACACCACCTTTGAGTATTCCAACATCCAGGCCGACGCCAAGCAGGTCACCTTCCAGCTGACCAACACCGGCAAGGTGGACGGCGCGGAAGTGGCCCAGGTCTATATCTCCTGCCGCAACGGCCAGATCTTCCGGCCCAAGAAGGAGCTGAAGGGCTTCAAGAAGGTCTTCCTGAAGGCCGGCGAGACTCAGACCGTCACCATCCCCCTGGACGACAAGGCCTTCCGGTACTTTAACGTCAAGACCAACCAGTGGGAAGTGGAGACTGCCAACTATGACATCCTGGTGGCCGCCAACGTGGAGGACGTGAAGCTCACCGCCACCGTCCGGGTGGTGGGGACCGACGCGCCCAATCCCTATGAGAGCATGCCCAGCTACGAGTCCGGCAAGATCGAGAACGTGCCGGATCAGGAGTTCGAGGCCCTGCTGGGCCGTCCCATCCCCGACGGCAGCTGGAGCGGCACCCTGGAGATGAACGACGCCATCTGCCAGATGTACTACGCCAAGAGCTGGCTGGGCCGGTTCGTCTATAAGATCCTGACCAATATGCTCAACAAGAGCATGGAGAAGGGCACCCCGGATCTGAACATCATGTTCATCTACAACGAGCCCTTCCGTGCCATCGCCAAGATGGTGGGCGGCCTGGTGACCATGGAAATGGCCGAGGGCATCCTCACCGTGGTCAACGGCCACTTCTTCAAGGGCATGGGCAAGATCATCGGCGGATTCTTCCGCTCCTTCGGTAAGCGCAAAGCCGCCAAGGCTATGGAATAATTTAGAAAGGAACGAAAAAATGGAAACTGTTAAGAAAATTTTTGCCCCGGTAATCAATTGGTGGAACGGCTTTGTGGAAAAGCATCCCAAGCTGGCCGAGTGGGTCCGGGAAGGTGGGCTCTTCCTGGTGTTCAGCTACGTCGTCACCTTCGTCAAGCTGCTGCTGTTGATGTTCCTGCCCGCCCTGTTCCATGCCATGGTCGGCGATGTGGAGTGGCTGTGGCCCGGCATCCCTGTGACCATGTTCGGCGTGAACTTTAAGCTGGCCATCATTGGCAACGCCCTGGAGACGGCTTCCACCGGCGGATACCTGGTGGAGAGCGGCCTGGCCTTCACCCTGGCCAACCTGACCGCCATCGTCTTCGGCGAGATCATCAACTTCCCCCTGCAGCGGAACGTCACCTTCCGCAGCCACGGCCCCGTGGTCCCGCAGGCCCTGTGCCACGGCGCCGCCACCATCGTGGTGTTCCTGGTCATGAACCTGTTCACCTGCATTTGGAACCCCGTGACCACCGCCCTCATCACCAATGAGGCCCTGCGGAACACCGTCAGCTCCATCGTCACCACCGTCGTCACCGGCGGCGTGGCCATGGTCATCATCTTCGCGGTGGATAAGATCATCTTCTCCCCCAACTTCGGCAAGAAGAAGGAATAAGACCGTAAAAAATGGGTAGGGCCGCCGCCCTACCCATTTTTTCTTGACCGCTCTACCGGATTATCTGCCCGTTTAAGACCGCCTCCACCAGCTTTTCGTCTTGGTAGCGGAGCTTTAGCAGGAAGAAGGGGGCGTCCCGCCACAGCAGGTCCAGGAAAATCTGGTCTCCCTCCCATTTGGGCAGCCGGTCCAGAAATTCCCGGCTGACCCAGGCCAGCTCCCCCTCGTCGCAGTCCGTCAGCTGGCCGGTGAAGCCGTCGGCGGTGAACAGGTACATATATTCCCCTTCAAAATTGCCGTTGGTCAGGAAGGTGACGATCCCCCGGCACCGCCAGGAGGTCAATTTCAGCCCCGTTTCCTCCCGCACCTCCCGGAGGAGGCACTCGTCTGGGGACTCGTCCTCCAGGAATTTGCCCCCCACGCCGATCCACTTGTCCTTGTTGATATCGTTCCGTTTCTTGACCCGGTGGAGCATCAGCACCTGGTCCCCTCGGGTGATGTAGCACAGCGTGGTATTCAGCATGGCGGTTCCTCCTTAGGTGTTTTTGGCGGGGAAGGTGGGGCGGAAAGGGGCCGCAGCCGCTTTTCCATCCAGGTGACGCCGCGCCAGACCCCGTCCTTGAAGCCGCAGTCCGGAAACTGGGCCAGAAAGCGGAAGCCCTGGGCGGCGTGGAAGGCCAGGGAGGGGGCGTTGTCCGAGGTGATCAGGGCGTAGAGCACATAGTACCCCTGGCGGATCAGGGCATCCTCCAGGGCCCGTTCCAGGGCGGCGCCGATGCCCCGACCCTGGGCCTGGGGGGCGACGTAAAGGGAATTTTCCGCGCACCACCGGTAGGCCGCCCGGGCGAAGGGGGCGCTGCCGTAGGCGTAGCCCAGCACCTGGCCGCCCTCCTCCCACACCAGCCAGGGAAACTGCCTGGAGCCCTCCTCGAAACGGCGGGTAAATTCCGCCGGGGTGGGAAGCACGTATTCAAAGGAGACCCCGGAGCCCTCCACATAGGGCCTATAAATCTCCAGCATGGCCGGGACATCCCCGGCGCTCGCGGGACGAATCATGAAAAACGCCTCCTGAAAGGGAAAACCTCTTTTTTCCAATTATACCCGCAAAAGCGCCAAAGGTCAAGCCGGGCGGGGAAACAGGAGCTGCCGCGAAATTTTTTTGCAATTTGTCTAAATTAACTCTTTTCTTATGGCATAAAATATGGTATCTTATATATGGAAGGATCGGGCCCGCCCCTGCCGGCGGGATCCGTAAATCTAATTGAAGGAGCTGTGACCATGTACTTTCAGAAAAAACGCTGCATCGCGATGCTTCTGGCCGGCGGCCAGGGCAGCCGGCTGAAGGTCCTGACGGAGAATACCGCCAAGCCAGCCGTTCCCTTTGGAGGGAAATATCGGATCATCGACTTCCCCCTGTCCAACTGCGTCAACTCCGGCATTGACACGGTGGGCATTTTGACCCAGTATCAGCCGCTGGAGCTCAATGAATATATCGGCAACGGCCAGCCCTGGGGCCTGAACAAGACCCACTGCTGCGCCCAGGTCCTGCCGCCCTACGCCCGGAGCAAGAAGAGCGAGTGGTATAAGGGCACCGCCAACGCCATCTATCAGAACATCCCCTTTATCGAGCGCTTCGATCCGGAGTATGTGCTGATCCTCTCCGGCGACCACATCTACAAGATGGACTATGCCGCCATGATCAACTTCCACGCCGCCTCCGGGGCGGACTGCACCATCGCCGTCCGGGATGTGCCTCTGGAGGAGGCAAGCCGCTTCGGCATCATGAACACCAACCCCGACGGCACCATCTATGAATTTGAAGAGAAGCCCAAGCAGCCCAAGTCCACCAACGCCTCCATGGGCATCTATGTGTTCAACTGGAAGGTGCTGCGGGAGTTCCTGATGGCCGACGAGGCCGACCCCAATTCCGAGAACGACTTCGGCAAGAACATCATTCCCAACCTTCTGAACGCCGGCCATAAGCTGGTGGCCTACACCTTCGAGGGCTACTGGAAGGATGTGGGGACCATCGATTCCCTGTGGGAGGCCAATATGGAGCTTCTGGGGAAGGATCCGGCCTTCAACATCCGGGGCGGTCCCAACTCCACCATCTATGCCCGGAACAACGCCATGCCCTCCAGCTATATCGACGAGGAAGCCAAGACGGTCAACTGCTTCGTGGCCGAGGGCTCCGAGGTCTACGGCACCGTCCGGCACTCCATCCTCTCCACCGGCTGCTATGTGGGCAAGAACGCCATCGTGGAGGACAGCGTGGTCATGCCCGGCGCGGTGATCGAGTCCGACGCCATTGTGCGCCATGCCATCCTGGGCGAGAACAGCAAGGTCTGCCGGGGCGCGGTGGTCGGCGGCGCCTTTGGCCCCAACGAAAAGAAGAAGATCAGCGTCACCTCCAAGGGCGCTGTGGTAGAAGCCAACGCCGTGCTTCAGCCCGGCGACATGCTGTAAGGGAGGAATACCGCAATGACTGTACTCGGACTCATCTTCGCCAATTCGGAAAATCCCCTGGGCGAGCTGACCAATAAACGGACCAAGTCCGCCGTGCCCTTCGGCGGCCGGTATCGCCAGATCGACTTTACCCTCTCCAATTTTTCCAACTCCGGCATCCGCCGGATCGGCATCATCTCCCGGAGCAACTACCAGTCCCTGATGGCCCACATCGGCTCCGGCGAGGAGTGGGACCTGGAGCTCCAGGAGGGGGGCCTGGAATTTATCAGCCCCTACTCCATGGGCAACTACGGCGTCAGCGGCAATGTGGAGGCCCTGAATTTCGCCCTGGACTATCTGAAATACGGCGGAAACGAGGACTATATCATCATGGCCGGGGCCAATGTGCTGTGCAACATCAACCTGGCTAAGGTCCTCCAGGCCCACATCGCCAGCGGCAAGGACATCACCGTGGTGACCAAGTCCGGCCTGGCCGACGGGGTCAAGAAGCAGGAGCTGGCGGTCAAGCTGGACAAAGACGGCCAGGTGATCGACATGGCTGTGGACTACCCCGCCCCCGCCGACTACGCCATCAGCACCGGCATCTATGTGGTGTCCAAGGACATCCTCCGGCACCGGGTCCAGGAGGCCGCCGCCAGGAGCCTGTACAATTTCCACCGGGATATCGTCCTCCGGCTCTACCAGGCCGGCGAGATGACGGTGAACGCCTACCAGTTCGGCGGCGTGGCCCTGTACAATACCTCCATCGCCGAGTATTTCCAGAACAGCATGGCCATCCTGGACAAGGATGTGCGCCACGATCTGTTCACCGGGAACCATCCCATCTTCACCAAGGTCCGTGACCGGGTGCCCAGCTACTACGGCGAAAACTGCGAGGTGGACAACTGCACCGTGGCCGACGGCTGCTTCCTGGAAGGGAAGATCCGCCACAGCGTCCTGTTCCGCCAGGTGTCCGTGGCCGAGGGCGCCGAGGTGGAGGACTGCGTCATTATGAACGACACCGTGGTGGGCGAAAACTGTTACTTAAAGAACGTGATCCTGGACAAGAACGTCACCGTCCGGCCCGGCACCAAGCTCATCGGCACGCCCAGCTGTCCCATCGTGATCAAGCGGGGTGACACCGTATGAAAATTGTGATCCTGGCCTCCGAGGGCTCCCCCTACGCCAAGTCCGGCGGCCTGGGAGACGTGATCGAGGCCCTTCCCGCAGCCCTGGCCCGAATCCCCGGGAATCAGGTATCGGTGTTCCTGCCCTACTATCAAAAAGTCAAGGAAAACCCCGGCTACACCGTGGAGCGGGTGGCCCAGTTCACCGTGGGCCTGGGCTGGCGGCAGCAGTACTGCGGCGTGCTGCGGCTGACCAACCGGACCGATGGGGTGCAGGTCTACTTTATCGACAATGAGTATTATTTCGGCGCCCGCTCCGGGTCCCTCTATGGGGCCCTGGACGACGGGGAGCGGTTCGCCTTCTTCTCCAAGGCCTGCCTGGACTCCATGGTGACCATGCAGCTGATTCCCGACGTGATCCAGTGCAACGACTGGCAGACCGCCCTGGTGCCGGTGTACCTGAACGCCATGTACCGGTTCTACTTCCCCACTACCCGCTGCATGTACACCATCCACAACATCGAGTACCAGGGCTGGGCCCATGGGAACTTCTTCGACGATGTGCTGGGGCTGCCCTGGGAGTGGCGGGGCCATCTGGACATGAACGGCTCTGTGAATATGATGAAGGGCGCCATCGAGACGGCGGATCTGGTGACCACCGTTTCCGAGACCTACGCCCAGGAGCTGATGTACCCCTACTACGCCCACGGGCTGGACGGGGTGCTGTCTAACGTGTCCTGGAAGCTCACCGGCATCACCAACGGCATCGATGTGAACACCTTCAACCCGGAGACCGACCCGGCCCTCCCCGCCCACTTCAACAAGGACACCTTCCTGGCGGGCAAGGCGGTGTGCAAGGCGGCCCTCCAGGAGGAGGTGGGGCTCCCCAAGGTCCCCGACGTGCCGCTGCTGGTGATGGTCACCCGGCTGGCCGGGCACAAGGGCCTGGACCTGCTGTGCTACATTTCCCGCCGTCTCATGTGGGAGGAAAACTGCCAAATGCTGCTCCTGGGTACCGGCGAGAGCCAGTACGAGGACTTCTTCCGGGATCTGGCCAACGAGTTCCCGGACCGGGTCAGCGCCCAGATCACCTTCAACCTGGGCCTGGCGGCCCGAATCTACGCCGGGGCGGACATCTACCTGATGCCCTCCAAGTCCGAGCCCTGCGGACTGAGTCAGATGAACGCCATGCGCTATGGCACCGTGCCTGTGGTCCACGCCACCGGCGGTCTGAAGGACACCGTGCCCCCTGCCGATGAACACGGCAAGGGCGGCCTGGGCTTCACATTCCAGAGCTACAATGGCGACGACTTCCTGGCTTCTTTGAAGCGGGCGATCGCGTTGTACCGGGACGATCCCGCCGGCTTCCAGGACCTGCAGAGGCGGGGCATGGAGCAGGATTTCAGCTGGGACCAGCCCGCCGCCCGCTATATGGAGCTGTTCCGGCGGATGACCGCCAACCGTTAACGGCCAAATTCGGTGACCCGGCGCCCGTCGGCGCCGGGTCCTTTTCCCTGAAGGAGAGAGTATGCGTATCCTTTTCAACAGTAAACAGGCGGCCTACAAATCCCCCTTCGGCGCCTTGACGCCGGGGCAGAGCTGCGAAATGCACATCCACATCCCTTCGGACGTCCACGCCCGGTCGGTCCGGTGTCTGATCCAGAGCGAGGACGGCCGGCCGGTCCAGGAGGTTTCCCTGGAGTACCGGATCAAACGGGGGCCCTACGATATTTTCCGGGGGAGCTTTTCCCTGGCGGAGCGGGGCCTTTACTTCTACTATTTTTCCATCACCGGCCGGGACGGGCCCTTCCGGCTGTTCAAGGCCGGGGACGACACCAACATGGAGGCCGGGGAGCTCTGGCAGGTCAGCTGCGTGCCGGAGGACTTCACCACCCCCGACTGGGCCAAGGGCGCCATGTTCTACCAGGTGTTCCCGGACCGCTTCGCCCGGTCCGGCTGGTGCGACCTGACGGGAAAGCTGGAGCCCTACACCCTTCACAAGGACTGGAACGAGGAGGTCTGCTGGCAGCCCACCTCCGACGGGCGGGTGCTGAACAACGACTTTTTCGGCGGCAATTTCCGGGGCATCCAGGAAAAGCTGGACTATATCGCCTCCCTGGGGGCCACGATCCTCTATCTCAATCCCATTGGCAAGGCCCTTTCCAGCCACCGCTACGATACCGGGGACTACAAGACCCCGGACCCCATGCTGGGCACCGAGGCGGATTTCGCGGCGCTGTGCCAGGCGGCCCACGCCAAGGGCATCCGCGTTATTTTGGACGGGGTGTACTCCCACACCGGCTCCAATAGCCTCTATTTTGATAAAGAGGGCACCTTCGGGGGCAAGGGGGCCTACCAAACCAAGGCCTCGCCCTACTTTCGGTGGTATTCCTTCCAAAACTACCCCCATTCCTACCGCAGCTGGTGGGATTTTGACACGCTGCCCACGGTGAACAAGATGGAGCCCAGCTTTGTGGAGTACGTCATCACGGGGAAGGACAGCGTGGTGGAGCACTGGCTGAAGCTGGGGGCCGACGGCTTCCGGCTGGACGTGGTGGATGAGCTGCCCAACGAGTTTGTGGCGCTGCTGAAAAAGCGGATCCGGGAGCTGAAGCCCGACGCCCTGCTGGTGGGGGAGGTCTGGGAGGACGCCTCCAACAAGGTAGCCTACGGCATCCGCCGCCGGTACTTTGTCGACGGCACCCTGGATTCGGTGATGAACTATCCCTTCCGCACGGCCATCATCAATTTCCTCCGGGACCGGGACGACGGAACGGCCCTGCGGGAGACGGTGATGACCATCGCGGAGAACTATCCGCCCCAGGTGCTGCTGTGCAACATGAATCTGCTGGGCACCCACGACACCCCCCGGATCCTCACCGCTTTGGTAGACGACTTTGACGGCTCCCGGGCGGAAAAGGCGGCCCGCTTCCTGTCCCGCAACCAATATGTGCTGGCCCAGGAGCGGCTGCTGATGGCCTCCTTCCTGCAATATACCCTGCCGGGAGCGCCCGCCCTCTACTACGGGGACGAGGCGGGGATGGAGGGGTACAAGGACCCCTTCAACCGCCGAACCTATCCCTGGGGCCGGGAAAATACCGAGCTGCTGGCCCACTACCGGCGGCTGGGGCAGCTCCGGGCCGATTGGACGCCGCTCCGGCTGGGGGATATCGCCTTTTTCCAGGCGGGGGATCAGAAGCTGGGTTTCTCCCGGACCTATCAGGGGCGGGAAGTGCGGCTCTACTGCAACCGGAGCGGCGACCCCTGGGACATCCCCTTTGGGAAGCTCCTGCTGGGGCACAATCTGCATACCGTGGCCCCGGAATGGCTGTCCCTGGCTCCCATGGGCTTCTGCGCTGTCCTGGAAGAATAGATTCCGGTTTTTCACGGAAAATAACGGCAGAGCCGCTGATTTGTGAGGGTTCTCACAAATCAGCGGCTCTTTTTATACCGCCCTTAGATCCGTGTTTCCATTTCCCCGTCATTTTGTGGAAAAAAAGTCGTGATATGATCGTATCATTGCCGCCAAAGCGGTATCAAACGGCGGATTTTGGGAGGTATTTATGGACATCGGAAAGAAAGACAGAGCCCGATCCCTCTACGGGGAAGCGGCGGAATATGGGGGAAAGGAGGCGGGGCATGATCATGGTCTACGGCTATGTCCGGGTCAGCACCAGAGAGCAGAATGAGGACCGGCAGCTGATCGCCTTTCAGGAGCTGAACATCCCGGAGAAAAACATCTATATGGACAAGCAGTCCGGCAAGGATTTTGAGCGGCCCCAGTACAAGCGGCTGGTGCGGCGGGTGAAAAAAGACGATCTGCTGTACATCAAAAGCATCGACCGCCTGGGCAGGAACTATGGGGAGATCCTGGAGCAGTGGCGCGTTCTGACGAAGGAAAAGGGCGCCGACATTGTGGTGCTGGATATGCCGCTGCTGGACACCCGCCGGGGCAAAGACCTGATGGGGACCTTTCTCAGCGACATTGTGCTGCAAGTCCTCAGCTTTGTGGCGGAGAACGAGCGGGTCAATATCCGGCAGCGGCAGGCGGAGGGGATTGCGGCGGCAAAGGCCCGAGGCGTGCGCTTCGGCCGGCCGCCCCGCCCGCTGCCGGAGAACTTCCCCAGCGCCTATCGCCGGTGGAAGAGCAAGAGAATCACCGGCACGGCCGCTGCCAGGGAGTGCGGGATGCCCCTGACGACCTTCCGCTACCGGGCGGGGATCTACGAGAAGGCCCTGCCGCCACAATAGGGGCATCAATGGGCGCTTTGGGGAAACCCCACTGTTTTCCTGCGCAAGCGCACGGTACGGGAGCTTTTTCCGTACCGCGCGCGTCTCGTTTTACGGACCGCTTGCCGGCGGAGGGGAAAACATCGGGAAAGAAATCTTGACAAAGGGGCGAAAAGTGGGTATAATATCCCAAAAGCAAAGGCAGAGAAGGGAAGAGTACCCGTTTTCGCGCCGGGCAGAGAGTCCCCCACTTTGGTGCGAGGGGGATGGGCCGCGGGCGGGGAACATGGTCCCGGAGCCGGGAGGCCGAAGTCTTTTAGGCCTCCACGGGTGCGCCCGTTACCGCGCCAACGAGGCACGTTTTTCCGTGCGAAGCAAGGTGGTACCGCGATTCATTCGCCCTTGGAAGATCCAGGGCGATTTTTTATTTTCAGGAGGGTTTTTTATGTGCGAAAAATGCCGGGGGAACTACTATATCACCACCCCCATCTACTACCCGTCGGCCAAGCTCCACATCGGCCACGCCTACTGCACCGTGGCCACTGACGCCATGGCCCGGTATAAGCGGCTCCAGGGCTACAACGTCATGTTCCTCACCGGCACCGACGAGCACGGTCAGAAGATCGAGGACAAGGCCAAAGAGGCCGGCGTCACCCCCAAGGAGTATGTGGACAACATCGTGGAGGGGGAGAAGGGCGTCCGGGACCTGTGGAAACTGATGAATATCTCCAACGACCGGTTCATCCGCACCACCGACGATTACCACGTGGCCGCGGTCCAGAAAATTTTCAAGAAAATGTACGACAACGGCGATATCTACAAGGGCACCTACCGGGGCAAATACTGCAAGCCCTGTGAGAGCTTCTGGACCGAGAGTCAGCTGGTAGACGGCAAGTGCCCGGACTGCGGCCGGGAAGTGGTGGACGCGGAGGAGAAGGCCTACTTCTTCCGGCTGAGTAAGTACGCCGACCGGGTCCGGGATCTGCTGGTGAACACCGACTTTCTGGAGCCCCGGAGCCGGGTCAACGAAATGGTCAATAACTTCATCGACCCGGGCCTGGAGGACCTGTGTGTCTCCCGGACAAGCTTCACCTGGGGCGTGCCGGTGGACTTTGACCCGGGCCATGTGGTCTATGTGTGGGTGGACGCCCTGTTCAACTACATGACCGCCCTGGGCTTCCAGAACGAAAAGTATCACGACCTGGAGGCCTTCTGGCCGGCGGACGTCCACTTCGTGGGCAAGGAGATCGTCCGGTTCCACTCCATCATCTGGCCCGCCATGCTGATGAGCCTGAATCTGCCCCTGCCCAAGAAGGTCTACGGCCACGGCTGGCTGAACTTCGGCGGGGAGAAGATGTCCAAGAGCCGGGGCAACGTGGTGGACCCCTATATCCTGGCGGAAAAATTCGGGGTGGACGCCCTGCGGTTTTTCATGCTGCGGACCTTCCCCTTCGGCTCCGACGGCAACTTTACCAATGAGTCCCTGATCAACACCATCAACCTGGATCTGGCCAACGACCTGGGCAATCTCCTGTCCCGGACCACCGCCATGGTGGGCAAGTACTTTGGCGGCAAGCTCCCCGCCGGCTCCGGCGTGACGGAGGCGGAGGGCCGGGCCGTAGAGCTGGTCCAGTCCAAGCCCGAAGGCGGCTACATCGTCACCGCCGAGGGCCCGGAGAAGACCGACGCCGAGCTGGTCACCCTGGCGGCCGCCCTTCGGGATCGGTACGAGGAGCAGATGGAGCGCTATCAGTTCCAGAACGCTCTGGAGGCGGTGTTCAAGGTGATCCGCCGAGCCAACAAGTATATCGACGAGAATGCCCCCTGGGTCCTGGCCAAGGACCTGGCGGCCAACGGCTCCCGGCTGGCCCATGTCCTGTATAACCTTCTGGAGACCACCCGGATCTGCGGTGTGCTGCTGACCCCCTTCATGCCCGGCAGCATGGACAAGCTCTTTGCCCAGCTGGGGGTGGGCGATGAGGGCCGGACCTGGGACAGCGCCGCCCGGTGGGGCGTGCTCCCGGAGGAGGCTGCCCCCGTCAAGGGCGAGAACCTGTTCCCCCGGATCGACATGGAGAAGGAGTTAGCCGCCCTGGAGGCCCTGAACAAGCCCGCCGCCCCGGCCATTCCCCTGGCGGAGCCCAAGCCGGAGATCGCCTTCGACGATTTTGAGAAGCTGGATCTGACGGTGGTGAAGGTGCTCTCCTGCGAGAAGGTGAAAAAGAGCGAAAAGCTGCTGAAATTCACCCTGGACGACGGCACCGGCGCCCCCCGGACTATCCTCTCCGGCATCGCCAAATACTACCAGCCGGAGGAGCTTCTGGGCAAGACCCTGGTGGCGGTGACCAATCTGGCCCCCCGGAAGATGATGGGGCAGCTGAGCTGCGGGATGCTGCTCTCCGCCGAGCGGGGAGATCGGCTCCATCTGGTGATGCTCTCCGATGAGATCCTCCCCGGCAGCAGGCTGGTGTGATTCAAACGTATCTAAAAACTGCCCCCGGCTTTGTAGCCGGGGGCTGCTTTCGCCCCGCCCGGGAGTCCATCCCCCCGGCGGCAGGGCTTAATTCTCCATTTGCTTGCCCAAGAAGCCCGCCACGGTCTGCGCCAACCGCTGGTCGGACTCTTGGAGGGGCGTGTTGTCGTCGCCCAACAGGAGCAGGACGCAGCCCATCAGGTCTCCCTGGGACAAAATGGGGGCGGCCACGCCAAGATGATACTTGTCGGACCCCTCCGCGGCCCGGAGGAGGGTCTCTCCGGGCTTGTAGCGGTAGTTTTTCCGCTGCTCCATCAGCTTTTCCAGCTCCTGGGAGTTGGGCTTGTCCACCAGCTCCCGCTTGGGCGCGCCGGACAGGGCAATGATGGAGTCCCGGTCCGCCACCGCCGCGATGCGCCCTGTGTTGTCCCCTATGGACTCACAGATCTGCACCGCAAAATCTTGCAGATCCCCCATGGGCGAATACTTGCGAAAAATGACCCCTCCGTCTTTTTCCGTATAAATCTCCAAGGGGTCACCGTTACTGATAACATTGACAGCATAGACCTTGTCCCCGTGATGAACAGAGGACTGAGTGATCTGGGTCTTTAAGATATCCATGCTGCCCTGCTCAAAATTTGCGGCCATCTCCCCGTTGCCGCAGCGGATCAGGGCGTCCACATCCGCTTTCAGCTGGATCTCCAGATGATCTTCATAGACCTTGATCCGCTGGATGATCAATTCCAAATCATTGCGTTCCAGCTTTTCCTTTTCCAAAATATCCCGGAACACCTCCATGGCGCTTTTCGCCGCCCGGTTCACCCGGAGGATGGTGTTGCGCTTGTCGGACAGCATTTCGATCTGATTGCGGACGCCCGCGATCTTCTGATGAAGCCCGGCTTCCAGCTCCTCGTAGGTTTCCTCCAGCAGCGCCTCCTGCTCCGGGTGCTTCATAAGGTCCCGGATGCGCTGGCGCTTGGTGGCTTTCAGCTCCTCCTGCAAGTCGGCCAGGATCTCAGCCAGGCGGTCGGCGGAGGCCTCCGTTTCCGCCACGTCCTCCCGCTCCTGGGAAATGTCCCGGTTGAGCCTCTCCAGCATGTCCGAGGCGTTTTCCATGACCCGCCGCACATATTCTTTTAGCAGGAAGTCCAGCCGGTCCGCCCGGATATGGTGAGAGGTGCAGCCCTTCCGCCCACGCCGGTGGTAAGTGCCGCAGGTGTAGGCGGCTTTCATGTCGCCGCGGCTCATGGCGAACATGGGACTGCCGCAGTCGCCGCATTCCAGGAAGCCGGCGTAGGTGTTGTCGTACTTCTTGACGCCCCGGTAATTGGATGTGGTGCGCTTTTCCCGGAGGGAGCGGGTGATGGCGAAGGCACGGTAGTCGATGATTGCTTGATGGTGGTTTTCGATGACGATGTGGTCGTCCTGGTCCCGCCTCCGCTCGGCGCCGTTGATTTTCTTCCGGGTGTACTTGCCCTGCCGCAGGGTGCCGATATAGAAGTCGTTGTCCAGAATCCCTTGAACAGAGACAATGCTCCACTGGGCCTTCGCCTTAATTTTGTTCTCCTCTCCCGCCTGGTCTTTGCGCTGCTTTTCCGACATCCGGGGAGTAGGGATGCCCTGGTCGGTCAGGTAGTTGGCAATGCGCTTGTAGCCCCAGCCGTCGTTATAGAGCTGGAAGATCTTGCGCACCACATCCGCTTCCGTGGGAACCACTTCAAATTCCTGCCGCTTGTTCACGATATAGCCGTAGGGCGCGGCGCAGATCCACTTGCCGTCCTGCTGGCGGCGCTTGATTACATTGCGGATCTTTTTGCTGGTCTCGGTGACGGGCATCTCGTTGATCAGGAACTGAAACTGGATTTTCAGCCAGTCGTCGTCGTTGGGATAGTCGATGCCGTCCCCGATGGAAATGATCCGCACCCCCGCGTCCCGCAGATCCTCCAGCTCCACCAGGCCCCGGGAGTTTCGCCGGGAGAAGCGGGAGAAGTCCTTGACCACCAGAATGTCCATCCGGTGGGCCATCAGCTCCCGGCGCAGGGCCTGGTAGCTCTCCCGCTGCTCGAAGGTGTAGCCGGAGCGGTCCCGGTCCTCGTAGAAGGTCAGCCGGGAGCCGGGGAATTTTTGCCGGACAAAATCCGCGATGATGGCCTTTTGATTTTCAATGGAAGTGTTGTCCCGATCCAGATCATCGTCAACAGAGATCCGGGCATAGCCCGCGATGTCAAATCGCTCTACCAATGTTCGTCACGTCCTTTCTCTTTTTCTTATTCCTCATTGTACCGAAATACCCGGACAATAGCTAGTGGAAAGATTTGGATTTTTTCCTGTTTTTTCTTTCTGCACTTCCACTTGGGCCGCCCGCCTGCGGTTGTACAGCAGCAGCTCCCGTGTGAGCCCATACAGGTCTTCCGTGCCGGAACGGAACTGGGCCACCATATAGTTTTTTTCCTTGCAGACGCGGAACTGCTGACGTAAATATTCTCCCAGGGAAGCGTCCTCCTGGTCGGCTTTCGTCAGCCAAAATTCCACGAGCTTTCGATCGTGATCTACCTTTACTTCCAAATGCGGTCCTCCGTTTCTTTTCCTTTCCTATATTTTCCTCGATTCATGGTTTGGTTATACATTTGAATGAAATTGGGGCAAGCCGCAAGGCCTGCCCCGTGTTTACATCCTTTGCTGCCAGGTGGATTCCTCCTCGGCATCCGCCTGTGCCAGAAATTCGTTGAAGTCCTGCTCGTCCAGGACTGTCTGTTCTTCGCCCTGGGTCAGCGCCATGGCGGCGCCCACGGCAAGGCCAAGGACGGCTCCCATATTGGAACCGTTCTGCTCCGCTTCGATGCGCTTCCGGCGTTCCTCAGGGTCTTCGCTGTCATCCTCTATCAGCCGGCCAGCAGATACAAGACTGCGCAGACCAGCGCCGATACCACCGTAGACGCCGCCACCGAAAGCATCGTCAGCCTGCTGATTTTCTGCTCCAGCCGGAGCGTAGCAGCCTCCATAGATTTGAGACTGTCGGAGAGCAGCTTGGAGATTTCGGAATAATATTTCTCTCTCACGCTCCCATCCTGTCGCAGGGTACTGCGGATGGATTCCTCCAGCTCCCGGCCGTTCGTTTGCAGAA
>CANQXH010000030.1 GCA_947627745.1 uncultured Oscillospiraceae bacterium
TAATACGGCATTTTTAAGAATTTCCTCGGATAATTGAAAATCTCGGATAATGCGCCCTTTAGTTCCTAAAGGGTTTTGCAACTTCTCAACAAACGAGAAGTTATCCCTATGTAATACGGCTGAATTCAAATGTGAGTTGATCTTCCCGCTTGTTTTCGTGCCCCGTATCCTCATCAATCATAACGCCGCCCATGGCGTGATAGAATGCTATCGCGGGATAGTTGTGCGCGTTGCAGTTACAGTAATACCTGGATATTCCGTATTCCGCGCAATATTGCTCCGCTATCCTAAACGCCCGCCTGCCAATTCCCTGATGTTGGTATTCTTTCAGCAGATATAAAGATCCAATATATACCGGGTCTGTTGTTTTTAGGAAGAAATAGCCGATGGGAATATCCGCAAAACGGATAAGATAGACACGCAAATCCGGGTCCTTAATTCTTGCCAGGTCGCGCTGCGTATGCCACTCCAAATCAAAACCGTCGATGGCCTCATCAGGATAGATTCCTCGATACGTTGTGCCCCATATGACATGGCGAAGATTGGAAATGGTTTTCGCTTCATCATCCTGCGCAAGCGAAAAACTAACATCGTAATCCATTGAATGATCCTTCCCGTCAACTCCCGATTTGTCGTCCTCATTATCTCTCCGCCAACTGGAAGCCGTCAATCAATTCCAAAGGCTGGGTCATATTTGACCATACCCTTAACTTGAGGTGCGTCATCTTGTAATTTGAATGCCATGTAGTTTTCGTCCCGCACTTCAAGTGGCGCTTCAATACCATATAAGCTCGCAGGAAGATAACCAGCCCTCGGATAATATGCTGGAGAACCCAATACTATCGAGTAATCATACCCCAACTGTCTGGCAATACGGTGGCCCTCCCGGATAAGCGCCAGCCCGATTCCTCTCCGCTGATATGCCGGAAGAACAGAGAGGGGCGCAAGAGCGAGTTCGATGGCTTCTTCTATGGTGATTTTGGTAAAAAGGATATGCCCAACGATCTTTCCGTCTTCCATGGCCACAAGGGAGAGTTCCGGAATAAAGGATGGAGTGTCCCTCAACGCTTTCACAAGCTCCTGCTCGTTTCCATCGCTATGTTCTGCATGAGAAAATGCTTCTGTTACGACCTGAAAGACTGTATGATAATCGTCCGCTCGTTCTTGCCTTATTTCCATACAAGCACCGCCTTTTTAGAAAACGTCAACCTCCGATTTATCGAGCAATCGTCTACTCAATATATAACATTATATCATCCAAATGTTAAAAATCTACAACTCATTAAGCACATTTGTCAAAATCTATTCCTTAACCATCTGTGTATATCGTATTAAAAACTCCCCGGCAATTTTGCCCCTGTCCAAAGCGTTCCTATCCTTCATGGAGGGAAAGGGAAAAAGGGAAAGAAAAAAGAGCGGGAGGGCAGCCATCGGACGAACCGAAGGTTGCGCTCCCGTTTTCGTTTCAAAAAAGTGTGCGTTTTGGGCTCTTTTTTCTCCCGTATCGGACGGGGGAGGACCTCCAGCCTTTCGCCCGGCGTCGGCGGGGCATGGTAGACAAGTCCATGTTTTCCCTTATCCATTCGTCAATTTCCATAAGAATCAGTTTGCTCTGTAATAGCGGGTACTCTTTCCCGTGCCCTCCCGTTTCAGGTCGCCGGAGGCCACCAGCTTTCGCAACGCGCCCTCTACGGAACTCACGCTGAGAGAGGGGCACAACTCCCGAATGTCCTGCTTTGTAAAGCGCCCGACTTTGTTTGCTACAGCATGCCTTACCATTTCAAGCGCGGACAGCTTTGTTTCAACCAGAGCAAAACGTTCTTCAAAGTCTTTGTAGGCGGCAAGGACCGTTCCAAGCAGATATTTGATGAACGGAACGGCGTCTTCCTTGCCCTCGTGCCAGCCAATTTGCGACTGACCGAGCGCGTCATAATACAGGTCTTGATTTTTCGCGATCTTCGCTTCAAGGGAAATATATCTCCCCACATAGAAGCCGCTTCGGTAGAGCAGCAGCGTCGTCAGCAGCCGGCTCATTCTGCCGTTCCCGTCGTTAAAGGGGTGGATGCAAAGAAAGTCGTGAATGAAAATCGGAATCGCGATGAGAGGCTCGACTTCCATATTGCCAATCACGCGGTTGTATTCCGCGCAGATTCTGTCCAGCGCTTCCGGCGTCTCATAGGGCGGAAGAGGCGTAAACAGAATTTCCACATGGCCGTCGGAGTAGGTTGTGCTGATATAATTTTGTACGTTTTTCGTTCTGCCCGCCATGGGATTGTTTCTATGGCCGTACAGGATTTTATGAAGTTGAAGAATGTAATTCCGCGTGATTGGAATTACGTCAAAACTCTCATGAATTAGACCCAGGACGTCCCGGTATCCGGCGATTTCCTGCTCGTCCCGGTTCCTGGGCGCCGTTTTCTCTTCGACCAACTGCCGAATACGCGTATGGGTCGTGACGATCCCTTCAATTGCGTTGGAGGCCTCTGTACTTTGTACCTTTGCAATCTCCACCAGCTTTTCCAGTTCTGCCGGACGCTGCTTCAAATACAGCTCTTGCTTTCCAGCTTCCTTATAAATCGCGGCAATCAAACCGAGGATTTCAGAGTCCCACTTTTGGTCTTTGATTGCCGAGTAGTTAAACGATCGCATTTGTTTCACCTCCGCTTATTTCCCTTAAATCATACCGTAATTTAAGGGAAAAGTCAACGCCCTGAGAGAATATTCCCTTAATAGTATTTCAAATTTAAGGGATATTCCAGGTCGGGCGTTTTTTAAGGCGGTGACTGCCGACCTTACTTAAAATCAAAAGGAATATACATGCCGTTATCGGCAAAGAATCCGATGCAACTTGCGCGTTCGTCCATTGATTTTTGCCGGTAATGTGATATACTAAATGAAAGGGGAGGTGCGGTATGAACTATTTATCCGTCAAAGAAACCGCGGCGCTTTGGAAGATGTCCGAACGCAGCGTTCGGAATTACTGCGCCCATGGCCGCATTCCCGGCGCGTTTCTCACAGGCAAAACTTGGAATATCCCCGAAAATGCCGAAAAGCCCGAACGAAAGGGCAAAAGCCCCGCCTCGCGCACGCTACTTTCCGTTCTCCAAGAGGAAAAAAGCGGACAAATCCGCAGCGGGATTTATCATAAAGTCCAGATCGAACTGACCTACAATTCCAACCATATCGAGGGCAGCCGTCTCACCCACGACCAGACCCGCTATATCTTTGAAACCGACACCGTCGGCGTCACCGACGAGAGCATCCGCGTGGACGATATCATCGAAACGACCAATCATTTCCGCTGTATTGACGAGATCATCGACGGCGCGAAGCTGCGGCTGAGCGAGAAGTGGATCAAGCATCTGCACCTGCTCCTTAAAACCGGTACAGGCGACGCCAAAAAGGACTGGTCCGCCGTGGGCGATTACAAAAAGACGCCCAACGAAGTCGGCGGCATGGAGACGACCCTTCCGGAGGATGTGCCCGCCGAGATGAAACGGCTGCTTGCCGACTACAACAGCAAGGAAACCGTCACCCTCGAGGATCTCCTTGAATTTCATGTGCAGTTTGAGCGCATCCACCCCTTCCAAGACGGCAACGGCCGCGTCGGCCGGCTGATCCTGTTCAAGGAGTGCCTGAAGCACGACATCGTTCCCTTCATCATCGAGGACGAGATCAAGTTATTTTATTACCGCGGGCTGAAAGAATGGCCGCGGGAAAAGAGCTGCCTCACCGACACCTGCCTTTCGGCGCAGAATAAGTTTAAGAAGTGCTTGGAGTATTTTAGGGTTGCATATTAGAATTAATCTTTTATGTAATGGTGGTAAATATATGTCAAACATCAAAACTAAACGTAATTATAATTTCATTGATCTTTTTGCAGGAGCAGGTGGGCTTTCAGAAGGGTTTCTTCAGGCCGGATTTCAACCTGTTGCCCATGTCGAAATGAATGCGCTTGCAGCGAAAACCCTTGAAACGAGAAGTGCTTACTATTATTTGAAAGGCACAGACAAGCTCGCTATATATAACGAATACGTGTCGGGAAAAATCTCTCGAACCGATTTTATGAAGCAGATTCCGGCTTCGATAACAAAAACAATCATCAATGAGAAAATGTCTGATGAGACACTTCCGGCAATTTTCAAAACAATTGATGGGATAATGAAAATTCAAGGCATCGCTAATATTGATGTTATTGTTGGGGGACCGCCCTGTCAAGCTTACTCTCTCGTAGGCAGAGCGCAGAGTAGCCATATGGGAGTACCAATGGCCGAAGATCCACGTAACTACTTGTATAAACTGTATGCGCGGTTCTTAAAACGCTATCAGCCTCGAATGTTTGTATTTGAGAATGTAATAGGGATTGAATCAGCCAATGGCGGGGCAACGTGGAAGAATATTCAGAAATACTTAAAACGAGTAGGGTATGAAATTGAATGCCGTGAGCAGAATGCTCATTCATTTGGCGTTCTCCAAAATAGACGCCGGATGATCATTGTTGGCTGGTTAAAGAAAAGTGGATTGAACTTTCCCGATTTCCCTGAGATCAAAACAGATGCCATTGTAAATGACCTCTTTGATGATTTGCCTAAACTGCATCCTGGCGAGAGTTCTGACCAATACGCAAAATCAAATGCTAGCGGCTATGTCACAGAATCAGGAATACGGACGAAAGATGACGTACTGACCCATCACAACTGCCGACCGAATATAGACCGGGATATCAAAATTTATAGGCGAGCGGTTGAACTGTGGAATGACGGCCATAAACGCCTTAATTACAATGACCTACCGGATGAATTGAAAACGCATAAAAATAGATATTCATTTACTGACAGGTTCAAAGTCGTCGAGGGCGATGAACCGTGTTGCCATACCATTCTGGCACACCTTTCAAAAGACGGCCATTATTTCATTCATCCAGATATTGAGCAGAATCGCTCTATTACAGTCCGAGAAGCGGCAAGAATACAGTCCTTTCCAGACAGTTATTTCTTCGAGGGGTCGCGCACATCTCAGTTTGTCCAGATAGGCAACGCCGTGCCCCCGATGATGGCCAAAGGGATAGCGATGGGTATTTTTGAGCAACTATACAAAGGAGATTCAGATGGAAGCTAACCTGCTGCTTGAACAATTCAGCAGATACAAAAAGCTGGAACTTGAGGCTTCTCCGTTCCACTTCCTTTTGGATGCAAATATTGAGTTGAATCCTCATCAAATCAATGCATTTTGCGCCGCCATTCAGGCGCTTAAAACAGGGGGCATTGTATTGGCTGATGAGGTTGGACTTGGGAAAACGATCGAAGCGGGACTTGTATTGAAATATGTGCTTGAATCTGGGGCAAAGTGTGTTTTAATAGCACTTCCGGCCTCCTTGAGAAAGCAGTGGGAACTGGAACTTCAGGACAAGTTCGGCTTGCAGTCAGTGATTCTTGACAGGATGACGGTGGAAAAGGACAGCTCAGACTGGCGCAGGAGACTTACCGACAATAAGTCTGTCAGAATCGTTCTTACCTCGTATGACTACTCATCCAAGTTGATGAAGCGATTTCCGGATGTTAAGTGGGATTTTATTATCATCGATGAGGCACATAATCTCAGAAACGTATTTCATGGTACGAAGCGCGCAAAGAACCTGTATGAGCTGTCAAAAGGCATTCCGAAAATTCTGCTGACCGCTACGCCTCTTCAGAATTCGCTCACAGACCTTCACGGATTGGTTTCCTTCATCGACCAGAGGATTTTTGGAAGCGAGAAGGTCTTTAACAAACGTTACATCGAAGATCAGGATTACTCCGACCTAAAGCGTGAGTTGTCGCCCGTACTCTATCGGACGCTCCGCAAGGATGTGGCGAAGTACATGAATTTCAAGAAGAGAACCTGCAAGACGGTGGACTTTACTCTTTCACAGGATGAGATTGAATTATATCAGCGAGTAAACGACTTTTTGAAGCGGGATCTACTGTACTCTATACCGACCACAAACCGTGGGCTGATTATCCTAGTTATTAGAAAACTACTTGCGTCATCTAGTTTTGCAGTAATTGAAACCTTTGAGATTTTGAAAAAGCGACTTGAAAAATTATATGAGGGTAGCAAGTCGGCGAATGCGCAGGAAGGTTTTGATCTTTTCTGGAGTTATGTAGAGGATGAAATCGATGAGTCGGGTTTTGAGGAAACCGAGGATGAGGAAACTATTATACAGAAACGATTCATCCAAGCAGAACTTGATGAAGTGAACATCATCATTGATGTAGCAAAACGTATTAAGACGAATGCAAAAGTTGACGCACTGAAAACTGCCATACAAATTGCATTTGACTATCAGCAGAAGAAAAGCATACCGCAGAAAGTTGTGATTTTCACAGAGTCAAAGCGCACGCAGAAGTATATCGCCACGGAACTGCGCAAGGCAGGTTTTGAGGACGAGGACATCCTTCTGTTCAACGGCGATTTTGACGATGCTATGACGAAAGAGATATACAAGGCATGGCAGGTTAAGAATTTCGGCAAAGCAAACTACGGGAGAAGCGTGGAATATAAGCACGCTATCGTGGATTATTTTCGGCATAATGCAAAGATTTTGATCTGCACGGACACCGGTTCCGAAGGTTTGAATCTCCAGTTTTGCAACACAGTTATCAACTATGATCTGCCTTGGAATCCAATGAAGATTGAACAGCGAATCGGTCGTTGCCATCGTTATGGTCAAGAACATGATGTTGTGGCAATCAATCTTCTGAACACACAAAACGTTGCCGACCAGCGCGTCTATGATATCCTCTCAAAGAAATTTGAACTGTTCGAGGGCGTGTTCGGCGCTTCAGATATTGCGCTGGGCGCTTTGGAATCCGGTACCAGTTTTGAAAAAATGATATTGCAGATTTATCAAAATTGCGACACCACGGCAGAATTCAAAAGAGCCTTTGACAAACTGGATCGAAAGCTGAACGCAAAACGGGATAAAAAAGTAATAGAGCTCCGATCCATTCTGCTTACGCAAAGTAGTGGAGCGAAAGAACATGCGCTTGATGCTACAAAGGCGGACATCGAAAAATACTTGCGTGATGTGGAATACTGGAATTCCTTTGATAAACCGATAGTTGATGGCGGGCTTCATTACTGGAAAGTTGACAATTGGGGAGAAAAGGTTCTCGGAGCGCACGGAACCTTATTTGTAGGGGCATTTTGCAACTCAGCAAAGCTTTTGTTTCCTGTATTGCTGCTTTGTGATGAAAAAGGAGACTACATAGACTTTGAAGAAGCGGATCTCGTTCCGGAACTTGAGCAAATTGATGATATGGATGTACGGTATTTCACACCTACAGAGTCTGAGATGAAGCTCTACCAGCGTATCTACGACAATCTGACCGCAGAAATGGTAAAACGCTATCAGGAACAATCGGAACCGATCAAAGCGTATAATCGCAGGAAGATTGAAAACTGGGAGCGCATTCAAGCCGAACAGCTTGTTGTTACATACCAAGAAATGGATGCTGAAATTGCCGGATTAAAAGAACAAGAACGGGCTTCAAATAACTTCTATGAGAAGATGGATATACGAAAAAAGATCAATGAAAAGTCTGGGGAATTAGAGAAGTTTCAAAAGTCCTTTCATGAAAAAAGCTCCAGCTTCAAAGCCGAAGGCGAACGGGAAATTGCAGAGTTTGAAAAACAGTTCAATATCAACCCGATTCTATTGATTAATATCGTACTGAAGTTTTAGGAGAGATCATTATGCAAAAGACAGGAAAATTGGAGCTGACATGGGTTGGGAAATATAATGAACAGGCGATTGAGCCTAGAATCTTGCTTGAGGATAAGAGCAAATCCTATGGTGACCCAACAAGCGAAAATATGCTGATACATGGAGATAACCTTATTGCATTGCAAGCATTACAGCAAGATTTTGCTGGAAAAGTCGTGTGTATTTATATTGATCCTCCATACAATACAGGAAGTGCGTTTGACTATTATGATGATGGGTTAGAACATAGCACATGGTTGTGCATGATTAGACCAAGGCTGGAATTATTGTGGAGTTTACTAAATCGGGATATTGGAAGCATCTGGATTAGTATTGATGATTCTGAGCAAGCGTATATGAGGGTATTGTGCGACGAATTGTTCGGAAGACAAAACTTTATTGCTCAGATTGTGTGGCAAAAGCGCTATTCAAGGGAAAACCGTGAGGCTATAGGTGATGTGCATGAGTATATAATAGTCTACGCAAAAAATCCGATGAGATTTAAGGATTATCGAAATTTAGTTCCAATGTCTGAAAAACAAGCAGAAGTGTATAAAAACCCTAACAATGATCCAAGGGGAAGATGGAGGGCTGTACCAATGACGGCTCAAGCAGGTCATGCCACTCCCGACCAATTTTATGAAATTAAAGCACCTGGAGGAAAAATCCATACACCTCCGGAGGGGCGCTGCTGGTCTTTATCCCAAAAAACATTTGAAGAGTTGTTAGCTGATGGAAGAATATACTTCGGAAAGGACAATAATAGCCAACCCAATAAAATACGTTACTTATCAGAAGTGCCAGGAGTAGCTCCTTGGACTTGGTGGCCAAGTGATGAGGTGGGGCATACGGATTCAGCCAAGAAAGAAATAATGTCATTGTTTGGAAAGAGTAATGTATTTGACACACCTAAACCGGAAGCGCTTATAGAACGAATATTACATATAGCAACTAAACCGGAAGACTTGGTATTGGATTCATTTTTAGGTTCGGGAACAACGGCAGCTGTTGCACATAAAATGGGTAGAAAATATATAGGAATTGAGATGGGGGAACATGCATATACAAACTGCAAGGTCCGATTAGATAAAATAATAGATGGAACTGATGATGGCGGAATATCTAAAAAAAATAATTGGCACGGTGGCGGCGGTTACCATTTTTACGAACTTGCACCAAGCCTTCTCGTCAAGAATAAAAAACTGCCCGTATATCAAATCAATCCTTCCTATACCTTCGAAATGCTCTGTGAGGCAATCTGTAAGATTGAGGGCTTCCGCTATAAGCCCCAGGATGTGTTCCACGGCCACTCTTCGGAGAAACGGTTTATTCATATCACTACGGAATTCATTAACGCCGGATATATAAAATCGCTGTCCGCGCGCCTTGCCGAAGGTCAGTCTCTCCTGATCTACGGCACAAAGATGCAGTCTGATATGGCATTGCCCGATAACATCGAGGTAAAGAGAATTCCGAAAGACCTTCTGGAAAAATGCGATTTTGAAAGCGAGGCGCAGTAAATGTCTGAGATAGTAAATAAGATCAAATACGCAATGAGCCTGAGAACTCCGCAGGAGGAGGCTCTCTTTTACCTCGATGCCATCAGTTCGCATTGTGATTATAAGGAGGACAGCAAGGATGTTGTCGAGGCGACTGCATCGGAATACTGTGAGAAGCAGCGCAAGGTCAAAGCAGGATTTGATTTCCCGTCATTTTGTTACGCCATGGCTACGGGTATCGGAAAGACCCGTCTGATGGGAGCCAGCATCTATTACCTGTACAAAACGAAGGGCTATAAGCATTTCTTCATTCTTGCGCCAGGAAACACGATTTATGACAAGCTGCGCAAGGAGTCAAATCCGAACCATCCGAAGTACATCTTCAAAGGCCTTGAGGCAGAAATGGGTAGACCAAAGGTATACGACGGCGAAAATTATGATACCTACCCCGTGAAGTATGAGCAAATGTCTCTCCGCGTTGAGAAGACTTCCGAGATTCAGCTCTTCATCTTCAATATCGGGAAAATCTTCAACAGCAAGACGGATACGCAGTTCAATTTCCATAAGTTCAAGGAAACGCTGGGCGCTTCCTTTGCGGATGTGTTGGCACAGTTTGACGATCTTGTGATCTGCATGGATGAAGCGCATCGTTATTATGCTCCGGCATCCATGAAGGCAATCAACTATCTGAAGCCGGTTCTCGGATTGGAATTTACGGCAACTCCTAAATCCACCTCGAATGTAATCTATTCTTATGATTTGGCTCGTGGCGCTGTTGAGGGATATCTGAAGATTCCTGTAGTGATGGGCCGTTCCAATATGGCAGGCTATAGCCAAGATGATATCGAGGAGATGAAAATCCGTGACGGGCTTACGCTTCATGAGCATCGCAAGGCGGTGCTGCGCGAGTATTGCAATGAAAATGATCTTGACTATGTGAAACCGATTGTTCTTATTGCCTGCAAGGATACAGACCACGCCAAGAAAATCCGTGCGCTGATCGATAATGACGATTTCCAGAGCGGGAAGTATAAGGGCAAGGTCATAGAGATACATTCAAAGCAGACCGGAGAGGAATCAGAAGAAAATGTCCGTCTTTTGCTTTCTATAGAGAGTGCTTCTAACCCGGTCGAGATCGTTTTACACGTTTATAAACTGAAAGAAGGCTGGGATGTTAATAATCTCTTTACGATTATTCCACTTAATGCGGCAAAGAGCGATATCCTTGCTATGCAAACAATTGGTCGCGGCTTGAGATTGCCCTTCGGAGAGCAGACGGGCAATGAAGACCTTGACTCCCTTGATATCGTTGCCCATGACCATTATAGAGAACTTGTGGACGAAATTAAGAGCAGCGATATTTTCCGCTATCGTGATCTTGATAAAGCGACAGTTGAGCCTTCTGAATCGGTGGGTGTATCTGCCACAGTGGATGACGGTCAGCTTTCCCTGCTGGATTTAGCGATTACGGCATCCGGCGTGAAGTCTTTTTCCGAGGTGCGTAATCCTAAAACGCAACTTGAGATTTATCAGGAGTATATGAAGAACTTTGTTTCTGTACAGAGAAAGGACAAGAACGAAGATCCTAGTCAAATGACGCTTTTTGACATTTATCCTAGAATTAATTCTGATGATTCTACTGAAGCAGCTGCACTATTAAAGGAACAGCAGACACAGAATAGAGATAAATCCGGCAAACAGCCTCTTACCAAGGAGGAGTTTGTGAAGGCAGTGTCGGATTACTCTGCAAGGGCTATTTCTGTTCCCCAAATCCTTGTACAGACCACCTCTGAGGTAACTTTTAATCGTTTTGAGGTAAAGCGTTCCATTGCTGATTTTGAAGTGGCTATGGCTAAGATTGAGCGTTTTGATGCCATCAATCAGCAACTTCTTTCTGCCGTGGATGCGCAGATTCTTGAAGTCGATGATGCCATGAATACGCTTGCTTGTATGCTTCTCGACTCCATCAGTGAGCTGTCTTATGACGATGCGGATTTTGTTATTGATGTGGTCGAGCAGTACCTCGGTCAGATACCGGGAGATGAAGAAACTAAGCGGAGAATTGTTCGCCGCTATGCATCCCTGATTGTAGCTGACATTCGCAAGCAGATTTATGAGCATATGGACAGAAAAACGCAGGATGTTCATATCATTCAGAAAGACCTTATCCTATTCCGTAAGTTCATAAAGAACGTCAAAGAGGATGGAAAGGTTAGATATGATAAGCCGTTTGCAGACAAGAGCAATATCAAGAAGTATCTGTTTACAGGTTACAAGAAATCCTATTATCCGGCAAATGCTTTCGACAGCGATACGGAGCGGCTGTTCTCCATCATTTTAGAGGAAGATCCGGATGTTATCCGTTGGATAAAGCCGCCGCTTAATCAGCTAGGCTTGTTCTGGAAAGCGGGTCAGCAGTACAACCCGGATTTCCTCGTAGAGACAACTGCTGGTAAATTCATGGTCGAGGTTAAAGCTCTGAATGAAGTGACTTCGGAAGAGGTCGTATCTAAGGCAAGAGAAGGCATAAAGTGGTGCCGTTTTGCTTCTACGGCAGATCCGGATCATAAGCCATGGGAGTACAAACTGATTTCAGATGATAACATCCATCTTGGCAACACCTGCAAGTATATACTCAGTACAGCTCATGCTGTGAAGGAGGAGGCATAATGGCTGACAGATTTAAGTATTCAGAGGTCAGGCAAAAAATAATTGACGCCATGAGAACCGACCTTATTGGTCCCAGAGAAAAGGAAGAGGTTCTTAAAGAGAATCCTCGCTATGCCTATCTCGTGGGAATGCTTGACATTCAGAGCAATGATGAAGATTATTCTAGTGCCGGAGAGCAGGAAGTTGATGCTGATATGGCGTTTGAGGATGGCGAGGATTTTACGGCTGGTGAGGATGATGACAATGAGCCTATATCCACCACGCATTTTCAGCTGCCTTCATCTATTGGCATCAGTTTCTACATTCAAAGCGATACTGAAAGCATCAACTTGGATGTGACATGGGGAGACTATGTGAAGTCTTCTGAAAATTATACCGGTAAGGATGAAAAAGAACATAGCCGTGAAATATATACCCGCCAGCCTATGGAGGAGACTGTTCATGTTCAGTTCAAGGATTTCACACGAACGAAGGACTACCAGCTTGTGTGCGACTCGAATGTCCATGTTCATGTGTCTCGTATTCCTTTGAAAGGTGGCTATTCCCTTGTGACGGCATATGTCATTAACAAGAGAAAGAATCCTGCCAACAGCGCAGAAGCAATTATGTTCCAAGTGGAAATTAAGGCTTATGCGGAGGATGGTTCTGCGGCGTTCATCGCCGAGCATATTTGCAGAGAAATTCTCGCTTCTGATGAGTTCTATTTTGAACAGCGTCCAATCATGGGACGTGGACGTGGCTGTGCGGCGGTATGGGATACCCCGATTGACGGCAGAACAACTTATGTGAAATCAGCGTTTATACCCGAATATGAATTTCCGGGTGTCAGCGCTGCCTTGGATGGTTTCGACAGATACTTCTTTTCAACATCTTCCATGTCAGTGAAATCGAAAAAGGCAGAAACCATCGGCAAACTTAATACACTTGCCGATTCCTATGAAAAGTGGATTAATACTACGCTTCTCGGAAACACAAGGATGAGGAATCCTGACTTTAAAGAGAAGATCGGCAATAAGGTCATTGACCGGTGCCAGGATGCACTGAAGCGTATCCGTGAAGGCATCAGCATTATCGAAAACGATGATACCTCATTTGAGGCATTTTGTTTTATGAACCGTGTGATTTTTTTGCAGAACAGCATCAAGGGCTATGCAAAGAAACACGGAACCGGAACAGAATGTAGTTTCCAGGATTTCATTAATCCGAAGAATCCTGATAACAATTTCGGTTGGCGTCCATTTCAGATTGCTTTTATACTGATGAATCTTGCGGGAATCGTTGATCCGAAGCATAAAGACCGAGAGGTTGTCGACCTGCTCTACTTTCCCACCGGGGGTGGCAAGACGGAGGCCTATCTTGGCCTTATGGCATTTGTTATTGCCAATAGGCGACTCAGAGCTTCTAATGACGAAAGATACAATCGTGATGGCGGTGTAACTGTCATGCTTCGATACACGCTCCGCTTGCTTACCACACAGCAAAGAGACCGCATCACAAAAATGGTGCTTGCAGCTGAAATGATTAGACGGCAGGCGTATCCACGGTTCGGCAAAGAACCGATCAGCATAGGTTTTTGGGTAGGAAGTGGCGTAACTCCTAACAAATTTGAGGAGTTTATTGAAAAGGCAGATAATCCGCAAGCGGCAAGAAGCGCAAGGAACCATGTTTACAAGCAGCTTCTTACCTGCCCGTTCTGTGGGAAGCCTTTAAATGAAGAGAATTTTAACATCGACACAGACAAAAAAACCATTGAGATTTTCTGCTCTGATCGGAATTGCCAGTTTTATAGATACAAAAACGACAGGATACCGATTCCCGTTTATCTTGTGGATGAAGAAATATATGCCAAGTGCCCGACCATCATTTTGTCGACTGTTGATAAGTTTGCGCGGCTGCCTTGGGATGTAAATACGAACGCTCTTTTTGGGAGAGTGGACAGAAAATGTAGTCGTGACGGATATGTTGCAATGGGAGCGGAACATGGTCGCCACAAAAAAACGGCTTCGTTATCTGCATCAACGATAGTCAAAACTAGACCATTTCTTCCACCAGAACTGATAATTCAGGATGAGTTGCATTTGATTACGGGGCCGCTTGGTACAGTTTACGGCGCATATGAAACGATTATCGAGGATATGTGCATCCATGACGGGATTAAGCCGAAGTATGTCGTTTCAACGGCAACAATCAAAAATGCGGAGGCACAAACCAAATGCCTTTATGCAAGAAAGAATACGACTCAGTTCCCACCAAATGGATTTGAAATTGGAGATAGTTTCTTCATCAGAGAAATATCCGTAAATGATGATCCATTCCGAAAATATGTGGGTGTTTGTGCGCCTGGCCAGTCTGTTAAGACGGCGTTGCTTCGTGTTTACGCCATTATCTTGCAGGCAGCTTACACATACTCTCTAAAGGATGAGTACAAGGATGTAATTGATCCGTACTACTCACTTGTAGGCTACTTCAACAGTATTCGAGAACTTGGCGGTGCCGTCAGACTTCTGCAAGACGACATCCCGAAAAGAATTCACCGTATTAGAGTCAAGTACAGACTGGATAAGGAACGTTTTCTCAACCATAATGTGGAGATTACATCCCGCATGTCATCGTACAAAATACCAGAAAAGTTAAATCAGCTCGAAACAACTCATGCGTCAAAAGACTGCCTAGACACGGCTATTGCTACTAATATGATTGCCGTTGGTATGGATGTTGACCGCCTTGGCCTGATGGTAGTGACCGGTCAGCCGAAGCAGAACTCGGAATACATACAGGCGACAAGCCGTATCGGTCGTGCATTCCCAGGACTTGTGGTTACGCTCTATAATGCGTATCGTCCTCGTGACTTGTCGCACTACGAGAATTTTACCGGCTATCATTCGCAGCTGTATCGTTTTGTTGAGGGAACAACAGCAACGCCGTTCTCTGCAAGAGCAAGAGACCGTGTTATGCACGCACTGATAATATCTGCAATACGGCTGAATTTCCCGAATATGGCTAACAATTCAGATGCAGCGGCGATCGGTTCACTAACAAAAGAACAGCTTGATTCAGTGAAGAAACTGATAATCGACCGTCTTAATATTATCAAGCCGTCAGCGAGAGCCGATGCGGAGGAAGAAATAGACCGCTTTATTGACTGGTGGAAATTGCAAGCGGCTCAGGCGAAACCACTGCGTTATTATGTTGTTGGAACTGAACGCTATAACAGGTTAATGAATCCGTATGACCAGCCACACGATGAGAACGAAAAAGCTACGCTTCGTTCAATGCGTGAGGTTGAGAGTTCTGCGAATATGTTCTATTACACGGAGGATTAACATGGCTTTTGATAATAATAAACTTGGAGAATTACGTCCAAACCAGATCATAACTACCTTTGGTCCCGGTTCTGTTGTCGATGCAGTAAAGGATTCGGTTACAATTCTTGACATCTCTTATTGGAAACAGAAGGGGAAAAAAATAATCGATGGAAGACTGGCTTCATATTTGGGCGTCGATTGTTTCTACATGCCACGTACAAGTTTTTCGGGTGATGTCCCAGTTGTGACTTTCCCCTACTGGCATGTATGCTCTAATCTGAAATGCGGAAAGCTGTTTGACGCCAGAAAATATTTTGATTTGGATAAGTATCTTAAGTATGGCGTCACTTGTCCTGAGTGCCATCGTCCAGCCTATCCGTCCCGTTTCATAACAATTTGCGAAGACGGTCATATGTCGGACTTTCCTTGGAAGTGGTGGGTACACAGAGGCAATTCTAATTGTAACGGCACTTTAAAGCTGTATTCAACAGGCAATACTTCCACGCTTGCAGATATGTGGGTAGAATGTTCCTGCGGTGCTAAACGGAGCATGAGTGGCGCAACACAGCGAGATAATTTTGATGGTGTTATCTGCCCTGGACATCATCCGTTCAGACCGAATGTGAAAAACCAAAAATGCAACAAGCCCATTATTCCATCACAGCGTGGAGCATCTAATGTTTACTTCGCTGTGAGTAGGAGTGCAATCTCTATCCCGCCATGGATTAATCCTCTGTATAACCTTATTGATGAGCATCTGCGAGATATAGAACTTGCAAAGCAGCTTATGGGAGATGATGGAATAACCAAAATATATGAAATGTATTTCTCTGCATATTTGAGGAACGAGTTTGATGAGGCTCTTAAGCGTCGCATGAGCAATATCAAAGAGTTCACTGAAATTAAGCAGATGGAATACAACGCTATCACTCACCATAATGACCCTACATATGAGTCAAACAAAAAGCACTTCAAGGCTGAAGAGGATGCCTTGCCCGGGTATTTAAAGAAGTATTTCAGCCGTATTATTCGAGTGACTAGACTTAGAGAGGTTCGAGTTCTTCTTGGATTTACAAGAGTAGATGCTCCCGATCCGGATGCTGATGAACAGCCGAATATTGTGACTTTGAGCAAAGGGAAGCAGGAACGCTGGTTGCCTGCGGCGGAAGTAAACGGCGAAGGAATCTTCATAAAGTTTAATGAAGATACGCTTACATCGTGGCTTAATTCATCTGCTGTGAAAGGCTTATCAGAGAAATATTCTAACTCATACAAGGATTTTTGCAAGTCAAAAGGCTGGACAATCACAGCCGTGAGAAATGCCGTCTATGTTTTAATGCATACATTTGCTCACTTGATGATAAAACAAATGTCTATGTCATCAGGGTATTCTTCTTCAGCCATCAGAGAAAGAATTTATTTTGGTGATAAAATGGCAGGTATTCTTCTATACACAGGAAGCTCTGACAAAGAGGGGTCACTGGGAGGATTAGTTGAACTCGGCAATATCGTTCAGATGACAAATCTTATGAGAGATGCTTTCCAAGAAGCTCTTGTTTGCACGAATGATCCGGAATGTATGAGCAACTTGCCGGCTGGCAAGAACTCGAATGGCGCTGCCTGCCACTCATGCTGCATGATATCTGAAACGGCGTGTGAGAACGGAAACAGGATGCTTGACAGAGGCCTTGTTGTTCCTATTCCGGGACGTGAGAATTGTTCATATTTTAAGGAGTTAGTAAGTGACCTATGCCAAGTGGAAATCTAAACAAAGAGCTTTTTTTGAATATGGTAAAAAGCGATGTGGCAAATGGAACAACTAATGCCTTACCAATGCTGAAAAGAAGCTGTCCGGAATTAACCGATGCACATTGCGAGGATATCATAGAATCAATTATCGGCGCTATGAATATGTCGGAAGTAGCTAAGGTGTCGCTCGTAGTTACAGCCCCACCATCCTTTTCTATTAATGCGAGAACCACAATGAATGTGGTCCAGTCCATGATAAATGGCGCTGAAAGAAATATCCTGATCACGGGATACTCCTTATCCTCATACTTTTCAAAACTGGTCGATACAATCGTTCATAAAAGTCAGCGGGGAGTGTTCGTAAAGTTTTTTGTGAACGACATTGATAATCAACCCGAATTTGATAAGATACTTCGATATAGAGGACGATTCTTAAAAATCTATAACTACCATCAGGAAGATGATAAGATGGCTGCGCTTCATGCAAAGGTTATTTCAGTCGATCAGAGGCAGACATTAATCACATCTGCGAACTTATCATATCATGGGCAACAGGGCAATATAGAACTAGGGGCATTGATGGAATCAAAACATATTGCTGTACAACTTGATGATTTGTTTACTAAATTAATCTTTTCTAAAATTTTTATCGAAGTTTAGGGATAAATTGTATTTTATTATATGTCCATCTAATCAGTTCTTTGCACCGCAGTAAACAAGGAAAGTGCTGGGCCAGGTCAACATTGAAGCGCACCATGTCAAGTAGACAGTGAAAAAAGCAAAAACAAATGAGTGGAGATTCCACCCTGCTGCGCAGCAGGGTGGAATTTTTCACGCGGCGGCGCGATGGAACTCCATCGGCGTCATGCATTTTAGCCTCTGCTGGTAGCGTTTGTTGTTGTAAAAATGATGATAACGCTCGATTGACGAAATTTTCCACGCCCATTTTTTGCGTCGCAGTAGACAAAGAAATACGGCGTGCGGGCGTGACCTCTACTTAGTTTCATTTTCACCCAAGAGACAATCATAGTCGGCAAAATGAAAAATGATGAGGTTGCGGGATTAATGCTGAATACAGTTGAGGAATCATGAAAGAAGTGGTATAATACAAAATGATACATATTGCGGGGATGAAGCTGTAAATGTCAATAAAAAATTGAGCCAAGTGCTAGCCAATATTTGAGCCACTTATGCTAACGAATACTTGAGCCATCTAGAACAAAAGTATGCGTAGATCCCTGAGCCGGCTGTGAGTGAAAATTCAGCCAGCGGTATTGCTGGCGGTTGTTACAGCGTCATTCTCAGCCTGTGCGGTCATCAGGCGGAAAGATGGCCCGCTCATATCCAGCACATGAGACCGGTATGTGAGCCGGTCAACCAGGGCCGCGACCATCGTTGCGTTCTCAAAGAGCTGTGTCCATTCAGAGAAGGCCAGGTTTGTGGTCACAATGGTGCTGGATCGTTCACTTCGCTCAGAGATTACCTTGAAAAGTAGTTCTGACTCATATTTGTTGAAACTCATGTAACTCAGTTCATCCAGAATCAGAAGATCCGTTTTTTCCATCTGACGTTCTATACGGCCAAGCTGGTAGGCGTCTCTGGCCTCTGTCAGTTCCGTTGCCAGCGTACCGGCGTTTTTAAACAGGACCCGGTAGCCCCGCAGGCAGGCCTTCAGGCCAATGGCAATGGAAATATGGGTCTTTCCTCTGCCGGGATTTCCAATCATGACGATATTCTTTCTGTCATCAATGAATTTACACGATGCCAGTTCATGGATGAATATGGGAGAAATACTGGGGTTCAGCCAGGAAAAGTCAAACTCGTCCAATGTCTTGTGGAATGGAAATCCGGCTGCTTTTAGCCGGCGGCGGTTCTGGTTTTCCTGTCTCGCGCTGGTTTCAGCCATGAGAAGATCCAGGAGCAGGTCACCGAAATCGGCACCGGGCTGGCTTTGCCGCAGATTGTCTGTATAATTCGCGAAGGTGGGCAGCTTCAGTTGTTTGCAAAGAAGCCTTATCTGTTCTTCCCTGACGTCGATCACGATGCGGCAGCCCCCTTTCCACAGAGGGCATCATAGGCGCCCAGATCTACAGCCGGAACTTTCACAGGATCTTCCACCACCGGCTCCGGACGATTGGGAAATCTGCCGCGCATCACCGCGGCATACCCCGCGTCCGCGCACTGACCCAATAATTCCACGGTTTCCTTGGCGGTGAGATTTTGTCCATCCAGCCAATTCAAGAATTCCGCGGGAACCGCGTTCTGGACAGGACGCGCGTAACGAATCGCCCTGCCTTTTTGCGCCAGTATCGGAAGATAATGCCGCAGATCCAGAGATTCCTCCTTGCGGCCAAAAAGCCGTTCATGACGGGCGACCAGAGCGCCGGCAATCCAGACCTCGATGTGGTTGGGATATGCCTTCAGAGTCGTACTCTTTCCGGTATACCGGCAGGGAACAGAATAGGCGTTTGTTTCAAACAGCACCGTGGAATAACGGCTGACAGTGGGATATGCCCTCTTGGAAACATCCGGCGTGTAGGCAGGCATGGACTGTAGATACTGCCGGTCTTCTTCCAATAGGATCCCTACCGGAGCTGGGCGGCTGTCAACTTTGTGTTCCAGATAGCGAACACACTTTTCCAGCAGTTTCCCGTTCAACTCTTCCAGATTTTTCACTTTGGGCAAAGGAACGCATACATTGCGCCGGATATAGCCCACAAGGTTCTCCACCAGCCCTTTTTCATTTCCGGAGGCTGGATTGCAAAAAACAGGCTCGAAGCCATAGTGGGCTGACAGTTGCTTATAGTCATCCTGAGCCGCGGCATGCGCGCCGAATCCGCTCTTAACGGCTACCCTGGCATTGCCGAAGATGACGCGGCGGGGAACCCCGCCATAATACTGGAAGGTACGGATTATCGCGTCCAGAAAGCTTTCCAGGTTCTGCCGCTTATAGGCGATGACATAAGGGACGCAGCTGTGACACAGCCGGGCGCAGAACAGGTTAAGAACCAGCTTCTCGCCATTGATATAAACGGTAGCCTCGCCCCAATCGATCTGGACGGCCTCTCCCGGATCGAATCTCAAAGGAAGGAAGACCTGAGTTCCCTTCCTGGCTGCCCGCATATCGTGGACCAGATTGCGGACAGAGGACTCGCTTCCTGTGAAGCCGCGTTCTTCCACCAGACGCTGGTAGATTCGTCGGGCAGTATGCCGCTGCTTTTTGACCCGTTCCCGGTCATCCTCATCCAGACAGGACGATATGAATTGAACCACTTCCGGAGTCATGACACCCGCTTTTCTGCTATACTCCTTACGGTCCCATGGGACGGCGTTGCCCTCCCAGTACTTCTTAACGGTATTGCGGGAAATACCGAGCCGCTTTGCCGCCGCGCGCTGGCTCGTAACGCCCTCTATCTGCAGTCGGCGGATCTCTTTGTACACATCCACGGAAGTTACCACCTTTTCTTTCCCTCCTACAATAGCGCTGATCCTATTGTAGGGCATCTTGCAAGGTGGCTCACTTATTCGCTGTCATTTCCCAGAAATGTGGCTCATGTATATATTAGCATTTACAGATGAAGCCAATGGCCGCAAGTTATAAGGCCCTTCAAGCTGCTGATCGACCGAGAAATGAAGAAAAATGAGCGGTGAAGATAATGAAATCAATAGTATACAACAAGCTAGTCCGTGATCGAATTCCGGAGATCATAGAATCTTCCGGAAAAACATGTACAACGGAGATTCTTTCTCCGGAAGATTATCTCCGTATGATCGATACCAAGCTGGATGAAGAGCTTGCGGAATACCATAAGGATCAGAATATCGAAGAACTTGCGGATTTGCTGGAGGTTATTCGTGCCGCGACGGTCGCAAGGGGTTACTCGCTGGAGGATTTAGAGCGGGTGCGGGCTGAAAAGGCTGCCAAGCGAGGCGGCTTTGAGAAGCGCATTCTCCTGAAAGAAGTATACGAGGACTGAGGTGACACTCCATGCCTGAATACAGATCAGCCTCCGGCAGCGCGGCCGAGGATCTGTTCATAGACCTTTTCGCGGATACCTTCGGGGCAGAAAAAGCCGGGTATCTGTATTCGCAGTACCCGTTTTACGACATTTATCAGAATGCTCGCTTTGCCGATTTTGTGCTGGAAAACGGTGCGACCCGCGTGGCCATTGAGATCGACGACGAGGCTTCCCACAATCCGCGGCTGGTGTCGCAAGACAAGTTCTATGATGATCTTCTGAAACAAAACAGTATGATTCATCTGGGCTGGGACGTGTACCGCTGGGCGGTCCGCCAGATGCAGAAGCAGCCGGAAACCGTGAAGGACGAGCTGCGCGTGTTCCTTGGCAGCGATCCGCGCTTCAAGGAGATCGAGGACTATCTGCCCACCCAACAGGGGCGGGCGCTGAAAGCCGATCAACTGGAGCTGCGGGAGTATCAGCAGGAAGCGCTGGATTCCCTGGAGGCCATGCGGCAAAACCGGGAGACCATCGCCCTGCTATACCATGCAACCGGTACAGGCAAAACCGTGACCGCGGTCATGGACGCAAAACGCTGCGGCGGCCGGGTGCTGTTTGTGGCGCATACGATGGAGCTGGTCAACCAGGCCTACAAGACCTTTCGTGACTTGTGGCCGGAAGTGACTGTCGGCAAGTTCGCGGACAACCTCAAGGAGCCGGATGCCCACGTGGTGTGCGGCAGCATCCAGAGCGTTGCGCTGAATCTGGATCAGTTCCGGGAGGACGCTTTCGACTATCTGATCATCGACGAGGCGCACCACGCCTCCGCGGATACATATCAGAAGGTGCTGGCCTATTTCAAGCCGCGGTTTACCTTGGGGCTGACCGCCACGCCGGAGCGGGCGGACGATGTAAATATCCTGGAGATTTTTAAGAATACCGCGCACAAGCTGGATATCCAGACTGCTGTGGAGATCGGGGCGCTGGTGCCGGTCCGCTGCATCCGCATCCATACGAACATCGATATGACCAAGGTGCGCTTCAACAGTGTCCAGTACAATATCCGTGATCTGGACGTAAAGATCTGCGTGACCGAGCGCAATCAGCTGATCGTGGATACCTGGCTGGACTATGTGAAGGACAAGCGCACCATCGTATTCTGTGCCTCCGTGAAGCATGCCGAGCAGATTGCGGAGCTGTTTCGGGCGGCGGGCGTTGCCGCGATCGCCGTATCCGGCAGCATGAAAACCTCCGAGCGGAATGAACAACTTACCAAGTTCGCCGGCGGTGAAATCAAGGTGCTTTGCGCCTGCGATCTGCTGAATGAGGGCTGGGACTGCCCACAGACGGAAGTGCTGTTCATGGCACGGCCTACGATGTCGAAGGTGCTGTACACCCAGCAGCTTGGCCGCGGCATGCGCACGTCGGAGGGCAAGGACCATTTGATGGTCTTCGACTTTGTGGATAATGCCAGCCAGTACAATATGCCCTATTCCATGCACCGCCTGTTCAAACTGAGCGAGTACCATGCGGGCGGCACGGTGGTCGGCAAGAAGGGGCAGCGCGAGGCTGAGGACGATCTGTACCGCAAAGGCGAAAAGCCGGACGCGATCATTGACTATCCCGTGGACGCCACCGATTACGAGCTGGTGGATATCTTCAACTGGCAGGAAGAGGCTGCCGGGATGATCTCTCAGATGGAGTTTGTGCGTCGGGTGGATGTGCAGACCGAGACGATCGAGCGCTATGTTCGAGA
>CANQXH010000031.1 GCA_947627745.1 uncultured Oscillospiraceae bacterium
CCGGACCCTCCGGCAGCAAATAATCCGCCAGCTCCACTAGCTCGGAGACATAGCCGCCGGGGTTGTTCCGCACGTCGAAAATCAGCTTCTCCGCCCCCCGTGATAGCAGGTCCTCAATGGCGGCCTTGCTCTCGTCGGCGCAGCGGCTGTCAAAATTCACGATCCGAACCAGACCGATATTCCCCTCCAGCATGGTGCCGGTGGCTACGGCGGTCTGAATGCTCCGGCGGGTCACGGAAAAGGTCAGGCTGCTCCCCTGCCGGTCCACCACGATCTCCACCTGGGTGCCCACCTGGCCGCGGATCAGGCCCCTAGCCTCCTCCGCCGTAAGCTGGTCGGTGGACTGACCCTCAATGGATGTGATCACATCCCCGGGCAGGATCCCCGCCTCCTCCGCCGGGCCTCCGGCGGTGACCTCCAGCACGTCAAAGCCCACGCCCTCCCGCTGCCGGATGGTAATGCCCACGCCCACATAGGCGTTGTTCTGGTTCTCCAAATGGGCGGTGTATGCCTCCGCCGTCAGATAGTAGCTCCAGCGGTCCCCCAGACTGTTCACCATGGCCTGGGCGGCGGCGTCCTCCATGGCCTTGGCGTCCGCCTCCCCGATGAACCGCTCCAGGATCAGCTGCTTCATGGCCTCCAGCTTGCTCTGCGCGCTCCCCTTGGGGTAGGCAAACCCCGCCAGGACGCTGACCAGCACCAGCGACACCGCCAGCACCCCGATCAGGCACAGGTAGGCGATCCGCTCCAGGTTGGCGCTTTTTTTCAGCTTCCGGCACTGTTCCTCCAGCTCCTGGACCCGGGAGGGAGCTTCCTCGATTTTCGTTTCTTCGGTCATTGCAGAACACCCCTCAAAGAATGATTTCCCCGCAGCCCCATGGGGCCGCGGGGAATCCTCAACCGCCAATATAATCCATGGGATTGACGGCCTCGCCGTTATAGTACACGCTGAAATGGAGATGGGGGCCGGTGGAGAGCCCTGTGGATCCCACATAGCCGATAATCTGCCCCGCCAGCACATAGTCTCCCTTGGAAACCACATAGTAGGTCATATGCATATACCCGGAGGAATAGCCTTCGCCGTGGTTGATCACCACATAGTTGCCGGATTCGCTGTCGCTGGTGGCCACGGTGACCACGCCGCTGCGGCTGGCATAGATGGGATCTCCCTGATCCGCGTCCAGGTCCACCCCCCGGTGCATCCGATAGTAGCCCAGGATGGGGTGCAGCCGCATGCCGAAGGGACTGACCACATAGATGAAGTCCAGCGGCGGCAGCCAGGTGCCGTCCCCGCCGGTGCCGTAGCTGCTGGCATTGGACTCGGGCTTGGGCTGCCGGGCCAGCCATTCCAGATACTCCCGGTCCTTGGCGGCGTCGTACTCCGCCTCCTGTTCGGCGATCTGCTGCAGAAGCTCGTCTTCGGCGTCCTCGGCCTGCTCCAGCATCTTCAGAAATTCCTCGTGCTTGGCTTGCAGCGAAGCAAGCATTTCCTCCGCCTTCACCCGCTTCTCCGCCAGCTCCGCCTGAGCCGATTCCAAAGAAGCCCGGGTCTCGGCCATCTGGTCCCGCTGCGTCTCCAGCTCCTCCCGGGCGGCCAGGACCTGCTCGGCGGCCTCCCGCATCTGCTCCAGGCGCCGCTGGTCCGCCGCCGCGATCTCCTGAATCATGTTGATCCGGTCCAGCAGATCGGAAAAGCTGTTGGCCCTGAACAGCACCGACCAATAGGAAATCGCGCCGTTTTCCTCCATGGCCCGGATCCGTTCCCGGTTCTTTTCATTCAGCTCCTCGACCCGGGCCTGGGCAGCGTCCAGCTGCTCCTGCTTATCCGCGATCAGCACCGCGTAGGCTGAAAGCCGCTGATTGATATTTTCAATTTGCGCGTACAGCAGGTTCACCTGCTGGTCAATAACGTATTTTTGCTCCACTACCTGCTGCATTTCCGACATATTATCGGAAATCTGTGCCTCCAGGGCCGCCATTTGGGCGGAAAGCTCGTCGGACTGGGCTTCCAGCTCGTCGATCTGCTCCCGAATCTCGTCCGAGGTCGCACCGTGGGCGGTGGGGATCAGGCTGGCCAGCAGGGGCAGCAGCATTGCCGCCGCTAGAAAGGCCGCCAGCAGAGCAATCCAGAATCTGCGATGTTTCATGGAGCCTCCTTAGCTCACATACTCCATTGGGTTTACATAAGTTCCATTGTAGGAGATGCCGAAGTGCAAATGGGGCCCGGTGGAGTCGCCGGTGGAGCCCACATAGCCGATGACCTGACCGGCGGCAACATACTCGCCGTAGGACACCACATAATAGGTCATGTGCATGTAAATGGAACGGAAGCCGTCCCCGTGGTCGATGGTCACATAGTTGCCGCAGGAGCTGTCATACTGCGCCTCGATGACCTTGCCGCCCCGGGTGGCGTAGATGGGCATGCCCTCGTTGCAGGCCATATCCACGCCGTAGTGCATCCGATAGTCCCCGTAGATGGGGTGGACCCGGGGGCCAAAGGGGCTGGTAATGACGTACCAGGACACCGGCGTAATCCAGCCGCCGGGGTTGGGGGTGGCGCTGGTAAAATATCCGCCGCCGCCGGAGGAGGTCTCCGGCGGAACGTAGGTCGCTAGCCACTCCTGGTACTCCGCCTCGTCCAGCTCGTCTTCCTTCTGGGCGATCCGGAGCATCACGTCCGACTGACGCTGCTCCGCCTCCTCCATGTACAGGTCAAATTCCTCTCCCTGGGCCCGGAGCTGATCCAGAAGCGTATCGGCCTCCGCCCGCTTCCGATCCAGCTCCGCCTGGGTGTTTTCCAACTCGTCCCGAACGTCTTGAAGGCCGTCCCGCTCCGCTTCCAGCTCCGCCTGGGCGTCCGCCACCCGCTGGGCAGCCTCAGACAGCAGGCGCAGCCGCGCCTGGTCCGCGGCGGCAATCTCCTCGATCATGTTCAGCCGGTCTAGCAGGTCCGCGAAGCTGTTGGCCTTGAACAGCACCGACCAATAGGACAAGGTGCCGTTCTCCTCCATGGCCCGGATCCGGTCCCGGTTCTTCTGGTTCAGCTCCTCGAGCCGCGCCTTGGCCCCATCCAGCTCCTCCTGCTTATCCGCGATCAGCACGGCATAGGCGGCAAGGCGTTCATTCACATTGGCAATCTGACCGTTCAGCAGGGCAACCTGCTGGTCGATCAGGTTCTTCTGCTCCACGATCTCCTGCATGGAGGACAGGTTTTCCGCGATCTGCTGCTCCAAGGCGTCGATCTGGGCCTGATAGTCCTCCTGCTCCGCCTCCAGCTCCTCCAGCTGCTCCCGAATCTCGCTGGAGGAGGCGGCTTCGGCATTCGGGATGGCAGCGCCAGCCATGGACAGCGTCAGCGCCAGGATCAGCGCCAGAGCAATGATCGTCTGATGCTTTTTCATCCCGCGCCTCCGTTACACATCCATAAACTTCCGGATGGAGGTCCAGCTGCCCACGATACCCACAAACGCGCCTGCCGCCACAAAGGTGGCCACCATGGGCACCAGTAGCTCGCTGAAGGGCACGAAGTTCAAAAGGTTCAGAGAATCCACCGATTCCAGCTGCTCCACCAGAGCGTCATACATCAGCCACTCCAGGCCAAAGGCCACCGCCGCGCCGATCATGCCCAGGAAAAAGCCCTCCACCACGAAAGGCAGGCGGATAAAGCCATTGGTGGCGCCCACCATTTTCATAATGGCGATCTCGTCCCGCCGGTCGTACATGGCCAGCTTGACGGTGTTGGAAATGATCAGCAACGACACCAGCAGCAGCACCGCGATCACCGCGATAGAGGCAATGTGCAGCACCCGCTGCAAGGTTGTAAAGCCCTCCGCCAGCTCGTAGGCGGCGCTGGTCTTGGCCACGCCGGGGATCTGCTTGATCAGCTCGTCGGTCTGCTCCATTTTGGAGTTGTCCTCCAAAACCACCACAAACCGGTGGCGCAGCGTCTCCGGCTCCACGCCGCTGAAGGCTTCGGCCTCGTCGGCATGGTCGGCGATAAATTCCGCCAGGGCCACGTCCCGGGACACAAAGGTGGCCTGCAGCACATTGTCGATCCGGTTCAGCTCGGTACCCACGCTGCGGGCCTCCGCCTCGGACAGCTCGCTGTCCACATACACCATGATCTCGTTGGTCTTGTTCAGATCCTCCACCATGATGTTCACGTTATAAATCAGGCTGGAAAAGCTGCCCACGATCAGCAGGCAGGCCACCGTGACGCACACGGCGGCGAAGGACATAAAGCCCCGGAGGAAGATGCCCTTGATGCCCTCTACCAGCAGATACCCTAAGTTATTGATTTTCATAGTCGTAATACCCATCCATTCCGTCGCTGATGACCAGGCCCTCGTTGATGGCGATGACCCGCTTGGAGAACTGCTCCACCAGATCGTGCTCATGGGTGACCACCAGCATGGTGTTGCCCAGATTGTTGATCTCCTGCAGCAGGAGCATGATCTCGTAGGACCGGGCGGGGTCCAGGTTGCCGGTGGGCTCGTCGGCAATGATGGTGGAGGGGTTGTTCACCAGCGCACGGGCAATGGCCAGCCGCTGCTGCTCGCCGCCGGACAGCTCCCCGGGGTGGCGGCGGGCCTTGCTCTCCAGACCCACCAAGTCCAGCACATAGGGCACCCGCTCCCGGATCTCCTGCTCCCGGGCGCCGATGACCCGCATTGCGAAGGCCACATTGTCGTAAACCGTCTTGGTATCGATGAGCCGGAAGTCCTGGAACACGACGCCCAGCGTCCGCCGCAGGTAGGGGATCTCCCGCTTGCGGATCCGCTCCAGGGAGTACCCGTTGACATGGACAGAGCCGGCGGTGGGCTTCAGCTCGCCGGTGATGAGCTTGATGATGGTGGATTTGCCGGAGCCGGAGGGGCCCACCAGGAAGGCAAATTCCCCGTCCTCGATCTGTAAGGAAATCCCCCGCAGGGCCTTGGTCCCCACGGTGTAGGATTTTTCAACGTCCGTAAATGCAATCATATGTATATTCGCTCCCAGTTTGATGTAACCAAATTGTAACACATTGTAAATTAGCTGTCAATAGCAAATCCGCCAAAAAACCCGAAAAAATGCGTGGCAAAAACCGGGGCTTCTGTCAAAACCGCCCCCTCGATTGAGGGGGCGGCGCCGGTCATAATTCATCGAGATACTGCTGCATCCGCTCCGTGATGAGCTCGTCTTTTTTCATTTGCAGGAGCGTTTCCCCGGTCACCCAGCGGTAGTCCACCGTCTCCCCGGGCTGCAAGGTGATCCGGTCCTTGGGCCAGTCCGTGACGCAGAGGAATTCCACGTAAATCGTGCTCTCCCCCATCACGGTCCCCAACTCTGTCAGGTCCCCGGCGAGGATACCCGTCTCCTCCCGAAGCTCCCGGCGGGCGCAGTCCAGAGCCGTCTCCCCCCGGAGGGCCGAGCCCCCGGCGGTGGCCTCCCAAAGCCCGCCGTAGTGCTTCCTGGGGTCCCGCCGCATCAAAAGGTACGTCCCGTCCCGGTGGCGCGCCAGGATATCGCTGACCAGATGGTACAGCCCCGCCGGGATGGGCTCGCCCCGGACCAGAGTTTTGCCTTCGATCCGGCGAAAGCCGCTGTCATAGGCGTCCCATAATTCCATTGCTTCCTCCAAATCAAGGGTGGGAGAGGCTCCCCTCTCCCACCGAGCTGTTATCGATTTTCCCTTGACGCCAGGTACTTGCGGACCATCAGCGCCACCTTAAAAACGATGGCATGGTCGAACTGCCGCAGGTCCAGGCCCGTCAGCTTCTTGATCTTCTCCAGGCGGTACACCAGGGTGTTCCGGTGGACGAACAGCTTCCGGGAGGTCTCGGAGACGTTCAGGTTGTTCTCAAAGAACTTGTTGATGGTGAACAGGGTCTCCTGGTCCAGCGAGTCGATGGCGCTCTTCTTGAAGATCTCGGACAGGAAGATCTCGCACAACGTGGTGGGCAGCTGGTAGATCAGCCGGCCGATACCCAGGTTCTCATAGTTGATGATGGACTTCTCCGTGTCGAAGACCTTGCCCACGTCGATGGCGGTCTGGGCCTCCTTATAGGAGTCGGCCAGCTCCCGCAGATGCTCCGCCACGGTGCCGATACCGATCACCGTCTTGACGTACAGATCGTTTTTCAGGGTGTCCTCCATGGTCTTGGCCAACCGCTCCAGCTCCCCCTCCGGGGTGCCTGGGCTGATCTGCTTTACCACGGCGATGTCCGTCTCGTTGATGCTCAGCACAAAGTCCTGGGTCCGGTCGGGGAACAGACCGGTCAGCACGTCCACCGCCGTCACCTCCGCGTGGCCCACCTGCCGCACCAGAAATACCGCCCGGGGGGTGTCCGTGGAGAAGTGCAGCTCCTTGGCCCGGATATAGATGTCGCCGGGCAGGATATTGTCCATGATGATGTTTTTCACGAAGGTGCCCCGGTCGTGCTTCTCCTCATAAAAGGTCTTGGCCTCGTTCAGGGCGATGTGGGCCATGGCGCAGAAGGACTTGGCGGTTTCGTCGTCCCCGGTGCAGAACACGGCGTACTCAAAGTAATTGGAACTGTTCAGAATGGCCTTGAACGCCTTCTGGTGGTAGGTGATGATGCCCTCCCCGGCGGCGGAGGCCTTCAGGGCGCAGTCCGCCCACCGCTCCCCCAGAAGCATGGTATCGGTGGAGGAGATCACATACCCCTCCGTATCGATGACGCCGAATACCCGGTCCGTCACGTCCTTGAGCTGCAAAATCACGCTCTGAAACACACTGTTGGACATATGATACAAGCCCCCATCTTTAAATCTGCACAAAAACGGATTCCACAAAATTCCGTAATTATTATACACGGCTTTTGCGCATTTTGCAAGTACCTTTTGACATTTTATTGCAAAATCTCTAGGCTTTTTTATGGAAATATCCCAAGACCTTTCCGGCCGCCTTGAAAATGAAGGGTTTTTATCGGTCAGATTGCCCTTCCCCCGCCCCGGTCCCCTTGCTTTTTTGGAAAAAAAGTGGTATACTAGAGCCGCGAAAAAGAAAAAAAGGAGGCATTGCCTATGGAACCCGCTGTCGATACTTTGGCCACGCTTTTGTATGTGCCGTCAATTCTGCTGTCCCTGGGCTTCTCGATCCTGATCTATGTGCTGGAAGCGCTGGCGCTCCAGACCATCGCCCGGCGGCGGGGCGTCAACCATCCCTGGCTGGCCTGGCTGCCCATCGGCGGGTCCTGGATGTGGGGCTGTATCTCCGATCAATACCAGTATGTGGTCCGGGGCCAGATCCGCAACAAGCGCAAGGCGCTGCTGGTGCTGAGCATTTTTCAGCTGGTGCTGAGCATTGTGGTCAATATCCAGGCTGTGCGGGCCATGTTGGCCGTGATCGGTTTTTCCCTGAACCCGCCCATGAACATGACCGAGGAGACGATCGTGGATCTGCTGTTGGGCCCGGTGCTGAGCATGGGCGGCGTGACGCTGCTGTACCTGTGCGTGATGATTCCCATGACCATCATTCAGTATTTCTGCCTGTATGACATCTATCGCTCCTGCGATCCCGGCAGCGCGGTGGTCTTTTTGCTGCTGAGCATTTTCCTGGGCATTACTCTGCCCTTCCTGCTGTTTGCCCTGCGGAACAAGGACCTGGGGATGCCGCCCCGGCGGGATCAGATCCCACCCCAGCCCACCTGGACGCCTCAGCCCCCCACCTGGGAGTCTACCCGTCCTCCCCAGGGGCCCTGGGAGCAGTAAAGCACCGCCCTTTCCTATTTCTGTAAAAAGCCGAGGCTGGTGTGGCAGAGCCATACCAGCCTCGAATACTGCCGGCCCCCGGAAGCGATCCGCGAAGAGGGCCGGCGCTTTTTTTATTTCTTCTTTCTTTCCTCGTAGTTCTCCTCGATCCGCTGCTTCCAGCCGGCACTCAGGGGCTGAGAGGCCCGGACCGCGCCGATGGCGTCGCTGAGGACCTGATAGTTGAGCTGCGTGCCCTGGCTGTCGGCGTGGTAGTTCACCGCCCGGTCCGCGCCGATGCCGAACCGGCCCGCCGTCTGGACCGCATCGATGTTGGCCCCCAGGAACAGAAATTCCCAGCCATATTTTTCCTTCTGCCGCTGGATCATGGCCCGGACCCGGTCGCCGGTATACTGCCGGCTGGCGTTTTCCATGCCGTCGGTGGTGATGATGAACAATGTGTGTTCCGGCACATCCTCGGGCCGGGCATACTTATGGATGTTGCCGATGTGATGGATGGCCCCTCCGATGGCGTCCAGCAAAGCGGTGCAGCCCCGAACGGTGTAGTCCCGGTCCGTCAGAGGTTCCACTTTGTTCAAGGGGACCCGGTCGTGGAGGACCTGACTTTCATTGTCGAACAGCACCGTGGAGACCAGGGCCTCCCCCGGCTCCCGCCGCTGCTTCTCCAGCATTCCGTTGAAGCCGCCGATGGTGTCCGCTTCCAGACCGGACATGGACCCGCTCCGGTCCAGGATGAATACCAGCTCCGTCAAATTCTTTCTCATTGGAAATTCCTCCTTAAAAATATAATGTGGCTGTTTGGTTCTTACAGCCACATTATACCGCCCGGTTCCCGGGAAGTGGTCGCCTGGCAGGCGACATTTAATTTCCAAGCAGACTTTGATCGAAGGCGAAAAGGGCCTCGTTGATCTCGTAGATATTGTAGTTGCCCTGGCGAATAAAATACTCCACGATGATGTCAAATTTGCTGCTGTGGGACAGGGCGAAGCCCGCCTTTTCCAGCAGCTCCCTGGCCTCCTCCAAGGGCAGCTCCAAAGCGATGGCAAAGGCCAGGGCCGTGGGCTTGCTTGGTTTATAGAGCCGGTCGGAGCGGATCTTGGAAAAGAGCTTTCGGTCGATGTTGGCCTTTTTATAGCATTGGGCGTCGGTCATGCCCTTCTCGTCGATTTTTCGCAGAAGCATCTCGGAAAAGCTCTCGTCGATCATGGCCAGCGCCTCCCGAAGGTTCCCGGGGGCGGCGCATTCCTGGGTATAGGCCATTGGCGACGTTGCCAGCGGCGGGGGGAAGCCCACGCTCTGGACTCTTCTGGCCTTGTCCTGGCGAAGATCGACATAGTGATCGTCGATGTAGCTCTCAATGTCCTGGAACCGCCGCTCCCCGATCTGGAAGGAGGCCCGGTCGAAGACCACCAGGTACACCGTCATATCATGGTCCCGGAGAAACGCCCCGATGGTTTCCACCGCCACGTCCAGGGCTCGGTCCCTGGGATAGCCGTAGACGCCCGAGGAAATCAGCGGAAAGGCCACGCTCTCGCAGCCCGCGTCCCGGGCCAGATTCAGGCTCTCCCGGTAGCAGGACGACAGCAGCTTCCGCTCTCCAAAAAGGCCGCCATGCCACACCGGGCCCACGGTATGGATCACATATTTGCAGGGCAGGCGGTAAGCGCCGGTGATTTTCGCGGAGCCGGTCTCGCAGCCGCCTAGTCCACGGCACTCCTCCAGCAGCTCCGGTCCCGCCGCCCGGTGGATGGCCCCGTCCACGCCTCCGCCGCCTAACAGGCTGGGATTCGCGGCGTTAACGATGGCGTCCACCTTCATTTTGGTGATGTCGTTGCGGACAATGTTCAGCGGCACAATCCATTCCCCCTTTTTTCTATATTGTAGCACATCTTTTCAAAAAAAGATCGGGAATTTTTCCAAAGGTTGACGGCGGCGGGGGAATTATGCTAGAATGGCCTTAAATGCGGCATCCGGACCGCGGGGGCTCATTCCTTCCCGAACAGGGGCCGGGCCACCTTTTTATACAGCAGCGCCGTCAGCAAGGACACCACCAGTCCCTTGAGGAAATTCAGCGGCGCCACCGCCAGTGCCACAAAGCTGCCCAAGCCGGTAATGGCCGGATTGATGGCCGTGCCCATGGCCAGGATGGCGTCCAGGGGCATCCCGTAAAGCTCCGCGAATTTGGGCAGCAGGAAAAAGGCGTTGAACAGGCTCCCAAATACCGTCATTACCGCCGTGCCCAGGGCCAGGCCCCAGTAGGCCCCCTTCCGGGTGTGGGCCACCTGGTAGACGATGGCCGCCGGCAGGGCGTAGGCGCAGCCCACCACAAAATTGGCAAATTCCCCCACAAAAGCGGTGCTGGTGCCCTTGAGGAGCAGCTTCAGCAGGGTCTTGACCGCCTCCCCCACCACCACGGCGGTGGGACCGATGTACATCCCGCAGAGCATCAGCGGCACCTCGGAAAAGTCCACCTTGTAAAAGTCCGGCGCCAGGAAGGGCAGCGGGAAGTCCCACAGCTGCAGCAGCGCCGCCAGCGCCGCGCAGACCGCCACGATGGCCACCCGCCGGGTGGCGGAGATCGTCCGCCTTCCCGGCAGATACCGCTCCGCCAGCCAGGCCGCCAGGCCCAGGGCGGCGCAGATCAGCACACACATCCCCAAAAACGCCAGATTGGCCTGGACCTGGGTCCAAAGGGTCCGCAAATTTTCCAACATTTTAAACACCTCGTAAATCAAAAATACGCCCCGGGGAAAACCCCAGGGCGCGAAAATAAACGTGGTCCTGCCACGCATCTTCTTCCATCCAGACTCGGAGCCCCGTCTGCCGCCAAAGCGGCCGGGACTGCCCTCACTGTCGGTATCGGAGTTGCACCGATTCTGCGCCGGAGCGCTCGCGGACTGTACCGCCGGTCGGGATTTTCACCCTGCCCTGAAGACACCTGATTCTTTTTTACAGCATACCACGCGTTCGCCAGATTGTCAAGAGGGCAGTAAGAAGCTCCCGGCGGGGCCGGGAGCGGGAAGCGTCAGGTGGAGGGCGGCACGGTCCCCTGGGATGGGGCAGGCTCCTGGACGGTGGGCTTGCTGGGCTGGGAGGCCGCTGAGGTCTTCTGGGGCATCTGGAAGCCCCGGATTACGCCCTTGGCGGCGGTGTCCGTCACGTCTCCGCCGATGATCTGATCCTTGTAGACCAGCACAGTGGCATAGACCGGATCCGTGGCGCCGGGGTAGTTGTTGATCTTATAGACGTAGCGCATCACCGTTTTCCCGGCAAACTGGCTCAGATCGTAGCCCTGGCTCTTTTGCAGGGCGTTGTAGCGCTCAAATACCTCCGTGGGCTCCTTGGGAATCCGGACCTGGCTGCTCTCCACCGGAGAATTGGCCACGTCCCAGCCGAAGCTCGTCAGGAACTTGACCCGCCCGTCGTTGGTGGCCACCGAGGGCGCCGCCGTAGGGGCCGAGGAATCCCCGCTCCGCAGGAACAGCACCAGCGCCACAACCACCACCGCCACTGCCGTCAGGATCAGGGCGATCTTTTTCTTATCGACCTTCGCGGTCATTACCATCATGGTTTATCCCTCCTGTTTTGAATTGGCAGTTAAGCCTATTCCCTTGTCCCGAGGGATAGAACCGGAATATTGGAGGCAATATGGAACGGCTGGATAAATTTCTCTCTCAGGCCAGCGGGCTGTCCCGCAGCCAGGTGCGGCAGCTTTTAAAGGCCGGCCAGGCGGCGGTGGACGGCGCGCCGGAGACCGACGGCGGGCGGAAGATCGACCCAGCCGTCCAAAAAATCACCCTCTCCGGGGCGGAGTTGGGGAAAAAGGGACGGCGCGTGGTGCTGCTGAACAAGCCGGCGGGGTATCTCACCGCCACCCAGGATCGGAGCGCGCCCACCGTTTTGGACCTGCTGCCGGAAAAATACCGAGACTTAAACCCTGTGGGCCGTCTGGACAAGGCCACCGAAGGGCTGCTGCTTCTGACCGACGACGGGGAACTGCTCCACCGGCTCATCTCCCCCCGGCGGGGCGTGGAGAAGGTGTACTATGCCCAGCATGAGGGCGCGGCGGGTCCGGCGGATGTGGACGCCTTTGCCTCCGGGCTGGTCCTGGGGGACGGGACCAAGTGCCTCCCCGCCGTGCTTCGCCCCCTGGGTCCCGGGGAGAGTCTGGTGGTCCTCCGGGAGGGGAAATACCATCAGGTCCGCCGGATGATGGCCGCCCGGGGGCTGCCGGTGACCTATCTGGAACGGCGGCAGGAGGGCCCCCTGACCCTGGGGGACCTGCCCAGAGGCGGCTTCCGGGAGCTGACGGAGACGGAAATCGAAGAACTGGCCGCGGACTAAAGCAAGTCCGCGGCCTTAATTTTTAAGAATTTTAAGGTTTCTATAAGAATCCCTTAACCCCCTTGACGGTGAAAATGGAACGTGCTATTTTGAGGGCAGAAAGGGCGGGAAAGGTCAATGGCTAATTTTATAAGGTATCTTCTGAGTCTTCTGTTGTCCGCCGTAAAGGTCCTGCTCCCAATATGGGGCGGGCTTCTGCTGGCCGTCATTCTTGGGGCCGTTCTGCGGAAATACGTTTTGAAGAAATATGTGTCGATCTTGCGCTGCTTCTTCCTCTGGGGACTGCTGTGCTACCTGGCGGGGCTGGTGTATGTCACTGTGTTTCGGGATTTCAGTTTTGCCGCTCTGGATCTGGGACGGGGGCAGGGACATGTGAGTCTGCACCTTTTCCGGTCCTTTCGGGAGGCGTGGAACGGCTTCACGGTACAGACCTGGCTCAACCCCATTTTGAACACGGCGGTGTTCGTCCCCCTGGGGGTGCTGCTGCCCCTGACCGGGCGGCAGTCACGAAAGTGGTATGTTTCCCTGCTGGCGGCCCTGGGCCTCAGCCTGCTCATTGAGTCCGCCCAGTTTCTGCTGGGCGCGGGGACCTTCGATGTGGACGATCTCATGTGCAACACTCTGGGGGCCGTCCTGGGCTGGGCGGCGGTGACGATGGTCCTGCTGCTCCTGGAAAGAGCGCCGAAGAAGGCGTTTTTCCCGGCGGGGACGGTGCTGGGGGGCTTCCTGGCCGTGGTACTGGGCTTTGTGGGGCTGTATTTCATCCAGCCCTACGGCAACCTGGCCATCGCCCCATCCTACACCGTGGATGTCAAGAACGTAGCCTGGACCGTCTCCTGCGACCTGCCCGATCAGGCCGAGGAGGTCCCCATCTGCAAAGGCAAACGGTTCTCCCAGGCGGACTGCGACGCCCTGCTCCAGCAGTGGATCGACGTGGTGGACCCAAAAAAGGACCCGGAATTTCCGATGGAAAGGCTATACTATGACGACCAAGTGATTTACACCACTTATGGCGCCCCCGGCTGGCAGATGACCGTTTCCTATGCCGACGGCAGCTTCACCCTTGGCAATTACGACGCCTGGCGGGGCATGGATTACCGTCCGGCGGACCGTCAAACCCTGACGGCGCTGCTCTCCGAAATTCAGATCCAGATCCCGGCGGAGGCGGACTTCTCTTATGATGGAAAACAGTGGCACACCTTCACCCTCCCGGTGACGGATGACTATCCTCTTGGCGGGACCATCCGAGTCTCCTACCTTGCTGAGGGCAAGATCAAGGAGGTAGAATACCGGGTCCCCCAGGCGGAGGAGGTAGAGAAAGCCGTTCCGATCCGTTCTCCCAAGGAAGCCTATGAGCGGCTGCGAAAGGGCCAATTTTTCGTGTATGGCGACTTTGCTGCCCGGACAGCCCAAATTTTGGGCTATACCCTTACCTACCAAGCCGATTCCAAGGGCTTTTTCCAGCCGGTGTATGTTTTCACCATCCTCTGGGATGGAGAATGGGAGGGGACAATTGCCATCCCCGCGCTGAAATAACGAAAGCTTTCCGGAGGTTTCACCGCAAAACTCCACCTCTGATCTTATCGGGATCAAAGGCGGATCTCTATTGTTGGATAACTTCAAGTTTTAAGAGAGAATTTGCGACAACTCCACGCAAAAAATTCCCCCGGAAGCGCGGAAAAACTCTTGACATTTTTCAGATCCTGCGCTATAATAGCGAAGCTGTCTGAAAAATGCTGCTATAGCTCAGCAGGTAGAGCGCATCCTTGGTAAGGATGAGGTCGCCAGTCCGAATCTGGCTAGCAGCTCCAAAAGGTCCCGGAAATCGTATGATTTCCGGGATCTTTGTTGCCTTTTCGAGGGAAAAGGTACGGGTTGCCGGTGGGCCGGACAGCCGACCCACGCCCCGACCCACAAGCGGATAGAAGCGGAAAAGGCCGGAAAGGAAACGGCGCGTGGGTGGAGAGGCTGACCCATGCGGCAAACGGCAGCTTTTGCTGGCTTTATCGTGGCTCTCGCTTTTCGCGCTTTTTATGGCCTTCCAGTCACAGCTCCTTTCGCTTCTATATTGGGGGTTTTCTAAAAAACGTGAGACTTCATTACCCAAAGCTGTCCGCCCGGCGGACTTTTCTCTTGGGACGAACATTGTTACTTTTTTGGACACAGAGCGTTATCTGTCCAAAACGGAGTTTCCGAATTCAGTTGAAAAAACGCGGATTCCATGATATAATTGCTTTGAATAAGGGAGTAGTCGGCACCTTTGTGCGGTGATTCCAACACACCGGAGTCTTTCCTGGTATCATCTGAAACGACGAGACTTATCTGCCGCGGTGGGTAAGGCTCGTTCTTTTTATCCACGGCGGATCGCCAAGTTTGGCAGCGAGATGATATGTCGGGATATCCTGGCATCCCGAGATGACAGTAAGGGAGGAAAACCGGATGGCAGATTCCAATATTACGAAACGGGCGCTGGCCGCCGCACTGCGGGGGCTTATGGAGGAAATGCCCTTCGATAAAATTCAGATCGCGCAGATATGCGAGCGGTGCGATATGAATCGAAAGAGCTTTTATTATCATTTCAAAGACAAATACGATCTGGTCAACTGGATCTTCGATACGGAGTTTATCTCGTTCGCCAGGGACAGCACGAAAGATCTGCCCTCCGATGACCGCTGGGAACTGATCGAGCGGGCCTGCGAACACTTTTACGCAAACAGGGCGTTTTACCGCAAGGCACTCTTGATCAAAGGCCAAAACTCTTTAGCTGACCATCTTCGGGAGTATCTCTTTCCCCTGATCAAAATGCGAATCACTCAATTTCTCAGCGATGACGCCGCCGACGAGTTCACCATCAATTTTTTCGCGGACGCCGTGCTCTGCGCGATTGAAAGATGGCTGATGGAGAAACAATGTATGCCGCCGGAAGAGTTTGTCACAAAAATCAAGCAAATCATTCAAGGCGGAGCGGTGGCGATTTATAGGGAAATGAATTCCACGGAAGCCGGAGCCGAAGCGCTTGGCCCGGAACATAACAGTCATTGAATAAACGACTGGATTTGCTCTCCGTCCCGGTATCCTTTTTCATAGAGCCTATGGAGCGCTTCGGTGTTTCTGCTTAATGTACTGACGCCGCAGGTGTCGTCAGGCGCAATAATCAAGGCCTTCCCCTCCGCGCTCAGTTTGCGTGCCATTTCCACGCCGTTGTTATATTGTTCTGCCCGCTGTGCCAGCTTTTCCGCTGCCAGCGGGTATTTTTTTCGAATTCGGGCGGCGAGTATTTTGTCTCTATCGGAGGTTCGCACCGTGTTTTCCGGCAAGGTCAAAAGCAGAACGACTTTTTCGCACCCGCATTCAAAAGCCTTTTGGATGGGGACCGGATCGCTTAACGCGCCGTCAAAATACGGGATCCCTTTTACCGAACAGGGATGGCAGACAAACGGGATCGCGCTGGACGCTTTCATAATACTGTAATCGTCCGGCGACATATCCTGTTTTCCAAAATACTTCGCGCGGCCTGTTTCCGCTTCGGTGGCAACGGCAACGAACTCCATAGGACTGGCGATTGCGGCGAAATAATCCAAGGGATTTTCTCCATCTGAATTGCTCAGGGTGCTGTAAACATAGTCTAAGTCCACAAAGGTTTTTTTGAACAGGAAATTCCCAATCCCGGCGTACTGTCTGCGCCGTCCATACTCCGTATAAAACCGGAGATTGCGCCCGCGCTGTCCGGCCGCATAAGAGATCAGGTTGGCGCTTCCAGCGGAAACGCCAATCCCCACGTCAAACTGAATCTGTTGATCCATGCAATAATCCATAACGCCCGCGGCATAGACGCCGCGAAACCCACCGCCCACATCTACAACGCCGATTTTTCCTGGATTCATACTGCTAGACATCCTTTCTTCGGGCACGCACGCACAAAAATTTCCTTCAAGTCGTTTTGAAAAAGATTGTACCGCCCGCTTTTTACCGGCCCGCTCCAATCGCACAGGCTTCCATCCGTATCAAACAAGACACAACAAACATCATTGGAAATGATATGATCTACTGTACGGTTGTCTCCCTTCAGATCCCAAAGCATGGTATGGTATCTTTGTTCCTTACGCGCCTGCTGCACAGCCTGATAGACAAGCCGCGAAATGGCATCCGGGCAGCCCTGTTCCGGCAGGAGTACCGTAAAGGCAGGAGAGAATTGCTGTACGCTGTAAAAAAGATCCCCATTTACAATGGATTGCAAATCCTTTTGACCGTATGAAAACCATGCGGAATACAGCAGCCCGAAATCACGGAGCCGAGAATATAATTCCCCGGCATCTTCATCATAACGGATGACCAGCATCAGGTTATAGGATTCGGCCGCCTCATCCAGAAATTCAGAAGTCAGTCCCTCCGGTTCGCAGAACAGAAAAAAGGCGCTGTCCGGATGTGCTTTTACAAGCGGCAGAACGCATTGCGGTTGGTTGCCGGCAAAAAGCATCCAGGAATAAATCCCAAGTCCCTCGCCGGAACGGATTGCCGTCTGATAGTCCGGTTCTTTATCCGCAAAATTGACCGTGCCGATTTGGATGGGCACAGCCCATGGAATGTTGCACCCCAGCTTCTGCTCGTTTTCACGGATGCGCTGCGTGCCAGCGATGCATCCGTTATATCCGAGATTCATTCCGAAGGTGTAAAGCCGGTCGGTATCCGCATGGGTCACCACTTCCCGCACCAGCTGATAGTAAGCGCTGTTTTCATTTTGAAGCATGGTTTGGGCCGTTGTAAAAAAATCCTCCTGAAATCTTCCGCCCGAAAACTGCAGCGCCATATCCACAAGATTCCGAATCCCGCGATCCGGGTTCTCTTTCATTTCCTTCAGTGTCCTTTTTACGATGGAACCCACTAAAATTTTAGATATACTGCTCTCCATTTTCACTGCTCCTTCCGTGGCGCAAAAGGTATGGATGTTACTGTGTAGGATCATACTCTTAATGGCGCCCCCTTGCAAGGGACAAACAGCCCGCCGCGTCCAAAAAAGGAACAAAGTCAGCGTCGCGTCCTAATTTGGGACGCGCGTTTCTTTATGTCCCATGACTTTCGCGTTTTTTCACAGTATACTTTGCTTGAAACTCAGGATGCTGAGTCGGTTCTCGTTTCAAATAGTGATAGAAAGGAAAGAAAAAATATGAATACTTCTTTGAAAACCGCAATGCAGAATTTCGCGATCAATCAGGCTCTGAACTATGTGGAAAACGCTCCAGAGGAAAACATCCCCAAGCTGATGGCGTTTGTTGACAGACATTCCCCCAGCGGCTGGTATGAGAGCCAGCGCGCGGCAGTCCGTCAAGCCATCGAAGAAAAAGGAAATTGGTATCAACTGATCCTGAAGGCATATGAGCTGGATCCCGGCGTCCGGAAAGCGTTTTTCCAGAATCTTCTGTTTAACGGCAGCCTGAAAGGGAGCGCCACGCAGAACGATATGGCCGAGAAATACGGCTGCAATATTCCCTGGGCGATCCTTTTGGACCCCACCTCCGCCTGCAATATGCACTGCACCGGCTGCTGGGCGGCGGAATACGGACACAAGCTGAACCTGAGTCTGGAAACCATTGACTCCATTATCCGGCAGGGAAAAGAGTTGGGCGTGTATCTGTACATCTATACCGGCGGTGAACCCCTGGTGCGCAAAGCCGACCTGATCCGGCTGTGCGAAATGCACCCGGACTGTGAATTTCTGTCCTTTACCAACGGGACCCTGATTGACGAAGCGTTCTGTCAGGAGATGCTGCGGGTCAAGAACTTCGTTCCCGCCATCTCTCTGGAGGGCTTTGAGGAAGCAAACGACAGCCGCCGTGGAGAGGGAAGCTATGCAAAAGTCAAGCGCGCCATGGAGCTTTTGAAGTCTCACCACCTGCTCTTTGGCATCTCCACCTGCTACACAAGCAGAAATTACGCGGATATCACAAGCGAGGAATTTTTCGACTATCTGATCGAATCCGGCGCGCTGTTTTGCTGGTTCTTCCACTATATGCCCGTGGGCAACGATGCGGCCATCGAGCTTCTTCCCACCCCGGAACAGCGGGAAACGGTGATGCGCAACATCCGTGCTTTCCGTGAAACGAAGCCCATTTTCACCATGGACTTCCAGAATGACGCCCAATATGTGGGCGGCTGTATCGCCGGAGGCAGGCGGTATCTGCATATCAACGCCAAGGGCGATGTGGAGCCGTGCGTGTTTATCCACTATTCCAACTGCAATATCCACAACACGACCCTTCTGGACGCGCTCCAAAGCCCTCTGTTCATGGCCTACCACAACGGGCAGCCTTTCAATGACAATATGCTTCGCCCGTGTCCCATGCTGGAAAATCCGGATCTTCTTCCGAAAATGGTCAGTGAGACAGGCGCGGTCAACACCGACTACCAAAGCCCGGAAAGCGCCGAGCATCTGTGCGAAAAAACCTCCCGCTATGCCGAAAAGTGGACGCCGAAAGCCACGGAGCTTTGGGACTGCTGCGCCGGTTGTTCCAAGTGTTCCAAAGAAAGGAGTAATTGACTATGGGAACCCTGAGAAAATTGAAAACCAAAATGAGATTTGACCGCGACTGGCACAAGACGCTGCTTCGCAGCGGAAAAGACGAGATCCTAATCGATATTGACGGAGATAAGGAGGCGGATCTGGCCCTGCTGGATACCACCGGCGACGGCGATATCGACACGCTGGCGGTGGATCTCACCGGCGACGGAGAATTCAATCTGTATTTCGGAGATACGGATCAAAACGGAATTCCGGACGTGGTGCTGTACGATGAAAACGGCACCGGGTCTCTGCAGCTCCTGGGCCTTGGAAAAGAGGTGGAGGACGCCATTATAAGTACCGCCTGCATGATCCGTGCCGCTGTGATTACCGGAGATTATATCGCTGAAACTCTGGAGCAGGAGCTTGACGAGCTACAGCGTGTGATCAAAGCCGCCCAAAAGGAATTGAAAAAAGCGAATAAGCGGTAAAAAGGCAATTCCTTTTTCCCCTAATCGGTTCCACGGCGAAACGTGTCCTCCCATATCTCCATTTACCAACGAAGAATAATCACAAACGAGCCAGACGCATAGACGCGGAGCCGACTGCAGGCCGAGAACTGCTGCCGACTCCGCGTTTTGAAGCTTTATGGGTCGCCGTTTCTTTATTCATTGGTATCACCCCTGTTCCCGCGGCGGCGCCGTAAAAAGTCTTTGAAAAATCGGCGGTTTGGGAATTACGGCGCCGTATCCCGGCGTCAGGGCCGGAAAAACGGCGCCGTCATTTTTAACAGGCCAAAACCGTCAAAAGTCTTTGCGGGGGCGGCATTACAACCCGCCGTGAAACGCGCCGGAGCGCGACAGCAACCCCGGCGCTTATTCCCGCAACGAAATCAGACAGCGCGATTCCGTCCAATTCTCCATTTACTGTCTCTCCCGGCTCTCCGCACACGGGGCAAATTTGCCCGTTTTCGCGTTTCCTGTGTTCCTGTCCTACCCCCATGAGGCGACGAGGCGACAGATAAGCTGGTCCGATTTACAGACTATAACTGCTTACGCCTTTTTGTTCCCATGGAGCTTATCCACTTCGTCAAGTAGTACCCCGCGCAAATGTTGCGCTGGTAGGCTTCATTGATCTCGTCGGAGAGATTCCCGGCGGCTGAATGTTTCGGTCGAATCACAGACGGGCTTTTGATTTTGCAGGGCTCCCGAGGTAGATTTCTTCACATCGTAGTGGTATAATAGCTGTAAGGTTGCCCGTCGCGCGCCCCAGTTCTCCAATCGTTAACAAAGCGCGAAAATTCCATCAAAACCATTCAAAATCCCCGAAAACCAGCCGTTTTCTGGGATTTTCTATAACCTTTTCCGCTGACTTCGTTTCGCCGTTTTTCGCTGGATGGGGTATTCTTCTCAATAAATGAAGCCGGATCCCGGCTCCGTAAAAAAGTCTCCGTTTATTCTTTGATCACGGGAATCGCGATTCTTGCTCCAATTTTGGGGTCTGCCCCCAGATTGAATGTAGGCGCGATCTGATTGGCAGGTCTGTATCCATAGCGTTCAAAGTCGTAATTTTTAGCCGCTTTCAGAACCTGTGCGATCACAGTTCCGAAATCATCGGGATTTTCATAGGGCCCGCTTTGAAAGTAAAGCATGATACATTCCTGAAGCTCCGCGACCCGGTAGCCGGCAGGCAGAGGCTTTTCGTAGTCCGGCGGCACCTCGACGCCGGACGCGATCTTGCTTTCTCCCTTTGTTTGAAGAAAATCGGGCAACTCAAGAAGCGCGGCGGCGTCAAACTTTTCGGGGATACTGTTCAGCAACCCCTCCCACTGGCATCCCATTTCCTCACAGTAATCAAAATAGCCGGTCGCCCCGTGTGACGGCAGATAAATCAGCTTCCTTTTGGGCCTGGTCACAGGCGTAACTGTACAAATTGCCGTTGTTTCCATCGCTCGTCCACCTTTCAAGATATAGTAATGATTGACCGGGTGCTGGGTGAAGAGCGGTATCGCGATCTTTCGCTTGCGGTATTCTTTGGGCGTCACGAAAAAGCGTCTGGCAAAGGACCTGGTGTAGCCCTCATGGGACCCAAAGTGACAGTCCAGCGCCACGTCAAGGACTACCTGATCCGTATCCAGCAGCTCCGCCGCGCTCTCGCTCAGCAAAACGGCGTTAATATACTCATAGAGCGTCATACGCAGATGCTTTTGGAACAGCCTGTCAAGCTGACGCCGGGAATATCCCACCCCACGGCACACGCTCTCAATACCAAATTTCGCATCCGTGTGACGCGCCTTAATATACGCTTGCGCCAGGACCACCGCGTTTACATCCTTCATCTTGCACCCGCCATCTATTATAGCACCAGGTTCGGCTTGTTTCTTGATATATATGGACAAGTTTCGATCTTTCGTTCCCATTTCCTTCCTGTCAAGCGGGAATTTGGCCAATCACTCATGCTCGGTCCGAATGGTAAAGTGTTCAGGAAGATCAAAAATGTCCGTTTTCAGGAATGTCGGATAGAAGTATTCATCCCGCAGCCGTTCAAACGCAAGCCATTCAAAGTCATGTGTATGGCGGCCTTCATGGAGCGTAAACCGGTCCCCTCTGTCCAATAGCTCTGTTCCGACAATGTCCATCAGAAAATATACGCAGATCTCATGATAATGAAGATGGTCAACATCTTCGGTGAAAAAGCTCTGATTCAGCCATAAAGGACGAATAATTTGGAGCGTGATATTCAGTTCTTCCTCCACTTCTCTGACAACCGCGTGCTCAGCGGTTTCTCCCATCTGAACCCTGCCCCCAGGCAAATAAAAGTATGGAGAACGTTCGTCGTGCATTGCCAGAATTTTATTGTTCGAGAGTATGATCGCGCAAACCCTATAATTAAACTTTTCGCTTCCGGAAATATAAGTGATGTCCATTTGTATGCCTCCTTGTATTATATCATCAATGCAAGCTGTCTTCCGCCATCACGCTTTCAACTGCCTGATCCATCCCCGCCGCTTGAAAACGACGAGGGAAACAGAGAAGCGGATGCACTCTTCCAGAGATAAGGTAAAATAGACCAGGGGGATGGGCCAGTGGAACACGAAGGCTGAGAGAAGGCCCAGGGGAACGCCAAAAAGCCAGGTGCCCATCAGGTCGATGGCCATGACGTAGGTGGTCTTTCCGCCGCTGCGCAATATTCCGCTGCCGATGATCATGTTCAGCACCTTGAAAGGCATGACCGCGGCGTAGGCGGCGAGGATCTGAGCCGTCAATTCCCGAATGCCGGTTTCCACCTTAAAAATGCGCACATACCAGGGGCTAGTAAAGAAAATCACCGCAGACAGCAGCAGGGACCCCACCAGGCCGTAGAGCAGGAGCTTTTTCGCCTCCCGGTAGGCCGTCTCC
>CANQXH010000032.1 GCA_947627745.1 uncultured Oscillospiraceae bacterium
CAGCGTTTTTTGTGCCGGCGTCGCTCGTCCTCTAAAACCAAGGCTTGCAAATTTTTTAGGTAATCATTCTCCGCACGTAGCCGCTGAACTTCGGCTAACAGATCTTCTTCCACCTCCTTTGGCAACTGCTTTGGCGGACGGCCTGTGCTTTTGCGTCCCCGCCGTTCGACGGCAAAGCCTTCCGGGCCTTCTTCCAGATAGATTCGCTCCCATGACTTGATCCGGGCTCTGCTGTTTATCTCAAATCGACGACATGTTTCATGATAGCTGAGCTGTTCCTGCCGCATCGTCTCGACCACCAGCTTCTTAAATTCCGGTGTGTATCGTGTGTATCGTTTATTCGGTACTCCTTTTGGCATTATAAATCACCCCACTTGTTAGACATTATACCACATTGTCTAACAAATGGGGTGCAGTTCAGGAGCGTGGGGCCGTTCTTTTTGAGCCATTCCCGCCGGGCGGGATAGTCGGGAAGCAAAGCCGCCACCTCCCGCCAAAAGGCCGGAGAGTGGTTCATCTGCTTCCGGTGGCACAGTTCATGAACAACCACATAGTCCTGTACCTCCGGCGGGGCCAGCGCCAGCAGGCAGTTGAAGCTGAGATTCCCCTTGGCGGAGCAGCTGCCCCATCGGGTTCGCTGGCAGCGCAGGGTGATTTTCCCATAGGTGACCCCCAGGGCCTTGGCAAAGAAATGGACCCGTTCCCGAATCACCGGCTCCGCCTCTTTCCGCAGGGTCTGAATATCCTCCGGCGTCAGCCGCCCGGCCTGGGCGGCCAGCTGGTTTTGCCGCCGCGCCTGGGCCAGATGGACTCGGATCCAGCCGGCCTTCTCCAGAACAAAGGCCTGAATCCGCGCCTGGCTCATTTTCAGCGGCGCCCGCGCGATCACCTGCCCCGCAGGGGTGATCTCCAGGGCCAGGGTCCGCCGCCGGCTGCGCACCAGAGTGTATTCCGGTAGCTCCGTCACAGCTTGGGGCAAAGCTTCGCCACCACCTGGCCAATGTACATGGTGTGGGGCGCTTCCGTCTTGTAAAAACCTTTCACCACCTGCTCCGGCATGGCGGCTATTTCCAGATCCTGGCGGTAGATCTTCCGGCAGACCAGGGTCGTCTCCGCCTCCCGGAAGGTCACGCCCTGCTCCAAAAATTCCGGGGTCAGTCCAGATTTTGCCACCTTGTCCCCATCCCGGCCGGAGAGGGTCCCCAGCAGCGCCAGGGCCTTGCGGCTGCCCTCGGGGTAGAAGCTCAGGGTGAAATAGTCGTTTCTTTCCATAAAGTCGTGGGTATACCGGATGGGCTTGACATATACCGTGGCCACATCCATTCCCCACAAAGTTCCCAGGCCGCCCCAGCTGACGGTCATGGTGTTGAATTTTTCCCGGTCTCCGGCGGTGAGCAGGGCCCACTTCCGGTTAAAAACGCCAAAGGCGTCTACGTTCCATTCCATAGCCTACCTCTTTCCGGCGTAGCGGGCCATCAGCTCCGCGATGGAGATGCCCTGGGGACAGACGACCTCGCAGCTGTGGCAGGCCAGGCAGTCCAGGGGCCCGGTCCCCTCGGGAGCGGGGGTGTTTTCGTTGCGGCTCTTGAAGATCTGGGGAATGGGCAGGCCCTGGGGGCATCGGGCGGTACAGTAGCCGCACCCGGTGCAGGGGACCTTGTTCCCGCGGATCATTTCCCGGGCAATGGCGTCCAGCGCCGCCCGCTCCCGGTCATTCAAAGGCTTTTCCGTCTGGAAGGTAGCGATATTCTCCCGGAGCTGGTCCATGTTGGACATGCCGGAGAGAATCATCTGTACTCCATCCACACTTTGCAGGAACCGGAAGGCCCATTCGGGGGCGGTGACCCCGGGACGCAGGGCGTTCAGCGCCGCCATGTCCTCCTCCGGCAGCTTGGCAAGCCTGCCGCCCCGCACCGGCTCCATGACCCAGACGGGAAGGCCGTACTCCTGGATCAGCTCCACCTTGGCTTTGGCGTTCTGCAGCGTCCAGTCTAAGTAGTTCAGCTGGATTTGGACAAAATCCAAGTCCTTCCCATAGGCCTCCAGGAACCGGCGGATGGTGGCCCGGCTGCCGTGGGTGGAGAAGCCCAGATGGCGGATCCGCCCGGCCTTTTTCTGTTCCATCAGGTAGTCGAAAATACCGTACTGGGGGTCCAGATAGCCCTCCACGTTCCGTTCGCTGACGTTGTGGAACAGGTAGAAGTCAAAATAGTCCACCTGGCACTTTTCCAGCTGCTTTTCAAAAATCTCCCTTACCCTTGCCATGTTCTCCGGCGCGAAGCCGGGAAATTTGGTGGCAAGATAAAAGCTGTCCCGGGGGTAGGCCGACAGCGCCTTGCCGATGGCAATCTCGGAATTGCCGCCGTGGTAGCCCCAGGCGGTGTCAAAATAGTTGATGCCCCGCGCCCGGGCGTAGGCCACCATCTCCTCGACCTGCTCCTGGTCGATTTGGTCATCCTTGCCGTCCACGACGGGCAGACGCATGCAGCCCAGACCCAGCGCGGAGAGGCGAAGCCCCTGAAATTCCTTGTAAATCAATACCATAGCCTCCCAACTTTTTGAATTTTCTCCAAAATGACATCATCCGCAGGGCAGAAGGTCAGCTGATCGATCTCCGCCGGGGTGAGAAACCGCAGATCGTTGTGTTCCAGAGCGGTCAGCTTTCCCTCCCGGACGACGGCCTCATACACCGTCAGCTCCACGGTCAGATCCGGATAGCGGTGGAGGACCTGGGCATAGACCGGCCCCACCTCCACCGTAACGGCCAGCTCCTCTTGACATTCTCGGACCAGGGCCTGCTCGCCGGTCTCCCCAGGCTCCCGCTTGCCTCCGGGAAACTCCCATAAAAGCCCCCGCGCCTTGTGAGCTGGGCGCTGGCACGCCAGAAAACGGTCCCCCTCCCAAATCAGGGCGGCGGAGACCTGGGTAACGCGGTCCATTAAGATCCTTCCTTTCCATTATAAGTATACCGGCATTGGGCGAAAAAGTCAAGCCAGGGGCGGCGCCAGGAATTTTCAGTTGATTTGCGCTATTCGCTGTGATAAAATAGAAGTCAGGAGGGATGCTTATGGCCGGAACGGACCAGGTATTGGAATACAAATGTCCTTGCTGCGGCGCTGGACTGAAATTCAGTCAGGACGGGCAGAACATGGCCTGCGAATACTGCGGCAATACCTTTGAGATCGAAGCGGTTAGGGCCTATAACGCCACCCTCGCCCCGGATGAATTTGTCTGGGACAGCGCGGACACCGCCTCCTGGAGCGAAGCGGAGGCCCAGACCATGCACACCTTCCAATGCCCTGCCTGCGGCGGCGTGCTGATGACCGACGAGCATACCGCCGCCACCTTCTGCCCCTACTGCGAGAATCCGGCGATCATTCCGGGCCGCCTCTCCGGGGGCTGGAAGCCGGAAGGGATCATTCCCTTCCAGACCACCAAGGAGGACGCCAAGGCCGCCTTTTTAAAGCTGTGCAAAAGTAAGCCCCTGCTTCCCAAGTTCTTTACCCAGGAACAGCGGATCGAGAAAATATCCGGCGTCTATGTCCCCTACTGGCTCTACACCTGCGCGGGAAATTTCCGGGGCCGGTACAGCGCTACCCTCACCCACGTCTGGTCGGACGCCAAGTACAACTACACCCGTACCGACCACTACTTACTGACTCGGGGCGCCTCCGCAGCCTTCGAGGGAATTCCCATGGACGCTTCCAGCAAGCTGGACGATGGGCTGATGGAGTCCATTGAGCCCTTTGACTACACCGCCTCGGTACCCTTTGAGGCGGCCTACCTCTCCGGCTTTCTGGCAGACAAATACGATGTGGAGTCCCAGCAGGGCCAGGAGCGGGTGCGCCAGCGGGTAGGGGCTTCCATGGAGGATCTGCTGGCCCCCACCTTCCTGGGCTTTGCCACCGTGGTCCCCACGGGCAGGCAGCTCCGGGTGGATCACAACCGGGCAAAGTACGTTCTTCTGCCGGTGTGGATGCTCCATACGAAATACAAGGACAAGACCTACGTTTTCGCCATGAACGGTCAGACCGGGCGGATCACCGGCACCTTCCCTATCTGCCCCAAGCGGACCGCCGCCTGGTTTGCCGCCGTCTGCGGCGGGGTAGCGGCGCTGGCCGTCGTAATCCAGTGGCTGCTGTGGCTGTAAAGGGGCGAACCATGAAAAGAGTTTGGATAATTCTCCTGCCTCTTCTGTTCCTGCTGGGCCTGACGCCCAGCGCCTATGCCAGGACTCCTCGGGTCGTGGACGAGGCGGGGCTGCTGAGCGCAGAAGAAGAGCGGGTTTTGGAGACCCGCGCGGGAGAGATTTCGGAAAAATACGGCATGGACGTGGTCATTCTCACGGTTTACAGCCTGGACGGACAGGACAGCGAGTCCTATGCCGACGATTATTACGACAGCCACGGCTACGGCCTGGGCGGCGACAGCAGCGGCGTCCTGTTACTCCTTTCCATGGAGTACCGGGACTGGGCCATCAGCACCTGCGGCAAGGCCATTTACGCTCTGACGGACTACGGGATCCAGTATATTTTTTCCCAGATCGCCCCGTATCTATCTGAGGATGAATATTACGATGCTTTCAGCGCCTATCTGGACGCCCTGGAACCCTATTTCGACGCCTACGCCCAGGGTTCGCCCATCGACGGCAACGCCCCGGATTACCACGGACCCGGCTCCTACGAATCCGGCACCCAGGAGGAAACGGTCTACGCCCCTGAAAAGGCCCCCGTTCTCCGGTTCCTGCTGGTGGGCCTCGGGGTGGGCGCGGCCGCCGGCGGCATCACGGTGACGGTGATGGCCAGCCAGATGAATACCGCCAGACATCAGCGCAGCGCCGAGAGTTACGTCCAGCCGGGGAGCTATCAGCTCTACGAAAACCAGACCATTTTCCTCCACAGCCACGTCACCCGGACGGCCCGGGCAGAATCCAGCGGCGGCGGTGGAAGCGGCGGCGGCAGCTCGACGCATCACAGCTCCGGAGGTCAAAGTCACGGCGGTGGACACGGTAAATTCTAAAATTTCATGATAAAGGAGAACGAATTATGGGACTGATCAAAGCGGCGCTGGGCGGAGTGTCCTCCGTCCTGGCGGATCAATGGCGTGAGTATTTCTACTGCGACGCCTTGACGGAAAACGTGCTGGCGGCCAAGGGGCAAAAGCGGACCACCGGCCGTAGCAGCAATACCAAAGGCTCGGAGAACATCATCACCAACGGCTCCGTGATCGCGGTCAACGAGGGCCAGTGCATGATGATCGTGGAGCAGGGCCAGATCGTGGAATTCACCGCGGAGCCCGGCGAATTCACCTGGAATTCCTCCACGGAGCCCACCATTTTCTACGGCGGCCTGGGTCAGGGGATTAAGGGCAGCTGGGAGACCCTGAAGCGTCGGTTCACCTTCGGCGCGGACACCGCCAAGGACCAGCGGGTGTACTATTTCAACCTGAAGGAGCTGGTGGGCAACAAGTACGGCACCCCCTCCCCCGTGCCCTTCCGGGTGGTGGACGCCAACATCGGCCTGGACATGGACATCGGCATCCGGTGCAACGGGGAATATTCCTACAAGATCACGGACCCCATGCTGTTCTATAAAAACGTCTGCGGCAATATTCAGGAGGTCTACACCCGGGACCGGTTCGACAGCCAGCTGAAATCCGAATTTCTGACAGCCCTCCAGCCGGCCTTCGCCAAAATTTCCGCTCAGGGCATCCGCTACTCCGCCCTGCCGGGCCACGCCATGGAGCTGGCGGAGGCCATGAACACGGTGCTGTCCGAAAAGTGGAGCGGCCTCAGAGGCATTTCCGTGGTGTCCGTGGGGGTCAACTCCGTCACCGCCTCCCCGGAGGACGAGGCCGCCATCAAGGAGCTCCAGCGCAACGCGGTTTTCCGCGATCCCAATATGGCCGCCGCCCACATGGTTGGAGCCCAGGCCGCCGCCATGCAGGAGGCCGCCAAAAACAAGAACGGGGCCTTCACGGGCTTCCTGGGCATGGGCATGGCCCAGCAGGCCGGCGGGCTCAACGCCAACGCCCTGTTCCAGATGGGCCAGCGGCAGCCGCAACAGACGCCCCCCGCGCCCCCCGCCCAGGAGACCTGGAAATGCGCCTGCGGCGCGGAAAACACCGGTAAATTCTGCACCGAATGCGGTTCTCCCAGGCCCCAGGCCGGCTGGACCTGCGAAAAATGCGGTGCGGTGAACAAGGGCAAGTTCTGCGCCCAGTGCGGGGCCAAAAAGCCCGCCAGCGCACCCCTCTACCGCTGCGACAAGTGCGGCTGGGAGCCGGAGGACCCCAAGCATCCCCCGAAATTCTGCCCGGAGTGCGGCGATCCCTTTGATGATAATGATATTATGTAAATTTCAGTTGTTTTGCGGGGTTCCAAATCCATCTCCGCTTCCTGTCAAAGCCAACGCCCGGCACGATATCCGCGCCGGGCTGCGTTTTGCTTCATAGGTTAACATAACTTTCAGTTCCTTCTGGTGGTCAGCCTACCCGCCAGCTCTGCCAGCGCCGCCCGGTCTGGGAAGGGCTCCAGGGCGGCCACCGCATCCTGGGTCAGCTTTTCCACCATCTCCTGGCAGGCGTCCAGGCCATAGAGCCGGAGGAAGGTGTTCTTCTCCCCGTCCACCCCGGTGGCCTTGCCCAGCTCCTGCTCTGAGCCGATGGCGTCCAGCAGATCGTCCCGAATTTGGAAGGCCAGGCCCAGCTTTTCGGCAAAAGTCCCGGCGGCGGAAAGCGCCCGCTCTCCCCCGCCTCCGGCCAGCACGCCCATTTGGCAGGCCGCCCGGATCAGGGCCCCGGTCTTCCGGCTCTGGATGGCCAGCACCTCCTCTTCCGTGCAGACCCGCTCCTGGCTCTTCATATCCAGCGCCTGGCCCCCCACCATGCCCCGGGGACCGGCGCACCCGGCCAGGAGCGCCACCGCCCGCAGCCGAATCTCGGCGGGCAGCGGCGCGGCGGCGATCTGGGAGAACGCCTCGGTCAACAGTCCGTCCCCCGCCAGAACGGCCATGGCCTCCCCGAAGACCTTGTGATTGGTGGGGCGGCCCCGGCGGAGGTCGTCGTCGTCCATGCAGGGCAGATCGTCATGGATCAGACTGTAAGTATGGACCATTTCGATCGCAGCTGCCAAGGGCAGGGCCTTTTCCCAGTCCCCGCCGCACATCCGGCAAAATTCCAGCACAAAAATCGGCCGCAGCCGCTTGCCTCCGGCGCTCAGGCTGTAAGCCATGGCCCGGTACAGCTCCCTTTGGGGAAGCTCCTCCCCCGCCCGGCAGGCCTCCGCCAGATAGCGCTCCACGGCCTGCCGGTAGGTGGTCTCAAGGCTGGTCTTCATCAAAGGGAACCTCCTGGGGAGTGCCGTCCTCGGCGGTGAGGATCTTTTTCACCTGCATTTCCGCCTCATCCAGGAGCTTGCCGCAGCTTCTCACCAGACCGGTGCCTTCCTGGAACAGCGCAAGAGACTCCTCCAGCGCCACGTCTCCCCGCTCCATGGCCCGGACGATCTGCTCCAGGCGCTGCATTTTCTCTTCAAAGGTCTTGCTTTCCATATTCCGACTCCTTTCGCTCCGTCACCTGGGCAGTCAGCTGCCCGTCTCTGACCGTGATCGTCAACAGATCTCCCGGCGCGGCCTGTCCGACAGACCGAAGCACCGCGCCCGTGTCCGTGCGCACCATGGCGTAGCCACGGGACAGCACCCGCAGGGGGCTCATGGCGTCTAATTTGGCGGTGAGCGCCACAAAACGCTGCCGTTTGGCGGCCAGGGCTCTGCTCTGGGCGGCGGTAAGGCGGCTCCGCAGCAGCGCCAGAGCCTGCCGCCGCTGGGCCAGGTAGGCGTCGGGACTTTGCAGGGCCGGGCTGACCGACAGCATCTGGTAGTGCCGCCGGGCGGCCTTGATCTGCCGGGACAGGGCCGTGGCCATGGCGGCGGCCATGGAATCCAGGGTCTGCCGCAGGGCGGCCTGATCCGGCACCGCCAGCTCCGCCGCGTTGCTGGGGGTGGCGGCCCGCAGGTCGGCCACAAAGTCCGAAATAGTCACATCCGGCTCATGGCCCACGGCGGAGATCACCGGGATCCGGGAATCATAAATCGCCCGGGCCACTACCTCCTCATTAAATGCCCACAGATCCTCCATAGACCCGCCGCCTCGGCCCACGATCAATAAGTCCGCAAGCTGAAACCGGTTGGCATAGCGAATGGCGGCGGCGATCTCCCCGGGGGCCTCCGCCCCCTGGACCCGCACCGGCAGCAGCCGCACCCGGGTCAGGGGGTAGCGCTTCCGCAAAATGCGGAGCATATCGTGGACCGCCGCTCCGGCGGAGCTGGTGACGATGCCGATGGTGCCGGGGTATTGGGGGATGGGCTTTTTATGGGCCGGGTCAAACAGGCCCTGGGCCGCCAGCTTGGCCTTGAGCTGCTCAAAGGCGGCGTACAGGTCCCCCACGCCGTCAGGCGTCAGGGCGGTACAGTAGAGCTGATAGGCCCCGTCCCGGGGATAGACGGCGATTCGCCCCATGGCGATGACCTTCATGCCGTTTTCCGGGCGGAACCGAAGCCGGAGGGCGTTCCCCTTGAACATGACGCATTTCAGCGCCCCGCCCTCGTCCTTCAATGTAAAATAGTGGTGACCGGAGGGGTAGCACTTGTAGTTGCTCAGCTCTCCCCGCACCGCCAGGGCCGCCAGATTCTCATCGCTGTCCAGCTTGGCCCGGAGATATTCATTGACCTGCGTGACTGATAAGATCTTCGCCATATCATTCCTCCAAAGCCCGATGGGCCAGCACCGCCACGCCCAGGGCGTTGTCCGTGGAGAACCGGGGCGGCGCGAACAGGGCCCCCAGAGGGGCCAGGGTCTCCCGCAGCAGGGAGTTGGAAGCTACGCCGCCGGAAAACAGCACCGGCAGGCCCGGCATTTCCTTTAGGGCCGCCTCTGTGGCCCGGGCCACCGCCCCGACAACGGACCGCAGCGCGTAGCCCGCAATCTCCGCCGGGGCATGGTCCCGGGAATAGTCCCGGACTTTGTTTTCCAATCCCGAGAAGGAGAATTCCAGCCCCCGGATTTTGACCTGAAAGGCGTCCTTCCCCTCCCCGCCCCGGCTCAGCTTGTCTAAGGCCCTTCCCGCCGGGAATGGCAGGGAAAGCAGTTGCCCCGTCCGGTCGATCAGCTGCCCGGCGGAGATGTCCGTGGTGCCGCCGATCCGGCGGCAGGCCACGTTCCGGCCCTCCGGCCGGCAATACAGCAGCTCCGTGGTGCCGCCGGACAGGTGCCAGGCTAAAAAGGGCTCGTCCAGCAGCTCCATCCGCCCGGCGGCCCAGGCTGCCGCCGCCAGATGGCCCTGCTGATGGGAAACCTGGATCAGCGGCACCCCCAACGCCTTGGCAAGTACCGCGCCGTGGCTGTACCCCACCAGAAAGCAGGGCATATAGCTGCCCTCCACCGCCCGGGGGCGGGTGCTGACGCCCACCGCCTGAACAGAGCCCGGCGAAACCTGGGAAAAAAGCCTGCCGGCAAGCTCCGGCAGGCTCCTGGTATGGTGAAACACCGCGTCACTCTGCCGCAGGCCCAGCGCGCCCGCCGCCACCGGCAGTAATTGAGAGACGTTCTCTCCCCGCTCCCCGTCGAACCAGGCCAGGGAGGTGGTATAGTTGCTGGTATCGAAGCCCAGAACGGTCATTTCGGCTCCTCCCGGCTCCGGTCCCAGGTCCCCAGAATGCCGTTGACAAAGGCGCCGGTGTCCTTTCCGTCGTAGAGCTTGGCCAACCGAACGGCCTCGGAAATGGCCGCGTTTTTTGGCACATCCTCCACATACGCCGCCTCATACATGGCCAGCATCAAAATGGCTCTGGTCACCCGGGAGATCCGGCTTACGTCCCAGCCGATGGACAGGGCCTGGATCTGCTGCCGCAGCTCCTCCCGGTAGGCATACACCCCCGAAACCACCCGCCGGATGTAGGCCATCTGGGCCGGATCCGGGCGCTCCTCATAGACCGGGCACTCCTGAGCCAGGGTCTCGTAGTACCCCGGGGCGAACAGTGTTTCCAGGGCAGCCTCCGGCTCCGCGCCGGTGAAGCTCTGGCCGTAGATCATATGGACCGCCAGTTCCCTGGCGTTGGCTCTCGTCATGGGCTTACTTCCGGAGGATGCCGCCCACGTTGACATTCACGGCGGCAACGGTGACGCCCGCCATGGATTCCAGGGCGCTGGTAACGGCCTCCTGCACGGCCTTGGCAACGTCGATGACGCTCTGGCCATAGACCACGGAAATGGTGCAGTCGATGTAGACCTCGTCCTCGGGACCGATGGTGATCTTCAGATTCTTGCCCACGGTTTTCTTATTGATCTCCCCGGGCTTGACATTGAAACCCGCGGCGCCATCCACCTCGGCGGCGGCCTGCGCCACGATGGCGGCGATCACATCCTCGGAGATCATCACGCTCCCATTTTCCTGGTACTGCTGGATGTAGGACTTGGACTGCTTGTTCTCTGCCATAAGGGTACCTCCCAAACAATATCACGCCAAGCATGAATTTTCTTTTATTGTAACACAAATCCAAAAAATTACAACCGGAGATTTGCGTTTTTCCGGAAAATCGGCCCCGGAAATTCCGGGGCCGATAGACTTTATACGCAGGGAGGCCAGAGAGAATGGTCCCAATCCCGACCGGAAAGACTGTCCAGCCGCTCCTGGTCGGTCATCAGCCGGGTCCAACCGTGGGAGCGCCCGGGCGTGGCGTCGATATGCCGCCAGTAGCCGCCCATATCCACGATCAGCCAGTAGTGGCTGTGATCCTTGACCCAGATCATTTGGGTGGTGTACCCCTTCTTGGTCATGACCTCCTGGAGGGTCCTAGCGTGGACGTAGCAGTTGCCGATATAGTGGGTCAGGCCGTACCATACCGGATCTCCCGCGCCGGAATTGGAGTTGTAGCCCACATGGTTCTGGACGTAGAGCTTGATGGAGATGGGATCGTCAGCGCAGGCGGCGGCCATCTGGTCCACCAGCGCCTGGGTATCTGCCATGGTGTGGTTGACCTCCACCCGGCGGTTGTAGGTGGTAACATTGCCGGAAGAGTCCTCCGCCCGGTAGACCACATAGTAGGTGCCCATCTGGGTAAGGTCCACGCCGCTGGCGTCATAGGTATAGCTCACCGCCCCGTCCCGGGAGTCGGAGGCCGTAACAAACAGCGTATAGTCCGGCGGGGTATTCAGCGCCACCTCCATGGTCGAGGCGCCGGAGAAGGTGGGCCCTTCCATGTCCTCCACCACCCGGAGCATGGTCTCGGCAAGGGTCTCGTTGCCGAAGGGATCCACGGCGTGGACTGTAACGGTCTGTCTGCCCAGGGTGTTCACGTCCAGCTCCGTCACCAGTTCCACGGAAACGACGCCGGAGGGGTCCTCCGCGCTCACCAGAAAATCGGACAGCTCCGCGCTGCCGCCGGGATAGATGGCCTTCTCCTGAAGGGTCACCTCCGGGCCCAACGTGTCCTGAATGGTCACTACACAGCTCTGGGGCAGCCCTTCGCTGACGCCGGTGACGGTGTACTGCCCCACCGGGGAGGAATTGAGCATGTCAATGACGTCCTGAGAGATCCGCTGGGCGTCGCGCTGGGGATCCAGCACCAGATCGTCGGCGCTTAGGGTCTGGCCGTATTCCAGGAAGAATTGGTCCTTCATCCAAATATAGGAGACCGTGCAGTTCCCGGTGATCTGGTTGCCGTAGGGATCCGCCACCGTCACCGTTACCGTGCTGTCCGCATTGGAGTCGGGAATCTGGAACGCGGGCATGGAAATTTCCACGCCGGACAGGTCAAAGCAGGTCGCCACAAAATCCTCGGGATCGATCTTTTCATCCACGGGAACCACCAAATCCCGAAACTCCGCGGTGGGCGCCGTGGTGTCCTGAATGGTAAGGGTGACCGTCTCCTGTTTCAGGCCCTGCCGCAGTGTAACGCTCTGCCGACCCACCTGGGCCAGATTGATCTGGCTGAGACTCGTTACAAACTCCGCCTGCCCCGCCCCGCCGTATGGGGTGAGAAAAGCGCCGGCCGGCAGCTCCGTCTGCCCCAGCTCGATGGTCACATCCTGGAATTTGGCCTGGCCGTAGTCATAGCAGGCATACCAGACCCAGGCGGCCGCCAGAAGCAGCGCCAGGGCGGCGCAAAGGATCCGTTTCCACCCAAGGGCGGTGAAAAACGCCTTCAGCCGCCCCAGCTTCTCCGCCACGGCGGGAGTTATGATTTGTTTTTCTTTTTTATCAGCTGTTTCCGTTTCCAAGACGGCAGCCCCCCTTTTTTCAGGGTTCCCATACGGATGTTATTTTATCACGGTTCTTGTCGAAATGCAACGAAAATTTTCCAGAAAAGGGCATTTCCCCCGTCCAGATCTGGCCGGGGGAAAAACTCAGGGAACTTCCACCACATGAATGTCGCTGATTGTGAAATCGGACTGGTTCAGCACAATATCGGTGATCACCGCCACGTCCGTCTGCTGCAAGCCCCCCTCCGGAGCGGCCACCGCAACGGAAATGCCGCCTTCGCTGATGTAGGCCACGCAGTCGGCATAGCCCTTGGCGATGACCAGACTTTCGATCTGGGCCTCATCCAAGGCGGTCTGGACGATGTCCTCCAGCTGAGTGCCCACCTGGGAATCCTTGCCGCCCTCGCTGTAAGCCATGGCCTCCTGCAAAAGGCTTACGGCGCTGTCTCTGGCCTGCTGCCGGGACAGCCGCACGGCGGCAAAATACTCGGCCTGGGTCGTGGTCTGATTCTCCGTCTCTCCGCTCATTACCAAGGTGTCCGAGGACAGGAGCTTCGCGGCGTCCAGGGTGTCCTCCAGGTTCACAGCCGCTTCCTCGTTGCTGTAACGCCAGTTGAGGTAGATCCCGGCGCACACCGTCACCAGCACCGCCGCCGCGATGAAATTCTTCTTCCAAGTTTTCATATAAATGCCTCCAATCATTTCATTTTCAGTACGGAGATCCGGTCCGCACCCAGGCCCGTGGCCATAGACACCGCCTCCACGATGGCGAGCCGGATCCTGGGGTCGTCGGCTCCCTGGCAGACCACCACCGCGCCCCGGTAGGTAGCGGGCAGTACCTGCCGCACCAGACCGGTCTGGCCCCGCTGGCCGTCCGTCACCGTGACCGTGTCCCGGTTTTGTGCGGAGTCGGAAAGGTTTTCGTCATACTGGTACAGCGTCTCCTCCCCCGCCTCCAGGGTCAGCAGCACCTCCACCTTTCCCGCGCCCTGGATCTGGCTTAGGATCCGGGAAAGCTCCTGGGCGATGTCCTTTTCCGGTTCCGGCTGGGTCTCCTGGACCGTGACGGTGGACTCTGTCCTGCCAGGTATCGCCATGAGCAGCAGCCCCAGCGCCAGGATCAGGATCGCGAATTTGTACTTTCCCAGAAAGGCAAGGATCTTTTTCAGTTCCACTGCTGCGCCTCCTTTGGAATCCCCAGCTCCCTGGTGAGAATGTCCGAAAGCTGCGCCTTGGCATAGGGAGAGATCTTTCCGGCCAAGCGCGCCTGGGCAATCGCCGGCGGAGCATCCTTTGTCAGCGTCACCTCCACAGTCAGCTCCGCCCCCAGGGAAGCGGCTTTGTCCAAGATATATGCTTCCACCCGCTGCTTTATTCCGGCCCGAAGGGCCTGGGCGGCGTCAGATTCCCCCTGGGCTACCGCCTGGGAGGCTTCCCAGGCAATATCCTGGGAGAAAACCTGAAGGCTTCCCATGCGTAAGGCCGTCAGGGGATGAAGCACCGTCACCGCCAGGAACACGCCGCACAGCAGCTTTCCCATGGCGGCGGGGGTGCCCTCCTTTCCCAGCAGGCTCTTGAGAATGGCGCAGAGGATTGCCGCGGCGGTGACCCGCAGCAGATAGGGTCCCAGGGCGTCCACTATTCCACTCCTTTCAAAAAACAGACGGTGCTGATGAGCAGCAGCAGGCACATGGTCCCGGTCATGGCTAGGAGCATCCCCATACCCGCGGAAAAATCCTGGATCAGCCCGGCGGTCTCCTTGGTGCCGAAGACGGCGCAGGCCGCCGCCGTCAGCTTCAGCATCAAATACTGCACGCCGATTCGAAGGAAGGGGCCCAGGCAGATGGCCAGGATCGCCAGCAGCCCGTAGACCCCGGCGGCGCTGCGCATCACCCCCGCGCTGACCAGGATGGTCTCCGAGGCGTCCGAGAGCAGGCCCCCCACCACCGGCACCATGCCGGAGATGGTGAGCTTCGCCGCTTTTATCGCGGCTGCGTCGGCGGTGCCACTGACCACCTTGGTAATGCCCATGTAGCCGGTAAAGACATAGAGCACCAGCTTCAGACTCCAGGTCATCAGCCATTTCAGAAAATCCCGGAGCTTTTTCAGCATATCCTCCCCCACCGCGCTGTTGGCGACTCCCAGGCAGAGGAACAGATACAGCATGGGCACCGTCACCTTGGAGATCAGGGCCCCCAGCACGGCGTCAAACACCGCCGTGCCGGTGTACAGCGCCGCCGAGGCGGTCCCGCCCCCTTGAGCCGCCAAGGCGGCGGTCATGACCGGAAGCAGCAGTTTTCCGTATTCGCTCATCTCCGTTACCGTCTGGCTTCCCAACCGGATCAGGGCACCGGAGGGTCGCAGCAGCAGCGTTCCCACCGCCAGGGCCCCGGCCAGCCCCACCGCCTGCTTGGGGCACCCCGGGATGGCGCCTGCCAGGGAGGTGATCAGCGCCGCCGCCATCAGCGCCAGGCAAATTCCCGCCGCCTCCGCCACCGCCGGCTGGATCTCCGGCAGTACCGCCTTTAAGACCTCCAAAAGCCCTTCCCCAAAGCGCTCCTGGGTCTGGGGCATCAGCGCCTGGGCCTCCGGCGGCGGAGCGGGGGCGGTATAGTCCAGGGCTCTGGCCGGAGCCGCCGTCAGCGGCAGGATCAAAAGCAGGATCAGCAGTCTTTTCATACTTCCCCCAAAATCTTCTCAATCAGTCCCAGCAGCTCCTCCAGAAGCGGCAGGGAGATCCACAGCACCGCCGCCGCCGCCAGAATTTGCAGGGCCTTCCCCAGGGCGGCGTTGCCGGCGTCGCTGCAAATCAGCCCCGCGATCTGGGCCACCAGGCTGATGCCCACAGCCTTGAGCAGCACCCCCAGCAAAGCCTCGTCCAGCTGCGCCGCCTGCTGTAACCGCCGGAAGAAATCCATCACCGGGGCCAGGTAGGTCATGGCGGCGGTCAGCACCATGCACCCCGCCAGAATGGACAGCAGCAGCGCCACGTCCTTCCCCTGCTTTGCCAGGGCCAGACCCAGCACCGCCGCGATCAGGGTCCCCGCCGCCCCCTTCCAAAACAGCTCCGTCAAAATTGGAACAGCTCCTTTACCAGTTCAAACAGCTCGGCAATTTTCTGGGTCAGCATCATCAGCACCACCACCAGCCCCGCCAGGGTGGTCATGGTGGCCTGTTCCTCCCGCCCGGAGCGGGAGAGTACCTGATTGAGGACGGACACAATGATCCCGATGGCGGCGATTTTGAAAATCAGATCGATCTCCATAGGCTAAAGAAACAAAATGGCCAGGGCCGCCCCGGCGCACAGCCCCAGGGTCTGATAGCTCCGCAGTCGGCTCTCCCGATTGTGGGACAGGGCTTCCAGACATCCCCGGCAGCTCTGCCGGGCCCCGTCCAGCCCCTGAAGCTGTCCGGGCAGATCGAAGCGTCCCAGCGTCTGACCCAGCTCCCCCAAAATTCGTTTCGCCTGATCCGGCAGCTCAGTCTGGGCCGCCAGGGCCTCGGCCATGCACTTCCCCGCCTCCGGCTGAGACTGGCTCTGAAGCTGCTCTGCCAGAGCGGCAAAGACTTGTCCCACCGGACCGGTCAGCTCTTCGGAGGTCTGCCGGCACAGCTCCGGCAGGGGCGTCAGCCGGTACTGCAGCTCGCAGGCCATGAAATCCAGCCCCCGGATCAGCTGGGCCAGGGCGCTTTCTTCCCTTCGGTGGGCGGCGGCCAGGGAAAATCCAAACCCGCCGCAGGCCAGGACAATCAGCATCGCCCCCAACAGCTTTCCGTTCATTATTCCATCCTTTCCATGCGCCAGGACTTGTCCGGCTGTAAAATCAGGACCTTCTCAAAGATCCGGCTCTCCGCCAGGGGCCGGTAGACGGTCCTCCGCAGCAGATCCTCCCGGCTTTTGGCATGGGCGGTGGCCAGCAAATCCACGCCGCACCATCCTGCCCGGAGCAGCGCCTGGCAATCCCCTTCTTCGGTGATCTCGTCTAAGGCCACGCAGCTTGGCCCCAGGGTGCGGATGGCCATTTCCAGGCCATGGGCCTTTCCACAGCCGGTAAGCACATCGGTACGGGGGCCAGGTGGAAAGCAGTCCATCCCATCCGCTCTCGGAAACAGCTCTCCCCGCTGGTCTACCACCGCCACGCTTCCCCCCTGCTGGGAGCGCTGACGAATGAGATCCCGCAGGAGGGTGGTCTTCCCGCTTCCAGGTTTTCCCAGGATCAGCACGGAGCCGCTTGTTCCCGCTCCCTGGGCAATGCCGGGAAAGTCCCTGGCCACCCGCAGGCACAGGCTGCTGACCTCCCGCACGCCCGTCACGCTCCCGTCCGCCTGGACCGTCATTTCCCCGCAGAGCCCCACCCGGTGGCCGCCGGGGGCGGTGAGATAGCCCTGGGCGGCGGAGACGGAGGACCAGGGAGAAAACCTGCTGGCGGCGTTGACCACATAGCGCAGGTCCTCCTGGCGGACTGTCTCCGGCAAAAACCGGGAATCCCGCCGCAAAATCAGCTCCGGCGGACGGCCCAGCCGCAGACGCAGCTCCTGAAGCTCCTCCCGACCCAGATCGTCCACCTTCTGCCGCAGACGGGGCGGCAGTAAATTTAAGTAGGCTTGCCAAGCGCACCGCATTTGCATCACTCCCGGGAAAAACGTATGCGGGCATGTCCCCAGGTATGAATCCGGCCTCCGACTATTGCAGCAGTGCGCACATAAAAATACCGCCCTCCATTCCGAAGGGCGGAAGATGATTGATGGGTGCGAGAACTCACTGCCTGCCTTTTTATTTCAGTGTGTCCCACACTGAAATAAAAAGGTACGCCCCGGAAGGGTCACTCCAGCTCGTTTAGATCCTTTGGGTTCTTCTTTTGGGAGCGGGTTTTGTACCACATGGGGATCCTGCGGAGGAGGTAGACGGCCAGGTATGCGGCGGTGGGGATGTTGGCCTGGGCCCATTCCTGAAAAAGGACACGCAGCGGCGTAATGTACACGATCTGGCAGGCCAGGAAAAAGGTGATCCCCGGCAGGATCAAGCCCTTCCACCACTCCTCCTTCCCCGACCAGATAAACTGGGGAATAATCAGTACCACCAGCGCCAGCTCAATGAAGGGTAATAATTTCAGCATTTCGCGGCCCTCCTTACAGGTCCTGGATGTTCATTTTTTCAACGGAGTTTTTCTTCCGGATCAGCCAGCGGCAGGCAAAGTAGAGTACCACCAGGGGGATCGTCGGGACGTTGTACAGCAGCAGATTTTGTAGCAGCTGCCCAAAAAAGCCGGCGCTGCCCGGGATGAGCGCGGAGGGCCATCCGTTGAGGAAGGACAGCGCCACGCTCAGCGCCGGAAGGATCCAGCCCAAGTATCGGTTTTTCCTGGTGGACAGCAGGAACTGCGTCAGCATGGTCAGGCCATAGACGCCCAGAATCAGGGGCTGCCTTACGGCATTCTCAGCCAGAAGCGCCGCGTACAGGGGATCGACATTCGCGGTAGTGAGAAACAGCATCAAGAGCCCTCCTTCTTGGAATTTTTGTAGGCGACGATCAAGAGCTTTGCCGTGTCAAAGTCCAGCCGCTCCTCCAGGGCCAGCCGCTTGACCAGGCTGACGAAGTGGTCCCGGTTATTCTCCTCCCCCATTTGGATTCTCTGGATCAGCCGGTCCAAGCGCAGCCGCACTGTGGGATAGCTGACGCCGTACTGGGATGCCATCTCCTTCAGCGACCCGGAGGACAGCAGGAACCGCTTGATAAACGATAAGTCCTCCTCCTCCAGCTCGGACATCCAATCGGGAATCACTGAGATCGCCATTTGATCGCCTCCTTTAATTAAATTAAGTATATCATTTAATTTTATTAAAGTCAATATATATTTTTAAATAAATAAAATTTAATCGCGGCAGGAATCCACCTGCCGCGACGCTTTATTCTTTTTCGGAGAAGTCCTCCGCAGGCGGCAGGGCATCCGCCCTTCCGCCCCGCATGGCGGCCCACTGCTCCTTGGTGACCAGGATAGCCCGGGGCTTGCTGCCCTGGAAGGGGCCCACGATGCCCTTTTCCTCCATCTCGTCCACGATCCGGGCGGCCCGGGCGTAGCCCAGCTTCAACCGCCGCTGGAGCATGGAGACCGAGGCCTGGCCCGTCTCCAAGATCACGTCCACCGCCGCCGGCAGCATCTCGTCCCCGGCAAGCTCCTCGTCCGTAGGCTCGGGCTCCTGAGCGGCGTTCTTGCCGCCGGTCTGGGCGGCCTTCTTTTCGATCTCGTCCATCACGTCCTGGTTGTAGTCCGTGACGTAATTGGCCTTGACGAACTCCGCCACCGCCTCCACCTCCTGGTCGCTGACGAAGCAACCCTGGACCCGGCGGGGCTTGCCGTTGCCGATAGGGGCGAAGAGCATATCGCCCTTGCCCACCAGCTTCTCCGCCCCCTGGGTGTCCAGAATGATCCGCGACTCCATGGCGGAGGCCACGGCGAAGGCGATCCGGGAGGGAATGTTGGCCTTCATCAATCCGGTAATCACGTCGGCGGAGGGCCGCTGAGTGGCGATGATCAGATGGATCCCCGCCGCCCGGCCCATCTGTGCGATGCGGCAGATGGACTCCTCCACCTCCTTGGCGGCCACCAGCATCAGATCCGCCAGCTCGTCAATGATCACCACCACCTTGGGCAGCTTCTCACCCTCCATCTCCTGGCTCTCGATGATGCTGTTGTAGGAGTCCAGATCCCGGACGCCGGCGTCGGACATGGCCCGGTAGCGGCGCATCATCTCCGTGACCGCCCACTGGAGGGACCCGGCGGCCTTCTTGGGATCAGTGACCACGGGGATCAGCAGATGGGGGATCCCGTTGTAAATCCCCAGCTCCACCATTTTGGGGTCCACCATGATCAGCCGCACATCCTCGGGGCTGGCCTTATAGAGCAGGGAAATGATAATGGAATTCATGCACACGGACTTGCCGGAGCCGGTGGTACCGGCGATGAGCATATGGGGAAGTCTCGCGATATTGCCCACGATGCAGCTGCCGCCGATGTCCTTGCCCACGGCAAAGGTCGCCTTGGACTTGGCCCGGGCAAATTCCTGGGAGGCGATGACCTCCCGGAGGGTCACGGTGGTCACCGTCTGATTAGGCACCTCGATGCCGACGACGGAGATCTTCCCCGGTACGGCGGCGATCCGCACGCCGGAGGCCCCCAGATTCAGGGCGATGTCATCGGCGGCGGAGGTCAGCTTGTTCAGGCGGACGCCCTTTTCCAGCTCCACCTCATAGCGGGTGACGCTGGGGCCTCGGGTGACGTTGATGATGTGTGCCTCGATCTTGAAGCTGGCCAGGGTCTCGTTCAGGCGGCGGGAGTTTTCCCGCATCTCCGCGGTGCCGTCCGCCGCCCCCTCGGCGGGCGCTTTCAGCAGCTCGATGGGCGGGAACTTGTACTCCGGCTTCTGTTCCTCCGCCTGCTGGGCGATCTCCTGGGAGACCTGCGCGGCGGCGGCCTTGGTGTCCTTCACGGTCACCTTGACCTGCTTGGGTGCGGGAGCGGGCGTTTCAGGAACTGCTGGCTTCTCCAACACCGGAGCGGGCGGAATGGGCGCGTCGATATCAAAGGGCGGCATTTCCTCCGGATAATCCTGCTCGGGCTCCTCCTCCGTCTCCAGCGGCTCCAAAACCGGCTCCGGGACAACCTTCTCCTCCGTCACCGGCGGGGAAAGCAGCTCGTTTTCATCCTCCTGGGAAGCGGTCACCCGAACAGCGGCAACTGCCACCGGGGACTCCACGTCGGCGTCGATCTGGCGGAGCATCTCGCTGGCCTTGGCGTCCAACGGGCGGCGCTCCGCCGGTTTGGCCTTGGGCGGCTCCTTCTTAGGAGCCGGAGGCGCCGGCGGGGCCGGCTGCTGCGCCTGCTGGGCCTGCTGGACCTGCTGGGCTTGCCGCTCCCGGCGCTGCTGAACATATTCGATCCGCTTGGCGGCAATGTGGTTGACCACTACCTCCGCGGGCTCCAGAAGATCCTCGTCGTCCTCCTGGTCCTCCCATTCCGCCCGAGGGCGGTTCCGAATGGCCCGGACAATGCTGGGGATGGTGATCTGCATGGCTCCCAGCAGCGTCAGCACCGCCAGCAGGATCAGGATCATGTAGGCAAGCACCGTCCCGCAGAGCCACTGCAATCCCAGGGCCAGCCCGCCGCAGAGGACGCCGCCGGTATTGCCCACGGCCCCGCCCTGGTACAGCGCGCCGATCACGCCCACGCCGGTGCCCAGGTTCTTGGGATCCGGATTCAGCGCCAACTGACCCACGGCCCCGCAGAGGAAGGCAAAGGCAATGACGCAGGCCGTCCGCAGCCGTACCGGCCGTTTCCCGCTGAATGCCAGGATGATGAACAGATACAGCGCGGCGGGAATGGCCACCAGAAATCCGACTCTGCCCACCAGGCCCTGGAGTACATTGGATATCAGGGTCGTCAGCGCTCCCTGGGGCTGCAAAACCAGCACCAGCAGCAGAATAAACACCGCCGCACTGACGGCAGCGCCGATAAACCGGGGGGAAAACAGGGATTCAGACTTTTTCCCCTTTTTTCCGGACTTGGAGCCGGATTTTTTGCCCTTGGCAGCGGAAGCTGCCCTGGACGCTTGATTTTTCCGTTTTTGTTCTGCCATGGTTCCTCCTTAGGTGGTCAGGTACAAAATGAATGTAAACAGGGCAGCGCCCCAAGAATAGTAAGCGAAGCCGGAAAAGCCCAGATTGACCGACATAAACCGCAGGAGCAGGATCGCCCCATAGGCCCCGGCCCAGGCCGCCGCCATCGCCAGAACACAGCGCAGTAAAAAGAGCGGCTCGATCCCCAGCCCCCCGCCTGCGGCGGCGGTGACGATGCCGTACCCGTCCAGCAGCATCCAGGCCAGCAGGGCGGGAAGGGTCATGAGCAGGGCCCAGTTCAGGGATTTTTGCCGGTCGGCCCCCCGGATCTGGGCCACAGAGGCTGCGGCGCCAAGGGAAGAAAATCCGGGCAGTCCGCCCAGGCCAGCCGCCAGGCCCATGAGCAGGGCGTCCAGCCGGGTCATCCAGTGGGCGCTTTTGTTCCCGGTGGGAAGCCGGGAGGGCAGATACAGTATAATCCCATTGAGAATCAGAATGACGGAGATAACTGGGAAACTCTCAAACCAGGCGGGCAACAGACCGGACAGCAGAATCAGCGCCAGCATGGGCAGGCAGGCGGAGCGGAGCAGGCGCAGCTCCAGCACACTTTGACGGTCGGGCTGGCGCTTCCGGCGGCGCATGGGCAGAGCCGCCAACCGCCGCTGACGGTTCAGATAGCGCATCTGGCTCCGCAGATTCTGATACAAAGCCAGCAGCGCCCCGGCATGGAGGAACAGAAGCATCACGCTTCCGGCGCTGTCCTGTCCCAGCATCCGCAGCAGGAGGGCCCGGTGGGCGGGGGCGGAAACAGGCAGCAGCTCCGTCAGCCCGGAAACCAGTCCCAGCAGCAGGCTCTGCCAATAGCCCAGCGTCACGCCCATCCCCCCTTTTTCAGTCGTCTTTCTATCATAACACAAATCATGGAAAAAAGCAAGCAAAGAAGCAACCGAACCCACCAAGCGATGTAGGGTTTACAATGATGTGTGACAAGATGAAAAAAAGGTAGCGAATAGAGAGTACCCGTGTTAAGGTATAGCTGC